>CAYWTP010000530.1:0-1514 GCA_964461215.1 uncultured Ectothiorhodospiraceae bacterium | reverse complement strand
CGCGCCAGGCGTAGATGGACTGATCGTCGTCGCCCACTGCCGTCAGCGCCGCACGCACCCCGGCGAGCAGCTTCACCAGCCGGTACTGCCCGGCGTTGGTGTCCTGATACTCGTCCACCAGCAGGTAGCGGGTACGCTCCTGCCAGCGTTGCAGGGTATCGGCGTCTTGCTCGAGCAGGCGCGCGGGAAGGGCGATGAGATCGTCGAAGTCTACCGCGTTATAGGCCCGCAGGGCGCGCTCGTACCCGGCATACATGCCGGCAGCGGCCAGCTCCTGCTCGTCCTGAGCGTCTACCGCGGCGGTAGCCGGATCAACCAGCTCACTCTTCCATTGGCTGATCCGCCAGCCGATAGCTTCGCTCTGGCCATCCGGGATGCCGTCGCGCCGAGCGAGCTCGCGCAGCAAAGCTGCCGTGTCCGGAGCGTCGAAGATGGAGAATCCGGCCTTGAGCCCTGCCGCCGCGGCTTCCCGGCGCAGGATGTTCAATCCCAGGGTATGAAACGTGGAGACCACCAGGCCGCGGCTGTCGCGCCCTTTCAAGAGGCCCGCAACCCGCGACTTCATCTCACGGGCTGCCTTGTTGGTGAAGGTCACGGCCGCGATGTGGCACGGCCTGACGCCGCACTCGCCTACCAGGTAGGCGATCTTGTTGGTGATGACCCGGGTCTTGCCGCTGCCGGCGCCGGCCAGTACCAGGAGCGGACCGTCGATGTAGCGCACCGCGGCCCGCTGGGGCGCATTCAGCTCTGGCATCGTGGGAGCGGGCGCCAGCCCGCGGTCACGCGCGCGTGGTCGGCTAAAGATGTCAGTGGGCCAGCTCCATGGCCTTGCGGTACGCGCCGTCGGAGATGGCGTCCCAGGCATCGTTGTCGGCGCGGAAGGCCTGATAGGCCGCATACACTCGTTTGAACTGGGGATCCCTGGCCGCCTCCTCGTCCAGGGCCTCGATAGTCAGCCGGTGCAGCTCGGCCAGCACGTCATCCGGGAAGGGCAGCACCTGCACCCCATGCTTCTCCTTCAGCTCGCGCAAGGCCTTGAGGTTCAGGGTCTCGAACTGGGAGTACATCCACTGGTTTCCGGCCATGGCAGCCACACGCACAATGGTTTGCAAGTCCTCGGGAAGCTCGTTCCAGGCTTTGGAATTGACGATCAGCTCCAGGGTCGTGCCGGGCTCGTGCCAGCCAGGGTAGTAGTAGTAGTTGGCGGCCCGGTACAGACCGAGGCGCTCGTCGTGGTAGGGGCCCACCCATTCGGTGGCGTCGATGGTATTGCGCTCCAGGGCGGTGTAAATCTCGCCGCCGGCCAGCAGCACCGGCGAGCCGCCGGCCTTGGCTAGCACCTTCCCGCCCAGGCCGGGAATGCGCATCTTCAAGCCCTTGAGATCGGCAACCGAATCGATGCGCTTGTTGAACCAGCCTCCCATCTGTACGCCGGTGTTGCCCATGGGGAAAGGCACCAGGCCGAAGGGCTTGTAGAGCTCGCGCCACAGCGCCAGCCCGCCGCCGCTGTAGAG
>CAYWTP010000529.1:0-1519 GCA_964461215.1 uncultured Ectothiorhodospiraceae bacterium | reverse complement strand
TGGGCCCTATGAGGTCTGCCAGACCTCGGCCAGGACCGGGGCCAGCTCCTCGCGCACTACGGGATTGAGGCTGGTCTGACCGGCGGCCGGCGCATCGTAGGCGGCCATCGCCTCCACCAGCCGCTGCACCTGGGCCTGCAGCAGCCGCTCGCCGTCGGCCAGCGCAAACGCCGCGATGGGGCTGGCGGGCAAGGCGTACCAGTTGGCAATGCTCAGCGCGTCGTCGTTGCCGTCGAGCACCCGCACCTGCAGGTCGTTGGCCACCCGCTCCAGCCACAGCGACTCGCGCGTTATCCCCGCCCCGAAAGCGAGCACGTCGCCCGGGTCGGGGTCGGGGTCGATGAGGGTGTCGCGGCCATCGCCGGCGGCGTATTCATAGCGGTCGGCACCAGGGCCGCCGTAGAGCTGGTCGGCGCCGGGGCCGCCCACCAGCACGTCATCCCCGCTGCTGGCCCACAGGGTGTCGTCCCCGGCACCCCCCTCCAGGGTGACGTCGCCATACGCATAGTCCGGGCTGGTCAGGTCCACGATGTCGTTGCCCGCGCCCATCGCAAAGTGCTCCACCCCGGCCAGCCGCGCACCGGCCGCGCCCTCGGGGAAGGCCGAGAGAAAGTCGTGCAGAAACACCGCCTCCTCGCCCGCACCCCCAGTGAGCGTGTCCTGTCCCGCACCCCCGTCCACCACGTCGGTGGTGCGCGCATAGCCCAGCAGCCGTACCCAGCGGCTGTGCCCGGCGAAGCCCGCCGTGGACGGGTGGCCCGGCGTGCCGATGTTGTACGCCCAGCCCACCGTGCCCCAGGCCCCGTCCTGCCCCGTGGCAATGGTGTCATCACCCGCCCCGGCGTCGATGAGGTCGGCACCGCTGCCGCCGCTGAGCATGTCGTTGCCGGCACCGCCAAGCAGCCGGTCATCACCGGCACCGCCCGCCAGCGTGTCCTCGCCCTCAAGCCCGCGCAGGGTATCCTGCCCCCCCTGGCCCTGGAGGGTGTTGGCGTAGCCGTCCCCGGCCAGCGCATCGTCGCCCTCGCCGCCGCTGACCTCGGCCGAGATGCCGGCCCCGGCCAGATAGGCGGGCAGGTTCCAGATGGACGGCGCGCCGGGGAAGATCAGCGTAGACACCTGAAACGGGAACACCTGCACCCCGCCGTGGCTGTCGTCGTACTCGAAGAAGCGCTCGATGCGCAGGTTGTCGATGCTCAGGTCGTTGCCCTCGCGGGCGAAGGACACCTGCGCCACGCTCAGCCCCGCGGGCAGATACACCTCATCGGAGTCCTGGTAAGGCGAGCCGCGCTCGTCGTCGAATATCACGTCGTGCTCGGCCGGATTGACGTAGTACCGGTCCGCGCTCGCCCCCCCTTCGAGGCGGTCAGCACCCGCCTCTCCGTAGAAGCGGTCGCCCCCACCCCCTCCCACCAGCCGGTCATCGCCCGCACCACCGTGCAAGGTGTCGCTGGCCTGGCTGCCCAGCAGCTCATCATCGCCCCCGTTTCCATACAGCGCCGCCCCAATCCCGGCATCG
>CAYWTP010000528.1:0-1522 GCA_964461215.1 uncultured Ectothiorhodospiraceae bacterium | reverse complement strand
CGCAGTAGGGACGTCGGTTACCCGGCGCCCCCTGCACAGATCCCGGCGTGCGGTTTTCCCGCACCGGGCTCCTCAGTCATACTCACGCGCGCAGAAGAACAGGCTTTCACGCATGCCCCCGATTTCATGCCTTTGCAACCGCAACCGTGGGCCGCGGGAACGCCAAACGCTCCAGCAGCCGATTCAGTTGCGGCCAAGTCAGGCTCCGCCTCTGGCTTCGTCGATTCAACCACTTGTGCAGTAGCCCCACCACCGCTTTGTGGAATCTCCAGAGGGCGCGGCCGTTGCCGATGGCACGGAAGTAGTTGTAGTGACCACGAACTTTCCTGGCCAGTTTCGCCAACAGCACCCCCACAGGAAGGTAACGGTTGGCCTTGAGCCAGTCCTTGCAGGCTTTGATACCGGCTTGCAGCTTCTTGCGCGCCGTTCGCCGCCACACCCGGGGCGTTCCCTTGCTATCGGCCTCCCAATAGAACTCGAAGCCGAGGAAGGTGAAGCGGCGTGTGCGGCTCGCCCGAAAGCGGCTGAAGCGCAGCTGGCGGGTCTTCTCCGGGGCCACCTTCAGGGCGAATTTCTCCAGCCGTTTCGGTAGCACCCGGTAGAAGCGCTCGGCATCGTCCTTGTACTGGAAGGCGCACAGGAAATCATCCGCAAAGCGGATGATGTACGCCTGACCCCGGCAGCGGGGCTTGACCACCCGTTCGAACCACAGGTCCAGCACATGGTGCAGGTAGACGTTCGCCAACACGGGCGAAACCGTTCCGCCCTGTGGTGTCCCTGTGTGGGGGTGGATGAGCGTTCCGTCGCGCTCCAATATGCCAGCCTTCAGCCAACTGGCGATGAGCCCCAGAAAGGGCTCGTCGTCGATGCGCTCGCGCAGCATCGCCAGTAGCCAATCGTGGTCGAGACCGTCGAAGAAGCCTTTGATGTCGGCTTCTACAACGTGCCCATAGCGGCCGAACTGCAGCTCGTAAGTGAGGTCCTTGACCGCCTGTTGCGCCCCCACGCCAGGGCGGTAGCCGTAGCTCAGGGGCAGGAAGTCGTTCTCGTAGATGGCTTCGAGCAGCAGTCTGACGGCTCCCTGCAGCAAGCGGTCTTCCACGACCGGGATGCCCAGGGGCCGCTCCTTGCCGTTGCCTTTGGGGATGTACTTGCGCCGGATCAGCCGGCTGCGGTAGTCACCCCGCTTCAGGCGGTCGACGAGCGCCTGGATGTTCTCCTCCAGATTCTCCCCATACTGGGCGACCGTCACCCGGTCCACGCCGGGCGCTCCGTGCTTGTTGAGCTTGCTCCAGGCAAGGCGCAACAGTGACGCATCCAGGCAGCCGTAGAGGTTTTGAAAGCGATGGGCAGGGTCCGTACCCGCCTTGATGGATATGCCCCGCAAGAAGGTTGGCTCGACGTTCTCCGGCCCGACTTCGTCCGGCGCGAGTTGCCTTTGCGGACTGCGTATGACTGTCACCCCCTTCCCCATGTGAGCGGCCCTACCGTCTCGGAGTACTATGAGGTGATCCGACTCCCC
>CAYWTP010000527.1:0-1532 GCA_964461215.1 uncultured Ectothiorhodospiraceae bacterium | reverse complement strand
CACCGCCCGGGGCGACTGGAACGAAAGGGTCGAGGGCATCGACGCCGGGGCCGACGACTACCTGCCCAAGCCCTTCCAGACCGAGGAGCTGCTGGCCCGCCTGCGCGCCATCCTGCGCCGCACCACCGGCCAGGCCAGCCCAGTGCTGCGCGACGGCGCGGTCACCCTGGACACCCGGCAGATGCGGGTCAGCGTGGCGGGGACGCCGGTGCACCTGTCGCCCCAGGAGTACCGACTGGTGAGCTATCTGATGACTCACGCCGGGCGGGTGGTGTCCCAGCTCGAGCTGACCGAGCAGCTCTACGCCCAGGACTTCGAGCGCGAGTCCAACGCCATCGAGGTGCTGGTGGGCCGGGTGCGCAGAAAGCTGGGCGTGGACCTCATCGAGACCCGCCGGGGCTTCGGCTATATCATCGAGCGTCCCGAATCGTGAGCGTGCGCTCCCTGCGCTTTCGGCTCCTGAGCGCGGCGGCAGTGTCCATCCTGCTGGCCCTGGTGCTGGCCGGGATCAGCCTGGTGGCCCTGTTCGAGCGCCACGTGGAGCGGCGCCTGGATGCGGAGCTCGAGACCTATCTGCGCCAGCTCATCGGGCGCATCGAGCTCGACGCCGACGGGCGGGTGCATGTCACCAGCGGTCTCGCCGACCCGCGCTTCGAGGAGCCCCTGAGCGGGCTCTACTGGCAGGTGCAGGACGACGCACGGCCCACCCTGCTGCGCTCGCGCTCCCTGTGGGACGCGGTGATCGAGCTGCCCCGGGACGAGCTCAGCATCGGCGTGGTGCACCGCCACAACCTCCCCGGCCCTGCCGGCCAACCGCTCATGGTGCGCGAGCGCCAGATCATCCTGCTTCCCGCCACGGAGGCCCGGCGCCTGCGGGTGGCGGTAGCCCTGAACCGCCGGGAGCTGGAGGTCGCCCGCCAGGCCTTCGCCGCGGACATGCTGCCCTACTTCGCCCTGCTGGCCGCGGTGCTCATGGCCGCCACCTGGGTCCAGGTGCGTACCGGCCTCTCGCCCCTGGAGCTGCTGCGCCAAGGGGTGCTCGCCATCCGCTCCGGGCGCGTGCAGCGCCTGCAGGAGCGTTATCCGGACGAGGTCATGCCGCTGGTGGAGGAGATCAACGAGCTGCTGGCGGCGCGGGACGAGAGCGTGGAGAAGGCCCGCGCCTGGACCGCCGACCTGGCCCACGGGCTCAAGACACCCCTGTCCGCGCTCGGCGCCGACGCCCAGCAGCTGCGTGCGGCCGGACAGACCCAGATGGCCGACAATCTCGACCAGGTCGCCCAGGCCATGCGCCGGCGGGTGGACCGTGAGCTGATCCGCGCCCGCCTGCGCAGCGCCGACATCTCGATGCCTCACCGGGCCGACCTGGCCCGGGCCGTCCAGCGCGTGGTGCGCACTCTGGAACGGACCCCGGACGGCGCGAAGCTGTCCTGGTCCAGCGACCTAGCCGAGGAGCTGATGGTGGCGGTGCGCGACGACGACCTCACCGAGCTGCTCGGCAACCTGCTCGACAACTCCGGCAAGTGGGCCCA
>CAYWTP010000526.1:243-1556 GCA_964461215.1 uncultured Ectothiorhodospiraceae bacterium | reverse complement strand
CCATGCTTACACGCCATAGAGCCGCAAGGCCATGATGGGTCACGGTTACACCGAGGATCCGCACAAGGACCGCAACGATCTGCGCAACATCCGGCTCATGCTGCCCTTCGTGTGGGAGTACAGGGGCCGGGTGCTGGTCGCGCTCGGCTCCCTGCTTCTGGCCAAGCTGGCCAACGTCGGCGTGCCGCTGGTGCTCAAGCGCATCGTGGACGCGCTGGGCACTCCAGGGCACGCCGCGCTGGCTCTGCCTATCGTCCTGCTGGTGGCTTATGGGCTGCTCAAGCTTTCGGCCTCGGCGTTCAACGAGCTGCGCGATGCGGTGTTCGCCAAGGTCCGGTACCGGGCCATGCGCCGCCTGTCCCGGCGCGTCCTGGACCACCTGCACTCGCTGGCCCTGCGCTACCATCTGGAGCGCAAGACGGGGGCGATTTCCCGAGACCTCGAGCGTGGCACCCGCAGCGTCAGCACCATCCTCAACTACACAATCTTCAACGTGCTGCCCACGGCGGTGGAGTTCGCCCTGGTGGCGGCCATCCTGCTGGGCAGCTACGACATCAAGTTCACCCTGGTGACCTTTGGCACCGTGACGGTGTACATCTGGTTCACCTTCAGAGTGACCAACTGGCGCATGCACTACCGCCATTCCATGAACGCCCTGGATTCGCAGGCTAACAATCAGGCGGTGGACAGTCTCATCAACTACGAGACCGTAAAGTACTTCGGCAACGAGGATTTCGAGACCCGGCGCTACGACCAGACCCTGGCCGGTTGGGAGGACTCGGCGGTGAAGAGCCAGACCTCCATGTCGGCACTGAACTTCGGCCAGGGGGCCATCATAGCAGTGGGAGTGACCCTTATCATGGTCTATGCCGCGCAGGGCGTGGCGGAGGGGTCGATGACCCTGGGCGACTTGGTGCTGGTCAATGCCTTTCTGCTGCAGCTGTTCATTCCGTTGAACTTCCTGGGCATCGTCTACCGCCAGATCCGGTATTCCCTGGCCGACATGGACCTGCTGTTCCGCCTGCTGGCCCAGGAAGGCGAGATCCAGGACCGTGCCGGGGCCCGACCCCTGGAGGTGGGCAACGGCGGCGTGCGCTTCGAGCACGTGGACTTCAGCTACCAGCCGGATCGGGCCATCCTGCACGACGTGGACTTCGAGATCCCGCCCGGCCACAAGGTGGCCGTGGTCGGTCCCAGTGGAGCCGGAAAGTCCACCCTGGCCAGGCTGCTGTTCCGCTTCTTCGATGTGACCGGCGGCGCCATCCGCATCAACGGCCAGGATCTGCGCGAGGTGACCCAGTCCAGCCTGCGTG
>CAYWTP010000526.1:0-233 GCA_964461215.1 uncultured Ectothiorhodospiraceae bacterium | reverse complement strand
GCCATCGGCATCGTTCCCCAGGATACGGTGCTGTTCAACGATACTATCTTCTACAACATCGCCTACGCCAGGCCCGGAGCCACTGGCGAGGAGGTGCGGCGTGCCGCCGAGCTGGCTCACGTCCACCACTTCATCGAGTCCCTGCCCAAGGGCTACGACACCATGGTCGGCGAGCGCGGCCTCAAGCTTTCCGGTGGCGAGAAGCAGCGCGTGGCGATTGCGCGCGTGATCCT
>CAYWTP010000525.1:0-1557 GCA_964461215.1 uncultured Ectothiorhodospiraceae bacterium | reverse complement strand
GGCCTGGTATTTATAGTCGGGGCCCTGAACGTGTCCCTCGGCGTGACCTGGGCGACGAGGTAGAGAAGTGGCTTTCCCTTCCAACCTCCGACCACGCTGTTGTACTTATTCACCTTATGGGCTGACAGGCATTCTTTCCGAAAGGCCTGTCGCTCGGCCTTGCCTACATACCAGGGTCTCGTCCCGCCGCCGGCCCTGTTGCAGAAGACATAGCACCCGCAGCCTTCGGCCAGCCCAGGGCATGCGTCCTCCACGCCGTCGCAAAGTGTGCGTCGCGTTTCCCTATCGGCAACGATTATGCCGCGGGCATTGCGCGGTATTTCAAAAGCTCCAAAAACCCTAAACTCCATCTACTCTCCTCCGACCGTTGAAGGACTGCAGACGGGAATCCCGTCCTATCCCGGAACAGGTCCTAACTCTGCGCACCAAGGTACGGACTCGGCTGGCCATAGCTCAAGATCAGAGCACTTTTCTTGGCCCGCGTCACCGCCACGTAGAGCAACGCCCGTTCCTCCAGGTCTGCCTGGCGTAGCTCTACGGCATCACCCCTATCAGCAATGGCTTGCTCCAGCGGCACGAAGCCTTGGTTCACACTGGCAAGCACCATATGGTCGAATTCCAGACCTTTCACCCGATGCATCGTCGCCAGCCGTACTGCGTCCGGCGCCCCGGTGTCCGGCTCTCGGGGGTTGATTCGCTGCACCGCGATGCCCCGTTGCTCCAACCCCTCCTGCAGTGCATCCAGCTCTCGCTGTACGCGCAGGGCGATGCAGACGTGGCTGCGCGGCACACCCATCTCGTCTATGCGCCGTAAGTAGTCACGCACGAAATCGGCCTGCTCTTCAGCAGAGCCGAGGATGTGAACCTCCGGTGGCTCACCATGGGTCAGAGACTTGTAGCCGTCATTTGTATCGGAACCCCCGTCCAGGTCATCCACTGGATGGCCTTCTAGAAGCCGAACGGCCCAGCGCCGGCTTTCCTCCGTGGTCCGGTAGTTAATCCTCAGCTTGCGGGACCGGCCGCGTATATTGACCCCACACCGGCTCAGCACCACCTTGTTGCGGCCGTAGATGCGTTGGTGACCATCACCAACGATGAATAGATCGTTAGGACCCTCCGGAGCCAGCGTGCGGATCATGCGGAAGGCCTGCGGGCCCATGTCCTGCGCCTCGTCCACCACGACCGCCGCGAAAGGTGGCGGCAGACCTTCGTGCTGGATCAGCGCTGCAGCGTCCCGGTAGGCATCGTCGATCTCTTTGCGCCCCGCAAGCGCGAGCTGGTTGCGGTACTCCTCGAACACGGGCCAAACAGCGGCCCGTTGCGCTCGATTCAGACGCGTGCCCCGGCCGATGCGCGTGGCCCGAAGGTACTGTTCGGAGCGCTCGATGCCCTGGGGCTGCACCACCCGCTGCCACTCCTCGCGGTAGAAGGCGTCCGGTAGATCCGGCACCATGGGCTTTAGGTCTAGCGCTTTATCCCAGTACTCCTTCGTGGCGTCACCGAAGACGATTTCTTGCTCGTATTTGCGTTTGCGCAGGAAGCGGTACACCCAGCTGT
>CAYWTP010000524.1:0-1566 GCA_964461215.1 uncultured Ectothiorhodospiraceae bacterium | reverse complement strand
GATCTCCGAGACCGGTCACTTGACCTTCGCTACCTTGCACACCAATACCGCGGTCCAGTCCATCAACCGCATCCTGGACGTGTTCCCGCCCTACCAGCAGCCCCAGGTGCGCGCCCAGCTCAGCTTCGTGCTGCAGGGGATCTTGTCCCAGCAGCTGATCCCCAAGTCTTCGGGCCAGGGGCGCTGCCTGGCGGTCGAGGTGATGGTGCCCAACCCCGCCATTCGCAACCTGATCCGCGAGGACAAGGTCCACCAGATCTACAGCCAGATGCAGGTCGGCCAATCCAAGTTCGGCATGCAGACGATGAACCAGGCCCTGTACATGCTCCATACGCGCAAGACCATCACCCTGGACGAGGCGCTGGGCCGAAGCAGCGACGTGGACGAGCTGCGCAACATGCTCCAGGACGGAGCCAAGATGCCCCAGTTCACCCAGGGACGTACGGACAGCGGCCACCAGCGCTCTTCGGGCTGAGCACTGCGCCGGTCCGGGTTTTCCCGGGCGCAGCGTGACGGGCCAGGACGCGGCCCACTAAGGAGAACGGGATGCCGACATTCACTTGGGAAGGCAGGACCAAGAACGGCGAGCTGCGCAACGGCGTCATGGACGCCAAGAGCGCCGACGAGGCCATGGTCAAGATCAAGGCCCAGGGCATCACCCCCTCCAAGGTGAAGAAGAAAGCCCTGGAGATCAAGATGCCGCACCTGGGCGGCGGCGGCGTCTCCTTGAAGGACCTGGTGATCTTCACGCGCCAGTTCTCCACCATGATCGACGCCGGCCTGCCGCTGGTGCAGTGCCTGGACATCCTGTCGACCCAGTCCGACTCGCGCGGGCTCAAGGCGGTCCTCAGGGACGTCAAGGAGGTGGTCGAGGGCGGCGCGACCTTCGCCGATGCGCTCCGCAAGCACCCCAAGGTGTTCGACGATCTGTACGTCAACCTGATCGCGGCCGGCGAGATCGGCGGTATCCTGGACACCATTCTGCAGCGCCTGTCGGTCTACATGGAGAAGTCCATGAAGCTGAAGGCGAAGATCAAGGGAGCGATGATCTATCCGGTGACCATCATCACGGTGGCCACGGGGGTGACGGCGGTCCTGCTGGTGTGGGTCATTCCGGTCTTCGCCGAGCTCTTCTCCAGCTTCGGCCAGGCGCTGCCAGCCCCGACCCAGTTCGTCATCAATCTGTCCAACTTCACCATCGCCTACTTCCCCTACATGATCGGGGTGGGGATCGCGGCCGCCATCGGTCTGCGGCAGGCGTACCGGACCGAAGCCGGGCGCTTTACAATGGACAAGTCGCTTCTCCAGATGCCGGTCTTCGGAGATCTGATCCGCAAGTCGTCGATCGCCCGCTTCACCCGCACGCTGAGCACCCTGATATCCTCGGGTGTGCCTATCCTCGACGCGCTCCTCATCACTGCCAAGACTTCCGGAAACAAGGTCGTCGAGCGCGCCGTCATGGCCACGCGGGCCAGCATCAGCGAGGGCAACTCGATCTCGGAGCCGCTCACGCAGAGCAAGGTCTTCCCCCCCATGGTTTGTCAGATGATCGCGGTGGGCGAATCG
>CAYWTP010000523.1:0-1574 GCA_964461215.1 uncultured Ectothiorhodospiraceae bacterium | reverse complement strand
CAATCCAGGTCTGCACGTTGAGATCGGTACCGACCATCTCCCGGCTGGCCTCCAGGAGCAGCCGGTTGTATAGGAGAAATATGTAGTCTTGTCGCGCCTCCTTGCGGTGATGCCGGCGTGCCCGCAAGAGGGCGATCACGGACTTCCCGGTGCCGGGACCGCCCACGATCAGGTGACACCCCTCCATGGGCAGCAGCCTCACGCGCTCCTGCTCTTTGCTCAGCTCCTCGATGTTTGGAAGTGAGAACCGGCACGCCACCATGACACGTCAACCGCCTTCCACAAAGTCCAGCAGGGGCCGAATGCCACCCGCCAGGTCCCCTTTCAGGAGCGTCCGGTCCAGCAGCACATTGCCGTAGGCACAGCTCGGCTCCGGGACCAGCACGCAGGCGTGGCAGGCCGCCAGGTTCAACAGATTGGGCCCCTGGCCCTCGTGCTCCGAGCAGACCGGGTCCAGCGAGCACCAGTCCGCGTGGTCGAATACGCTCGCCAGCAAGCGGAGAAACCTCTGCGCCTCCGCCAGCCCGCCGAGCGAGCCGACTACGTCGGGAACCGCCACGTAGACCAGTATCCCCGCCATGGCCTCCTGGCCGCCGGCGCAGTAAATACGCTCCCGGATGGAGGCCGCCGGATAGCCGGCGTTGGACTCCAGCTGCCGGATCAGGAGGTGGGCCAGGGTATGCAGCAGGACGAAACGCGGGCTGAGCGGGGATGGTGGATCGTTGGGGAAGCGCACCCCGGACCGCTCGAAGCGCCGCCGCAAGCGCTGCGCACGCTCCGCGAGCCCCGGCTGCCGTTCCCAGCGCGCCAGGGTGGGCTCATCCAAGTTGAAGAAGATCCCCTCGCCAAAAAGCTCGATGGACGGCAGCCAGTCCTGGCTCCCGTCCAGGTCCGGCGGCACCAGGTGCTCCTGGCTGATGCGGCTGAAGCCATCGAACACCTGGATCTCCCGCAACCGTGTCAGTGCCACCAGGCGGTCGATGGCGGCCAGGATTGGGCCTTCACGGGATGTGCCGGCATGACGGCTCGCTAAAGCCTGCCAGTCCCGGGTGCGGTGGCGTGGGACGAAGTCCTCGTCGTCGAACAGACCGGGGATCTCCTCAACCAGGGCCTTGTGCTCGCCCGCCAGGAGATCTCCTGGCGTGAGGGCCTGGCCGTGCAGGGGGTACCCGATTCGGATCTCCTCCAAGGCCTTCTCGACATCTGCAGGGGAACACCCATATTGGCTGGCAATCAGGCGCATCTCGGCGCGCTGCCGCATCGGCGTTCGACACTGGTCGAGCCGGCGCCGGTGCTCCCGATTGCAGTGCAGCCGATCTACCACCGTGCCCCGGCGGATGCGTGATTCCGGTGGAATGACCAGGGCGCAGCGGGTGCGCGGGTAGTAGAGGCGCGGATCGTTGACCTCCATGACCCTGGACTTCTCCTGCGATTCTGCCGTCGGGCCTGTCTCGCGCCTCTCCCAGGGGTGATGCCTGGGATATTGCTCGGGAAGCCACACTTGGGCATCGAACCTGGGCCGCGCGCCACAGCGCTCACACCTGAGCAGCCAGTCCTGGCGGTCGTTCCTGTTG
>CAYWTP010000522.1:0-1576 GCA_964461215.1 uncultured Ectothiorhodospiraceae bacterium | reverse complement strand
TGTCCTGCGGGCCTCACATGGACGGCACGGCCTAAAGATCCTACGTATGTGCGGGGCCATGACCTTGCGTTGGGCCTGTACTTGGCGCCGGACACGGCCATCCCGGCGCCGCCGACTGAGCCGTACCGGCCCGCAGGGTATGGGCGGTAGGAGCCGATCGGGTCCGGCGGGGCTGCTGGCGGCCCTGCTGGCTGGCGTGTACTCTGGCTGGAGAATGGCTGCTGCATGTCCGGTCCCGGCCCCGACGGAGGGCTCACCCGGGCGGGCCGAGTCCCTCCGGGTCGGGCCGCCACTCGACGTGAGCAGCGCAATGGAGCCCTTGCCAGGAACCCGACATGACCTTCCCGCCTGACCAGGCTCGTGCCCCCACCGCGGCAGGCTCCGCGTCCCGGTCCGAAGACAAGCCGCTGGAGAAGACGCTCGACCTCAAAGCGCTCGCCGCCGTGGATCGCGACGGCCGGGTAGAGGTGGCGCATCTGCATGACCAGACCCTCGATGCTTTTGACCAGACCCTGCGCATCATCGGCGACGGCGCTGGCGGCTATGTGTGCGAGACCTTCGATGAGCGCCAGCTCGCCGCCCGCATGGAGAGTGCTCCGGAAGACGGTGAGCTGCGTAAGCTGTACGTATTCGCCGAGATCCTCGGCGGCTACGAGACCGTCAACGACCTCACCCGCAGCAACTCGCCCCAGCGCATCCTGTCGTTGAAGTACGGCAACAGAGTGCTGCACCGGCCGTTGGCGCCGGACGAGGTGCGGCGACTCACGGAGTATTACGCTGAGCTGAAGCGGGCCATCGAGAGTGCTCGGGATTACTACCGCCACACCGGGCTCACCGGTCTGAGCCTGGAAGAGACGCACGAGCTGTTCAGTCTGGTTCAGACGGCCAGGGACAAGACCAAGGAGGTCACCGAGATCCTGGGTAAGAACCTGATCCTGCAGATCGGGCAGGCCGTCGAGCGGCTGTACGAGATCCGCCAGGCCATTCTGCGGGTGGAGCGCACCGTGAGCGGGATCTTCCTGGTGGACAATGAGGTCATGTTCATCCCCACGGCCGAGCTGATCGAGATCATCGACGCTATCTTCACCGGCGTGGGCAATCCTTACCTGGCGGACAATATCGATGGGGTGCTGCTGCTCGCGGCGCGCAATCTGATCATCGAGGTGGTGTCTTTCTATTCGTACTACGGCAAGCACCAGATCTACCAGCTCTTCAAGCAGGGCCGTGCGGTGGAACGTCACCGGATCACGCTGCGGATCCGCCACGAGATCCGCAACATTCTCTACAGGTGCAAAGCGAACAACAAGCTGGTGCTCACGCGGATCATGGCCAAGGAGGAGGAGCAGCTGGATCTGTCCATCGAGGCAATCCAGCGGGAGGCGGAACGTGAAGCACTGGAGGCGGTTATCCGCATCATGCCGGTCGAGCTTCCGCCGCCGCCGCCGAGGAAGAGGGGCTGGCTACAGCGCGTATTCGGGTGGTTCGGCGTGTAGGCCGGCCACATAGACTAGTTCTTAAGCAAAGTACGAGGTGTCCATGTGAGGTTTGCAGGACCGTTAGCAGCAGGGATGCTGCG
>CAYWTP010000521.1:0-1579 GCA_964461215.1 uncultured Ectothiorhodospiraceae bacterium | reverse complement strand
TTCGCCTGAACAACCCGCTCTTGGCCTATGTGGCGCTGAACACCCCGGAGATGAAGCCCGAGCGTGGTTTCTTCTTGAGCACCCGGTATCGGGTGAGCCGCAAGTTCACCATCACGGGTCTGGACTTTGATCAGTGGACCCGGGCCGTGGATGGACAGGACCTCCGACGCTGGACCTTCCGCGCGGAGTATCAACCCATCTTCCCGCTGCGTTTCCGCTTGAGGGAGCGCTATGGGAGCCGGGCCGAAATGGTGGCCAGCGATGTGAGGCGGTATCGGGGCTGGGATACCCGCGTGGAGATGCAGCTGAGACTGAGCGGTTACGATCAGCTGGGCTTTCTGTACAGCAATACCAATACCGAGTTCGCCCCTCGGCCACGGCTTTCGTATTCTCCGGTGCCCGGAGATACAGGCAACCCGTTCCCTCAGGGAGCGAGCCCGGGCCAGGCCTTACAGGCCCAGCTCACGCACAACGTGAACCAGAACCTCATGTTCGAGATCAGCAGCCTCGTGTACGACGGCTTCCTCTGGAACTTCGAGGACAACGAGTTCGTGCTCCTGGACGGTCGGGGATTCCGGAACTGGTTCCTCATTCGCAGCCGGCTGGGGGATCGACTCCTGCTGCGGTTCAAGGCCACCGTGGATCATTTGCTCACTCGAACGAACGTGCAGCCACGGGACCTGAACAACCAGCCGGTCTACCCGGCCGAGTTCCCCGGAGACAACGTGCGAGATCAGGTGACCTCGTTCCGTGTCCAGCTCGACTATACCTTCTAGGGAGTTTGCGAGATGCGCATGCCGAGCCGCTATTTGAGCCTCCTCGCCGGAGCTACGGCCGCCGCCCTGGTGGTCGCCTCTCCTGCCGGGGCCATCACATTTCTGGATAGCTCCTACGGCACGCCCATGGATGCGGGGACCACACGGTCGGCCGCCATGGGCTCGGTGGGGGCCTCCGTCGCCCAGGGAAGCGCGGCGCTCATCCACAATCCCGCGCTCCTGGAATCCGGCGCCAAGCAGCCCTGGCATCTGGACCTGAGTCTGGGGATGACCCAGGCCAGCGAGAACCGCTACATCCCGCTGTACGACAGCTTCAGCAGCTACGTGGCCGACACCGCGTATGCGACGAATCGCAGCACGTATGCCTCGGGTCAGGGCGGGGCGATCTACCGCCTGGGCTCACGCAAGATGGCCTTTGGCGCGGGCATCTACGATCGCTACGACTTCGACTATGACTACCGCGAAGAGGTCCGCGACCCGAATTCCGGCTCCCAGCCTCGGGACAGTATCATCCAGCGCAATACCATCGACTCCAGCGGGCGGCTGCGGAGCTTTTCGGTCGGTTATGGCGCTGAGCTCCTGCCACGGGTGCGTATCGGCTTTGCTGCACATCGCTACTTCGGGAATCTGGCCACCATGCGCCGGGTCGCGCCCGTCAACGCCGATCCCACGATCCACCGCCTGGAGCGGGACGTTTCGGGATGGGGCTGGTCGCTGGGCGCAGCGGGCCAGGTGGATCCGCATCTGGACCTCGGCGTGAGCTTCGAAGGCCCCATGACCGTGAAGGGCTCGCATACCACCAC
>CAYWTP010000520.1:0-1589 GCA_964461215.1 uncultured Ectothiorhodospiraceae bacterium | reverse complement strand
CGGACTCGCTGATGGGCTCCGGCATGAACGTCCACATCCAAAGGCAGCCGGAATGCCGAAGGCCGGTTGCTGCCGTCGCGGTATGAGCCGGTGATGCAGATCCTGGCCATGGCCGGCGGCGGTGCGGTGGGCGCCGTGATGCGTTTCTGGGTGTCCAATGGCGTCTACCGGCTCGCCGGTCGGGGCTTTCCCTACGGCACGCTGGCGGTGAACCTGCTGGGATCCTTGGTAATGGGGCTGATCTACGTGCTGTTCATAGAGCGCATGGAGGTGAGTCCGGAGTGGCGGGCCGCAGTGCTCATCGGCTTTCTGGGCGCATTCACCACCTTCTCCACCTTCTCCATGGAGACCCTGAACCTCATGGAGGGCGGCGAGCCGATCAAGGCTATCGCGAACATGGTTTTGAGCGTAACCCTATGTGTACTCGCCACCTGGCTCGGCGTGGTGGCAGGCAGGGAGCTATGAACAGCACTTCGGTAACCATGGTCCGGGTCTACCTCACCGAGCACAAATCGTGCAAGACCCTGCTGCAGTACTTGCACGACGAGAGCCGGGTGCGCGGCGTGACGGTCTTTCGCGGGATCACCGGCTTCGGCCGCTCGGGCCACGTACATTCGTCTACGCTGATCGACATGTCCCTGGATCTGCCGGTGGTGGTCGAGTTCTTCGACACCCCGGGGAAGGTGGCCGCCATCCTCAAGCATGTGAACACCCTGGTGGGACCGGGACACATCGTCACCTGGCCCGCCCAAGTCAACGAAAAAGACTGATGCTGGACCCACGACTGATACGTAATGAGCTGACCGAGACGGGCCGCCGTCTGGCCCGCCGCGGCTTCACCCTGGACGTGGCCCGCCTGGAGGCGCTGGAGGCCGAGCGCAAGCAGATCCAGGTACGTACCCAGGAGCTGCAGAGCCAGCGTAACTCCGGCTCCAAGGCCATCGGCAAGGCCAAGGCCAGCGGTGCCGACATCGCCCCGATGCTGGAGGAGGTGGCGCGCCTGGGCGATGCCCTCAGGCAGGCGGAGGTGCGTCTAGGCGCGCTGCAAGTGGAGCTGGACGCCATACTCATGGCGGTCCCCAACCTTCCCCACGAGAGCGTGCCCGACGGGGCAGGGGAGGACGACAACCCGGAGGTGCGCCGCTGGGGCGAGCCCCCCAGCTTCGCCTTTGAGCCCAAGGATCATGTAGATCTCGGCGCCGGTCTCGGCATGCTGGACGGGGAGACCGCTGCCAAGATCGCCGGCAGCCGTTTCACTCTGCTCTCGGGCCCGCTGGCCAGGCTGCACCGGGCTCTGATCCAGTTCATGCTGGACCTGCATACCACGCAACACGGCTACCAGGAAGTGTACGTGCCCTACCTGGTCAACGCCGACAGCCTGCGGGGGACCGGACAGCTTCCCAAGTTCAAGCAGGACCTGTTCCACATCCCGGTGCAGGACTATTACCTCATTCCGACCGCCGAGGTGCCGGTAACCAATATCGTGCGCGACGTCATCATCGCCGGCGAGGAGATGCCCCGCAGGTTCGTCTGCCACACACCCTGCTTCCGCAGCGAGGCGGGGTCCTACGGCAAGGACACCCGGGGCA
>CAYWTP010000519.1:0-1601 GCA_964461215.1 uncultured Ectothiorhodospiraceae bacterium | reverse complement strand
ATAGCCTACAAGTCCATCAACCGCCAAGATTCGGGGGCACAATGCTTGATCCGACGTAACTACTCGCCCCTATCGATGAGTTTCAGGCGCATTTTTGCCGCCCTCCGGATAGCTTTCAGCCAAACAATTCTTTTCTACGTTCGCTTGACAATATAGGTTGCTGGGCCTAGTCTGCTATTCCAAGACATCGTATCGGATCAGCAGCAGCCGTGGGCACATACTTCGGATCCAAGGCGACCTCCGGCCTGTGTCAGGCCATTATCGCGATGATGCCGCCGCACGAGACCTACATCGAAACGCACCTCGGTGGTGGGGCGATCATGAAGCGCAAGCCCGCGGCGCTGCACAATATCGGCATCGACCGCAATGAGCGGGCGCTGGCGGGCTTTACGTGCGACTATCCGGTGGAGCTGATTCACGGCTGCGCCCATGCGTTTCTTGCCGCCTACCCGTTTTGCGGCCGCGAGCTCATCTACTGCGATCCGCCCTATCTGCAGTCCACCCGCAGCTCGGCTCGCCGCTATCGCTTCGACTATTCGGAGCAGGACCACATTGCGCTGCTCGAATTGCTCAAGGGCCTGCCCTGCCAGGTGATGGTCTCGGGCTACCCCTCGGCGCTGTACGATGAGTGGCTCGGTGGATGGGCCAGCGTGGAGCTGCAGGTGATGAACCAGGCCGGCGTGCGCACCGAGAAGCTGTGGTTCAACTTCACCCCCGACCGAGTGCATTGGGCGAGCTACGCCGGGCGCAACTTCACGCACCGCCAAACCGTCAAGCGCAAGGCCGCCAGCTGGGCCAGGCGCTATCAGGCGATGCCGCGGGCCGAACGCCTGGCGGTGCTGGCGGCGATCATGGCCGTCGAAGCTGAGGAGACGGCCTGAGCAGGCCGTGGCCTCCGGGCACCGCCCATGTCCCGCGTCAACCGACAATCGCTGCGCGAGGAATTCGACACCCTGAAGGGGCGGTTCGAGGACCTCTGCGCCAAAGGGCAGATGGGCACGGAAAGTCGGGCCTTGTTCCAGGCCCTGCTGATGCTCTTCGAGCTGCTGATGGCCGTGTTCATGGAGAGGCAAACCGTCAAGAACAGCACGAACTCGAGCAAGCCGTCCTCGCAAACGCCCCCGGACGAGAGCGCGCTCGCCCGCCCCGGCGCCAAGGGCAAAGGCAAGGTGCACAACGGCGTGGCCGCGGGCAACACCCGCACGCTCGAGACTGTGGAGCTCGTCGAGGTGGCGGTCTGTGAAGGCTGCGGGGAGGAGCTGAGCGCCACGCCCTGCCGCGGCGTTGAGCGGCGCACGCGCATCGACATCATCTTCGAGAAGGTCGTCAGCCATGTCGACGCCCAGATCAAGCGCTGCCCCCGCTGCCGGACCGAAACCCGAGGCGCCTTCCCCGCCGACATGCCGGGCCCGCTGCAGTACGGACCCGGAATCAAGGCCTATGCGCTGAACCTGCTCATCGCCCAGATGCTCTCGCTCAAGCGCGTGCAGCACTCGGTCCAGACCCTCATCGGGCTGGCGATCTCGGAGGCGACGATCCTCAAATATGTCCCTCGGGCCAGAGAAACAAGCGTCGTCCGGCATCGAGCTGCACGTCGTCGA
>CAYWTP010000518.1:0-1603 GCA_964461215.1 uncultured Ectothiorhodospiraceae bacterium | reverse complement strand
TCAAGGGGGTCGGCGAGCAAGCGGTCGCGGGCATCGTGCAGGAACGCACCGAGAGTGTCAACCGCGGCCTGCCGTACCTGGCCGACGGCGCTCCGCTGCCCCACCTTGGGCCGGTCGGAATCCTCCAGCAACGCCCGCAACCGGTCCAGCACCCAGTCCCGCGGAAGCTGTGCAGGGACACCCTCGTACTCGTGAGCCAGCGGCACGTAGGCGGCTTCGCCGGGCTGCACCGCAAAGGACAACCCTACCAGCTCCGCCTGCATGTAGTTCAAGCTCGTGGTCTCGGTGTCGAAGGCGAAGAGGTCCGCCTTCGACAGCCGCGCCATCCAGCCTTCGAAATCCTCCCGCGTCAGGATAATCCGGTAATCCGCCGCCGCACTCTCTGCGGCCGGCTGGTCTCCCGGCGGTGCCACCGGGGCTGCGCCCAGCAGCTCGCCAAGCCAGGTCTTGAACTCCAGCCGGCTGTAGAGCTCGCGCAGGGTGGCGGTGTCCGCAGGCCGCAGAGCCAGGCCCTCGGGGCCTGCCTCCAGCTCCACGTCGCACTTGATGGTCACGAGCCGCCGGGACAGCGCAAGCTGGTCCAGGCTCTCGCGCAGTCGCTCGCCGGCCTTGCCCTTGATCGCATCGGCATGGGCAATGAGGGCGTCGAGCGATCCGTACTCCTGAAGCCACTTGGCCGCGGTCTTCGGTCCTACTCCGGGCACTCCGGGCACATTGTCCACGGTATCGCCGACCAGCGCCAGGTAATCCACGATGCGCCCCGGCGGTACCCCGAACTTGGCCTGCACGCCTGCCGTGTCCAGCCGGCTGTCGTCCATGGTGTTGACCAGGCTGATACGCTCGCTCACGAGCTGAGCCATGTCCTTGTCCCCGGTGGAGATGACCGTGCTCATCCCGGATTCCGCGGCCCGGACGGCGAGGGTGCCGATCACGTCGTCGGCCTCCACCCCGGGCACCATCAACAGCGGCAGCCCCATGGCCCGTACCAGTGCGAGCAGCGGCTCGACCTGGTTGGCCAGCTCACCGGGCATGGGCGGGCGATGGGCCTTGTACTCCGGGTACAGATCATCGCGGAAAGTCCTCCCCTTGGCGTCGAATACCACCGCGACGTGCTCGGGGTGATAGTCGGCCAGCAGTCGGCGCAGCATGTTGGCCACCCCATAGACGGCACCCGTGGGCTCGCCGCGGGAGTTGCTCAGGGACGGCATGGCGTGAAAGGCCCGGTAGAGGTAGGAGGAGCCGTCCACCAGGACAAGCGGCTTGGTCTGGGTCATGCTGTCTGCCGTCAAGGAAGTATGCTAAAAATACCACCTATGACCCAGCCCAAGGAAACCCCGCGCCCGGTATTGAGGCCGGCCGACGAGAAGGCCCTCACCCGCGAGTCGTGGAAGGTGTTCCAGATAATGGCCGAGTTTGTGGAGGGATTTGAGAGGCTCTCCGCCATTCGCCCATCCGTTAGCATCTTCGGGTCGGCACGCTTCACGGCCGACCACCCCTACTACCAGCTTGCCGAGGAGATCGCGCGGCTGCTGTCGGATTCCGGATTCTCGGTCGTCAGCGGCGGTGGTCCCGGGATCATGGAGGCGGCCAACAAGGGGGCCTA
>CAYWTP010000517.1:946-1652 GCA_964461215.1 uncultured Ectothiorhodospiraceae bacterium | reverse complement strand
ATGATGGCGCGCATCTGCTCCATGTTGTTCACGTTGAAGGCCGGACAACCGTAGCCGTGCTCGGCGGCGTGGTCCAGCAACTGTCGCAGGGAAATCAGGGCCATTTCGATTACTCCTTACTCGGTTTGTACACAGAAAGCTGGCTAGGCGGCGCTGCCCTCACCCACTCGAAGGATCTTCATCAGGTTGGTTCCGCCACGGATACCCCTGCGGTCCCCCTTGGTGATGATGATCAGGTCGCCGTCGCGAACGGTGCCCCGGCGCAGCAGCTCGTCGATAATTTCCTTGTTAGCGCTAAGGATATCGTCCGTGCTCAGCTCGAAGCTCACCGGATAGACGCCGCGATAGAGGGTCACCTTTCTACGCGTGGAGACGTGCCTCGTCAAGGCGTAGATGGGGATACCCGAGCTGATGCGGCTCATCCACAGGGGGGTGGAGCCGGATTCGGTCAGCGCGGCGATGGCCTTCACCCCCAAATGATTGGCGGTGTACATGGTGGCCATGGCCACGGCTTCATTGATGGTCTGGAACTGGGTTCCGATACGGTGCTCCGAGGTGCGGACCGAGCGTTGCTTCTCGGCTTCGCGGCAGATCCGATCCATGGCCGCAATGGCCTTATCCGGATACCGGCCGGTGGCGGTCTCGGCCGAGAGCATCACGGCGTCGGTGCCGTCCAGCACGGCGTTGGCCACGTCGGAGGCCTCGG
>CAYWTP010000517.1:0-936 GCA_964461215.1 uncultured Ectothiorhodospiraceae bacterium | reverse complement strand
TGCGCTCGCGTGCGAGCTGGATGAGGTGCTTCTGCACCGGCGGCAGAGCGGCATCGCCGATCTCTACCCCTAGATCACCGCGGGCGATCATGATGGCGTCGGAGGCCTCCAGGATCTGCTCCAGCGCATGCAACGCCTCGGCCCGCTCAATCTTGGCGATAATGCCGGCCTCGCCCCCCGCGGCTCGCAGCAGCTTCCGGGCCTCGATGATGTCGTCCGCGCTGCGCGGAAATGATACTGCGACGTAGTCGGCCCGCATGGCGGCGGCGGTGGTGATGTCCTCCCGATCCTTCTCGGTCAAGGCGTTGGCCGAGAGCCCCCCGCCCTGGCGGTTGATGCCCTTGCCGTTGGATAGCCGCCCGCCCACGACCACCCGGCAGGCGACGCGGTTGTCCACCACGTCTTCCACCCACAGCACGATCCGGCCGTCGTCCAGCAGCAGGGTGTCCCCACGGCTGACGTCGTCCGGCAGGGTCTTGTAGGTGATGCCGACCTCGGTGGTGCTCCCGTCCCTGGGGCCGCAGGCGGGGCTGAGCGTGAAGGACGCTCCTTCTGTCAGGTCCACCCGGCCGTCCCTGAACCCCTCGATACGGATCTTTGGTCCTTGTAGATCCACCAGTACGCCGACCTGGCGCCCATGTGCACGGGCCCGGTTGCGTACCAGCTCGGCACGCTGCTTATGCTCCTCCGAGGTGCCGTGGGAGAAGTTCAGGCGCACCACGTCCACGCCCGCTTCGAGCACCTTGTCCAGCATCTTCGGGTCGTCGGTGGCCGGACCCAGGGTGGCGACGATCTTTGTGCGGCGCAGCATACGGTGTGGCCGTTGGGTTGTCGTAGGAGCGAGCGCAGCTCGCGAATGGGTTGTGATTCTACCGCCTGTTCGCGGGCAGGCCCGCTCCTACAGTCAAGCCTTTGCGCGGGCCTCCAGCATGGCCA
>CAYWTP010000516.1:0-1670 GCA_964461215.1 uncultured Ectothiorhodospiraceae bacterium | reverse complement strand
TCATCGATGACTGCAGCCGGGCGCCCGCCATCGGCTAGGATCTTTGCCGCCTGCCGGTAGACCTCTGACCAGCCGCTCAGCAGCTCGCGGGCGCCCTGCTCGTCAGCCGCGCCAGTCTGCTCGCGCAGCCTGGAAAGCAGCATCGGGGTTTCCGGGGGCAACAGGCCGGAATTCGCCAACCGGGTGCTGACGAATCCCAATGGCAGGGGGCCGTTCGGCTCCTGCCCCACCCAGTGCGCCAGGGCATGGAGCAGGATCTCGGCCCCTTCGGCCAAGGGCGCCAGGGCTTCGACGGCAAAACCCCCGTCGGCCAGCACTTGTGCCATGCGCTGTTTCGGTTCGGCGCTCCGGAAGCGCTCGCGCGCCGCGCTGGCGTGCCCCTCGTCCAGCTGTTCCTCGGGCGCACCGAAAGCCGGGGAGCGATACAGGAGCTTGGCGCCCGCGGGGCCGAGACTGAGCGCACCCGCGGCCGCCAGGCGGCGGATGGTCTCATAGGTGCCCCGGTCCAGAATCTCCACCTGCACCGATTGTCGCGGTAAGCGCTGAGCGGTGAGCTCCGCGATCGAGGCGCGCGTGGCCTCGTCTCCCTCGTCCAGTACCGCCAGCAGCGTGGCGCCACCGTCTCCAGGGTAAAGCTCCAGCAGCTGGACCCGGTCGCTCCAACGGGCCAGGATGTCATCCCGCAGCTGCTCCGGCGGCGCGCCGGCCGGCCGTCTCGCGGGCGGCTGGCTGACCGCGGCTGCCGGCTCGCCCAGGAGACCCTGGAGGCGCTCCAGGAAGGCGGCCCGCCCGGAGGGCAGGGCCATCTCCTTGATCCCCCCCGCGCCGTCTATGACCCCTTCCGCGAGTGTTCTCTTCTGCGCCAGCAGCTGCAGCATCCGGTGTTCGATGCTGTCCTCGGTCACCAGATTGATCACCCGCACCGACCGGCGCTGGTGTTTGCGCCAGGCGCGGGCGATGCGCTGTTCCAGCTTGGCCGGGTTCCAGGGCTGGTCCAGGTTGATGACCACGTTCGCGGCCTGCAGGTTGAGCCCCACGCTTCCGGCGTCGGTGGACAGGAAGAGGCGGCAGTCCGGGTCCTCCTTGAAGCGTCGGATCTCCGGTCGGCGGCGCGCCTGGGGGACCGAACCCGTGTGCCAGGCGTAACCCAGGCCCTTGCGTTCGGCCAGTTCCCGCACCAGCTCGAGCATGCGTTCCCATTCGGAAAAGACGATGATCTTGTGGGGCTCCGCGTCGCCCATGAGGTCCTCGAAGATGTTCTCCAGCTCCTCCAGCTTGGGCGACACGCGGCATTCGGCGTCGAGGATGTACGGGGTGTCGCAGAGCATGCGCATGCAGGCGAGCCAGCGCTGCAGCATCTGCATCTCCTCCTTGGTCAGCGGGCGCCGTTTGGCCTGCGCCAGCAGACGCCCGACCCGGGTGTCGTACTCTTCGTAACGGATCGCCTGTTCCGGGTGGAGTGCGACGAAATAGGTGTTGATGGTGCGTTCAGGCAGCTGGTCTTCCACCTCGTCCTTGCGTCGACGCAGCATGATGGGGCGCAGGCGGCGGTGCATCTCGTCCAGGTTCTTGTAACCCAGAGGACGGCCCTTGTCGTCCAGTTCGTAGAACTCGCGGTTGAAGCGGAACAGCGGGCCGAAGATCTGGGGGTCGAGAAACTGCACGATGGA
>CAYWTP010000515.1:0-1674 GCA_964461215.1 uncultured Ectothiorhodospiraceae bacterium | reverse complement strand
CCTAAGGTAATTCTCTTTACTGAGTCCCTTTTTGGCTGATTTTCACCAGCCCAGTATACGGCTCCCCGAACATGACCGGTACCCGCCCCGGCGGGGCGATTGCCGCTGCCTGGGGGGCCATGATGCGGCTGGGGGCGGATGGCTATACTGACCTCACGAGGCGTGCCTTTGCTGTAGCCGACAAGCTGATGGGAGGTATCGGCCAAATTCCCGGCTTGCGCGTCGTGGGCAAGCCGGACATGACCGTCTTCACCTTCGAAGCCGATCACGTCGACATCGTCAAGGTCGCGGAGCGGCTTGAGCGGCGCGGCTGGCGCATGGATCGACAGCGCAGGCCGGACTCTCTGCACATGATTGCCACCCCCAACCATGAGCACTCCGTCGAGCCCTTCCTGCGGGATCTCGGCGAGGTCGTAGAAGAGGAAAGCTCTGCCCCGAAATCCGGCAAGGGCGACGGCACGGCGATGCTGTATGGCGTAACCTCCCACATCCCTGCCTCGGCCGACCCGGCCGAATACATGCGACAGCAGATTGGCAAGAACTATGACCTCGACTGACCCCGCCATGGACAAGCGACTTATGACCTTCGGTAAGGAGGTTATACGCCGATCCGTGGAGCTGGAGTATCAACGGCTTGCGCGGTCGAGGACTGTAAGACTTCGCGGCACCTCCGCCGAGCTGGACCGGCGGCGTCTGGAACACCTCTGCGCACGACCGGAATTCTGCCCCTTCCTGGCCGATATCGCATTCCGCTTCGACGCAGACGTGAAACAGCCGTTCATCGCCACTGACGGGCGTATGGTCTCCCTAAGGCCCGACACCTTGGACCCCCCAGAAAAGGCCGCGGCGCTGCTGCGCCACGCACTGGAACTGTGCATGCTGCAGCGGCTGCTTCCAGGACAGCAGGACCACACCACCAAGCTGGCCGTGGCAGCCTTGGGATGCCATACCGCAGCAGCCTATTACGCCAGCCTGATCAAGGTGGAAAGGGAGCGCGCCGGCGCCGATCTGCCGGCCTGGATCACCGCCCTGTCCCCGGAGATGCTGGCAAGGCCGGAGATGCTCCTGCGCCACCTGCGGCAGCATGGTGCCGACCTGTTGTTGCTGCAAGGCGATGAAACCGGCTGCGTCACATCACTGGCGACGGATGCCGCCGTGGAGGCCATCACCCACGCCCTGTTGTCCGAAACTGTTGCACTCGCCTACCCGTCGGAGTGGCTGCTCACCCAAGGGGGGGACACCAGGCTGCTCATCGATTCCGACACCGGACTCAACAAGTATGGCTGCAGCCCCAAGCCCCGCCCTTGGGCGGTTACCTTCGCATCCTGCACCGGCTCCTCCATTTCGGACCTGGGCTATGCAGCGGCCGAGACCCTGCGCCAGGAGCTGATTCTCAACGCCTTCCGCCATGGTCTGTCGGTCGCGGTACTGGACGAGGCCGACCGCTCCCGCCGGGAAATCGTTCGTCTGCTCTCCCTGGACAACATCCCCGGCACAGAGAGCATACTCACCTCGTCCGGGACGGACAGCGAGCTCATCGCCCTCTACTTCACCCTGGGCGGTCACGACAGGCAAGTGACCAACATCGTTATGGCCCCCGATGAAGTGGGCAGCGGGACCATCCCGGCCGCCAGCGGCCGCCATTTCGACACCCTTACCCCCATGGGGACGCGC
>CAYWTP010000514.1:0-1708 GCA_964461215.1 uncultured Ectothiorhodospiraceae bacterium | reverse complement strand
GGAGCAGGCAGGCCAGGTCGGTTCCCTGGGCCCCGTCGAAGGTGTGCAGCTCGTCCACCACCAGGTAGCGCAGGGTCTGCGGCTCGTTGTGCCGCCACAGGGCGCGGTCCCGGGGACGCACCAGCAGGTAGTCGAGCATCTTGTAGTTCGTAAGCAGAATGTCCGGCGGGGTCTCCCGCTGGGAGTCCTTGTCCGTGATGACTTCGTGGGGGCCCATCGCCTTCTGCGGTGTGTGCTCCCCCTGCCCCACGAAGAGCCCCACCCGCACCTTTCCGCGCAAGGCCGGGGCGGCATGAATGGCGGCGGCGAAACGCTTGGCCTGGTCGTTGGCCAGGGCGTTCATGGGGTAGATGACGATGGCCTTGATGCCGGACCCCGGGCGGCGAAGGCAATCGTCCAGCAACGGATACAGGAAGCACTCCGTCTTGCCGGAGCCCGTTCCGGTCGCCACGATGGTTGAGCGTGGTGCCCCGTCGCCCCGCAGGCGCTCCCAGGCCGCCTGCTGGTGGGCATGCGGAGGATGCTCGGTCTGGAATCCGGGAAAGTAGTCGCTGCCCGCCATACCCTGCGCGAAGGGCAGCGCAACCGAGAGGTAGGGCCCCTTGTACAGATTCCCCGGCGCCGCAACAAAGCGCCCGAAGAGCCCAGCAAAATAGGGCGTCGCGGTTTCATAACCCGTGACGACGAAGCTGCGCAGGCCTTCGGTGATCTCGCGAGAGAGGAGGGAGGGAATCATCGCGGGTCACCCGTCAGTACAGGACTGACGCCCGGGCAGATACCGGTCGCGCCTACTCACCGGCCAATCGTCGAGCCAGTCTCGGCGGATGCGGTGGCGAGCCGCCACGGGCACGTCGCCAGGCTGTTTCCCCCGTCCCACCGGCCCGTGCGACTCAGGGGGCGAAAGGGTTCCAGATGCGCATTGAGCCGATCTTGCGTTCCGCTTGCAGATCCTCCGTCACCAGGACATCCGCCCTATCCGCAAGCGCGGTCTCCACGATCAGACCGTCCCAGAATGAGATCTTGTCCTTGATGCTGCGCCTGATGCCTTTCGTGACCAGCTCGTTGGAGATGAGGGCCACCGGGTAGGTCTGGAAGTGCTCCACCGCTGCCAGCGCCTGCTCGGGCGCCAGCGGCCGACCGAGCTTGCGTGTCACCACGACGTAGAACTCCTGAAGCACCTGGGTGCTGAGCCCGATTCTCGGGTGATCGCGGAACACCGCCTCGGCGATCGCCTTCTTCTCCGGCTCGTCCACATCGAAGAGGTAGACCAGCACGTTCGTATCGACGAACAGCCGTTCATCTTTCATGCAGCTCGTCCCGCGTCCACGTGCGTCCCTGCCGCCCCGCCCGGCATTTGTCCGCCAGCGCCAGCAGCGCCTTCAGCGCCTCTGCCCGCCGACGCTCGATCTCCGCGGCACCGGCGTACTCCGCCAGGTAGCGCCCCAGCACGGCGTTGACCGAGCTGTTCTCTTCCAATGCCCGGATCCGCGCCCGCTTGAGCACCTCGTCGTCCACGCTGATGGTGAGATTCGCCATGTCGGCACCTTCCTCTAACACGAAATCACGAGTTCAGTGTAGCACAGCCCCCCGTGCCAAGACCCGGCCACACGTCCGCGCTAGTAAGCTGACAGGCTCCCAACCGTCCTTACACCCCCGACGCCCGACGGACGTATTGGCGTTTCAGACGAGCCAGCCTTTTGGAACGTGC
>CAYWTP010000513.1:0-1725 GCA_964461215.1 uncultured Ectothiorhodospiraceae bacterium | reverse complement strand
GCCGTCTTAACCCACGCGGGCACGGACCGGCCCAGACTCCCGGCCTCTGCCGTGATATCGGCGTAGGTGAATAGCCCCTGGTAGTCCTCCCCGCCGGGATAGACAAAGGAGTTGTTGATGTGGGCAATCTGCACCCGCGCAACCCGCACACCGGCGCCGCGCGTCACCCACGCCTGCACGGCAGCATCTTCGTAGTGGTAGTCCTTGACCGTCGTCGAGGACTTTACCTCGACCAGGTCGTAGCCTCGCTGTGCCGGCAGCAGCAGGTCCGCCCGCACCAGCACCTGGCGATGCTCGAAGGTGGCCTCGCACAGGGGCCGGCGCGGCGCGGCATGGAGCGCCTGTTGCGTCTGGCGGAGTGCGTCGGCCAGCGTGTCACCCTCGATCAACCGGGCGTTGGCCTGCTGGCGGCGGGCGACCTCACCCACCTGCCTGCCTGTGGCCAGGCGGGCTTTGGCATCCTCTTCTTCCGTTTCCAGTTCGGGCCGGTAGGTATGCAGCCACAGCCGCTTCGGGCACTGGCGGTGCGCGAGGATCCTAGATTTCGAGAGTCCCTTCATGGCTTTTTCTTTTCCCCTTGATCGGATCATAGGCCGATTACCGGCTCAGACAAAGCCGATGCGTTGACGTGGCGTGTCCCGCTTCCCCGTACACTCCACGGCCAGGGCCGCACACAGCGCCGAGACATCCCCGAAGGACCGGAAACGGGCCTGTCGTGCTACCACGGCAAAATCCCCCGGCGTCAGCACGCGCAGCCCGGCCAGGGCGGCCTGGTGCGTGGCCTCGGGTTCCGGCAGACCCAGCGCAGCAGCGCAGTGTCGGAGTAGTCGCATGGCCTGCTCCGGCTGCAGGTAATCGAAAGGCAGCTTCAGATCGAAGCGCCGCAACACCGCCGGGTCAAGGCTGTCCATCTGGTTCGTCGTGGCCAGCAATACCCCGGGGAAGGTCTCGAGACCGGTCAACATCTCGTTGATCAGAGTCACCTCCCAGGAGTTCCTTGCCCCGCGCCGATCCTGCAGGAAACTGTCCACCTCATCGAGCAGGAAGACCGCAGCCTCCTCACCCGCCCGCCGAAAGGCCGCCGCAATGTTCTGCTCATTCTCTCCCACATAGGGACTCAGCAGGTCAGACGCACGCCGGAGAAACAGTGGGCGATCGAGGCTTTCCGCCAGCCAGCGGGCAAAGGCGGTCTTGCCGGTGCCTGGCGGACCGTAGAGACAGAGACGAGCCGATCCGGTGTGCGTGATCCCTTCCACCAGCCCGACGAGGTTTGTGGGAACATTCACGCAGGACGGATCAAACGGGGACTCGCGGGAAGAGCCGAACTCCGCCGGGAGCGCCGGGTGCCCCTGTGCGGTCAGGGTGTTTTCGACCAGTCGTGCAATCACCGCACTTGTCGCTTCCGGTGAAGCGTCACTGCATACCGTGCGGGCCACCGTGGTAGCACGGGTAATTACTGCCGGCGCGAGCACGTCCACGTTCGCCAGGCGACGGATCAGCGCCGGCGTGGCCAGGGAACCACATACGGTCTCGAGCATTCGGGTTCGCTGCCGGTGCGTCGGAACCGGTAATTCCAGTACCATGTCGAAGCGACGGATGAATGCCGAATCGATACCCCGGATCGAGTTCGTGATCCAGAGACAGGGCACCGGGTTATGTTCCAGGGTACGATTCACCCATGCCTTGCTCTTCTGGGCCGGCCCCCGGTAGTCGAACAGGAATTCA
>CAYWTP010000512.1:325-1727 GCA_964461215.1 uncultured Ectothiorhodospiraceae bacterium | reverse complement strand
GAAGATGTAGTCCCAGCGGCCGCAGTTCAGGCCGGTGATGTGCTCGCGCAGCTCGTAGAGGATCTCGTCCATCTCGAAGGCCGCCAGGATGGTCTCGATGAGCACCGTGGCCTTGATGCTGCCCCGCGGGATCCCCAGCACGGCCTGGGCAAAGAGGAACACGTCGTTCCACAGCCGGGCCTCCAGATGTCTCTCCAGCTTGGGCAGGTAGAAGTACGGCCCGCTGCCATGTTCGAGCAGATACCGCGCGTTATGGAAGAAGAACAGCCCGAAGTCGAACAGGGCGCCGGGGATGGGTCGATCGCGAACCAGGAAGTGCTTCTCATACAGATGCCACCCGCGTGGCCGCACCACCAGGGTGGCCACCGATTCATTGAGGCGGTAGATCCGACCTTCGGGCGAGACCTGGCGGATCCGGCGCCGAACGGCGTCGTAGAGGCTGGCCTGACCGGCCAGGGTACCCTCCCAGGTCGGGCAGTGCGCGTCCTCGAAGTCGGCCATGAAGATGTTCGCGCCACTGTTCAGGGCGTTGATGATCATCTTGCGGTCCACGGGCCCGGTGATCTCCACCCGGCGGTCCTGCAAGTCAGAGGGAATAGCGCCTATGTGCCAGGACGCCTCGCGGATGCCGCGGGTATGGGGCAGGAAGTCGGGAAGCTCACCGGCATCCAGGCGCTGCTGGCGCTCGGCCCGGGCTCGCAGGAGCTCCTCGACCCGGTCGGCGAAGGCGTCGTGAAGCCGGCACAGAAAGGTGCAGGCGGCGGGGGAGAGGACCTCGGCGTACTCGCCGTAGGGCAGCGTGGTCGAATAATCCGGCAGCATCTTCAGCGCGGTGTTCAAAGCCACGGATCACCTCCTGCACGGGTTGGGTTTGCCGACAGCCCTGCCGGCTCATACCGGTCGAGCCTTTGGTGGGCATCAAAGGTCCGGAGTGCCCCGGGCCACACCACAAACCATAGAAAGAGGCTTAGTATTAGACTAGGCTATTTTGATAATAGTGATTATCGTTTGTAGTTATATTAGCCGCCGCCGATGAACGCCAAGAACCCCAAGTCCTGCCCGCCGAACCGGCTGCGCCAGCTCCGCGCCTTCTGTCAGGCCGCCCAGACCGGAAGCATCTCACGCGCCGCCGAGCGCCTGTGCGTGAGCCAGCCCTCGGTGTCCCAGCTCATCAAAGGGCTGGAAGAGGGCCTGGGCACCCGGTTGTTCGAACGCAGCGGTCCCCGCATACGACTCACCGAGGCCGGACGCGCATTTCTGGAAACGGCGCTGCCGGTCTTGGAGGCCATGGACAACCTGCCCGCCGTCTTCCGCGAGCGCATGGGCGAGGTGGCCGGCGGCAGCCTGGACATCGCCGCCGGCGAGTCGACCATCCTCTACCTGCTCTCCGATTATTTGCCCC
>CAYWTP010000512.1:0-315 GCA_964461215.1 uncultured Ectothiorhodospiraceae bacterium | reverse complement strand
TACCGGCGGCAGTTCCCGCAGGTGCGTCTGCACCTGCACAACGTCACCGGCCGCGATGGCCTGGCCATGCTGCGCGCCGGCGAGGTGGACTTCGCGGTGGGCTCCTTGATCGAAGTGCCCGAGGACATCGTGTACCTGCCCATGTTTACCTACGACCCGGTCCTGATCACCGCCGTGGACCATCCGCTGGCGGGCAGGGAGCGGGTGGGCCTGGACGAGGTGAGCCGCTGCGGCCTGATCCTGCCGCCGCGGCATCTGAGCACGTGGCGCATCGTGGACCTGGTGTTTCGCAAGCACGGACTGGACTATTCGGTA
>CAYWTP010000511.1:0-1739 GCA_964461215.1 uncultured Ectothiorhodospiraceae bacterium | reverse complement strand
CCAACCTGGCGGTGCTGAACGTGCTCGCGCGCCTGGGCGCGGGCTTCGACATCGTCTCCGGCGGCGAGCTCGAGCGTGTGGTGGCCGCTGGGGGCGAGCCGGGAAAGGTGGTGTTCTCCGGGGTGGGCAAGACGGTGGCCGAGATGCGCCGGGCTCTGGAGCTGGGTATCTACTGCTTCAACGTGGAGTCCGAGCCCGAGCTGGAGCGCCTGGACGAGGTCGCGGGCGGGCTGGGGCTACAGGCTCCGATCTCCCTGCGGATCAATCCGGACGTGGATCCGCGGACGCACCCATACATCGCTACCGGACTGAAGAAGAGCAAGTTCGGGATCCCGGTGGATCGGGCGCTTGAGGCGTTTCGCCGGGCGGCCTCTCTGCCACACCTGGACCTGGCGGGTGTCGACTGTCACATCGGCTCCCAGCTCACCTCGGTGGCGCCTTTCGTGGATGCCTTGGAGCGCGTGCTGGCGCTGGTGGACCGGCTGGCCGCGGAGGGCATCGTTCTGCGACATCTGGACCTGGGCGGTGGTCTGGGGATCCGCTACCGGGACGAGCAGCCGCCTGAGCCCGATGAGCTGGCCCATGCCGTGGGCCTGTGGCTGGAGCAGCGGGAGCTGAAGCTGCTGCTCGAGCCAGGTCGCGCCATCGTGGGCAATGCCGGCGTGCTGCTGACCCGGGTGGAGTATCTCAAGCACGGAGAGACGCGCAACTTTGCCGTGGTCGATGCGGCCATGAATGATTTGCTGAGACCTGCTCTGTATGGGGCATGGCAGACGATTGTTCCAGTCATTCCCCGCAATGGTAAGGGAGCGCTTACTTACGACGTTGTGGGGCCGGTGTGCGAGACCGGCGATTTTCTGGGGCAGGATCGGGAGCTCGACCTGGCGTCCGGGGACCTGCTCGCGGTGCGTTCGGCCGGTGCCTACGGCTTTTCCATGAGCTCCAATTACAACTCCCGCCCCCGGGTCGCCGAGCTCATGGTGGACGGCGCCCAGACCCACTTGGTCCGCCGCCGCGAGACCGTGCAGGAGCTGTTTGCGGGTGAGAGCGTACTGTCGTGAAGGGGTGAGGCGGCGAGGAGAGGGGCCTACGCAATTGAGAATTTAGAATTCCAGATTCTCGGTTAGCAGGGCCGCGGGTCGCCGCCCATACCCCATCCCCGATCACTTGCTCAGGTTCGTCGGCCGTTCGGCCACGGTCGCCCGCAGCTCCAGGGCCTTGCCTCTACGCACTATGGCGACTTGGATGGTGCTGCCAGGGGCTGCCCTGGTGATCGCGTTCAAGGTCCCCTCGGGATCCTTCACCGCCTGTCCTTGTACCGCGGTGATGACGTCCCCCGGCCGGATTCCCGCCTGGTCGGCGGGTCCGTCGCGGAGCACGCCGGCAACGATGACGCCGGCAGTGTCGCCGATGGCGAAGGACTCGGCCAGCTCGCTGGTGATCTCCTGGACCTCGATGCCCAGCCACCCGCGGCTTACCCGTCCCTTCTCAATAATCTGCTCCATCACACCTTTGGCCAGGCTCATTGGAATGGCAAAACCGATTCCCTGGGAGCCGCCGGTCTTCGAGAAGATGGCGGTATTGATCCCCACCAGTTGGCCATAGGGGTTGATCAGCGCGCCGCCGGAATTGCCCGGGTTGATGGCAGCGTCGGTCTGGATGAAGTCTTCGAAGGTGTTGAGGCCCAGATGGCTGCGGCCGGTGGCGCTCACAATGCCCATGGTGACCGTCTGGCCCAC
>CAYWTP010000510.1:0-1741 GCA_964461215.1 uncultured Ectothiorhodospiraceae bacterium | reverse complement strand
CCGGACACGTACAGACAGCCCGGCGCCAGCGCCAGGGAATCGACCTGTCGGCGGCCGACCGCTGCGATCGCTTCTCCAGCCGGAACGATCCTGGCCAGCCGCCGGGACTCCAGACCGGTGAGCTCGAGCAGGGCCGGCGCCCAGGTTCCTCTCGCCAACTCGTAGAGACCGGTGCGGCAGGCCAGGGAGGGGGAGACCGCAGTTTGGGCCAGAGGCAGCCCCAGAGCCAGGCCGAGCATCTCGTTCCAGCAGAGGAAGGCGGCCGTCCGGCGGAAGACCTCCGGCTCTCGGTCTCGCCACCAGAGAATCTTGAAGATCGTGGCGATGGGATGAAGGCTCTGTCCGGTCAGGCGGAAGAACGCCTCAGGGTCGATCCGGCCGGCCAGGGCCTGCGCCTGCTCGGTGGCGCGGTGATCGATGGCCACCACGCTGTTGTACAGAGGCCGGCCCCGGGAATCCACCGGGACCACTGCCTCGCCCAGCGCGGAGCAGGCGATGGCACCGATCCGCCCCGGGCCGGCCTGGGTGGACACCCGGCCGATCACCTCCGTGGCGGCCTCCAGGACGCGTTGCGGGTCCAGCTCGTACCACCCGGGTTTGGGTCGCAACAACGGGTAGGCGGCCTGCGCCGAGCCGACCTGACGCCCCGCTTCGTCGAAGGCCACGGCTTTCACCGAGGTGGTGCCGATATCGATCCCGAGGCCGATCATATCCACAGTCTAGCAGCAGCGGCCGCCAAGTCAAGCACAAACAAACAATTCTGACCAATTTCCAACAGACGACCATTGACTTTACATCCAGTTTTGCGCAAGTATTCAGGCACCGTGTACGAAACTCGCAAACGGGTCATCTTTGATCTTCTCTCGATGAACGGAACCGTGACCGTCTCCGACCTGACCGAGCGCCTCGGAGTCAGCGACATGACCGTGCGCCGCGACATCCTTAGCATGGAAAGGGAAGGTCTGCTCAAGCGGGTGCACGGCGGCGCCGTTGCCGCGCAGGGCGAGAGCGCTCAGGAGCCGTTCGGCAACCGCCAGGTGGAGGAGCTGCCGCTCAAGCGGGCCATCGCTGATCGCGCCCGCACCCTGCTCGGTGGCGGAGAATCGATCTACATCGACGGCAGCACCACCTGCGGAGAGCTGGCCAAGCTTCTGGTCGGTGACCAGCGCTACTTCGTCGTTACGGACAGCCTCTACGTTCTGCACGAGCTGGGCGGCAAGGCCAATATCGAGCTTCTGGCGTTGGGAGGGCTGCTGGACAAAGACGGCAACACCTTCGACGGAGTGCTGGCCGTTGAGAGCGCCAGGAGGGTGATGGTGGACTGCTGCTTCTTCTCCGCCAAAGGCTTCTCCGCGGAGTACATCAGCAACGAAGACATGACCGGCAGCCAGGTGAAGCAGCTGATGATCCAACATGCCCAGCGATGCATCCTGCTGGCGGATTCGACGAAGTTCGGGCGCCGCGGGATCATCCGGCTCTGTGGATGGGACGACGTGGATGTGCTGATCAGCGATGACGGACTGGCCTCTGCCAACCTGGAACCCATCCGCCGGCACGGAACCGAGATCCATCTGGTCGATCCCATGGTGCCCCCTGTTACTCAGCGGGTTGCTTCTGCTGTCAAAAGTGGAGCCGTGGGGAAAGCCGAAACATGGTTACTGCAGGCGGTGTTTGTCGGGCAACAGCACAGCGTGGCGATCATCAACGGACGCACGGGCAGAAGCGGCCTGGCCCGGCCGCG
>CAYWTP010000509.1:0-1744 GCA_964461215.1 uncultured Ectothiorhodospiraceae bacterium | reverse complement strand
CACCGAGACCCGTACTCACGCCCTGCGCGACCGTCTCATGGACCCGGCTGACTCCACGGACCCGCAGGTCACCATCCAGGCGATCTACGACATCACGCACGAGATCCTGGCGCGCACCGACTTCGGCGCCCTGCCACCACCCACCGATCTGGCGGCCGAGAAAAAGCAGAATGCCGCCCTGCTCAATGCCGGCATCCGCTGGGCCACCAGCAACGAAGCCACCGACATACTGGCCGAGCAGATCTTCGCGGCCCACCTGCTGGGCCTGGACGAGCTGCCCTCGATACCGCCGGCGGTCAGTTACATCCTAGCCCACCAGCAAACCGACGGGTCCTTCGGCGTAACTAATCCCGACCGCCAGGAAGTACGCCGCCACGGCGTGCTCACCTGCCTGCTGGCCCTGCAAAGCGTCACAGCCGCTCAGCACCCGTAGGAGACCGTTGGCAGTCAGGTGCTCACCACCCGGTTCCGGCCTGCATTCTTGGCCTGGTACAGGGCGGCATCGACGCGGTTGATGAGGCTGTCGCCATTCTCGCCGGCACGGCGCTCGGCCACACCGAAGCTGCAGGTGACCTGCCCAGTCTGGGAGATGTCCATGGAAGCGATCCCTGCTCGCAGGCGCTCGGCCACACAGCGTGCGCCTTCGATGCCGGTATCGGGCAGCAGGGCGATGAATTCCTCCCCTCCCCAGCGGCTCACCAGGTCGTAAGTGCGCAGTTCGAGGCGCGCCCTCTCGGCCAGGGCAACCAACACCCGGTCCCCGCCCTGATGACCCAAACGGTCATTGATGGCCTTGAAATGATCGACGTCGAACATGACCAAGGTCAGACTTCGGCCCAGGCGCTCTGCCTTGCTCAGCTCGACTTCGAAGCGCTCCTGAAACCAGCCCCGGTTGGCCAGTCGCGTCAGCGGGTCGGTATGGGCCTGATCGCGCAGTTGGACCATCAATGCGCCGAGGCGCAGCTCATAGACTTCGTGTCCATACAAGACAACGTAGAACCCGATGGCAAGCAGGCTCAACACCACGGTCGCACCGATGCCAAACAGCCGGTGCATACGTGTATCTTCGACTGGCAGGAACATCGCCACCGACCATCCGTCGAGCGCCAGTGGCGCGCTCACATACAACACGTTGCGGTCGCCCCAGCTCACCATTCGGCCGTCAGCGGGCCTGGTCTGGAACAGGGGCGAGAATGGACCTGGCCCGAACTGGTGCGAGTCTATCACCGCCTTGGCTTCTTGCTCCGACAGGGACCACAGCGCATGCAGGGTCAGCCGTTGGTCGCAGACATCCAGCACCACGCCGTGGGGACTGAGCAGCATGCAGTCGCTCACGTGCAGAGCGATGCTGGTCAACGACGGGAGACTGGACTTGAGCACCACCACCGCCCGCACCTGGTCGTTGGGTCCGCGCAGCGGGGCGCTGGCGTAGTGCCCCAACTTGCTCGATGCCCCCCCTAGAGCCAGATAGCTTGCGGCGCGGCCGCTCATGGCGCCCTGGAAATAGGGGCGGTCGGTGTAGTTGTTGCCGACGAAGCTGTCTGGCAAGTTGCGATTGGATGAGGCGATGGCGGTGCCTGAGGTGTCCAGCAGATAGGCAGCCTCGAGCCGAAAGGCGATGGCCGCTTGGTCGAGCACCTGATCCGCTGCACGCAATGTCCGCTCGTTGGGGTCGAGGCCCACATCCCTCACGGCATCGCTGACCGACAGAAGTTGCGCTGCCTGGCCGGCCTGCTCCATCTCC
>CAYWTP010000508.1:0-1749 GCA_964461215.1 uncultured Ectothiorhodospiraceae bacterium | reverse complement strand
CCGTGCACGAACTGGTTATCCGGGTGCGCCTCGTGCAGGGCTGGCGCACCCACCTGCAGGGCTTCTTCGGTCATCGTCACGAAGGGGAGCTCGGTATAGTCCACCTCGATCGCCCATAGGGCCTCTTCGGCTGCCGCCAGGGTTTCGGCCGCCACCAGTGCTACAGGCTCGCCTACATAGCGCACTTTATCACGGGCCAGCACCGGCTGGTCTTTGAGGAAAGCACCGGAGATCAGGCGCGGCCCGCCCTCCTGGTCGAAATCGGCTGCGGTCAGCACGCCCACGACGCCGGGCATCTCCCGCGCCGCGGAGGCGTCCAGGCGCTCGATCCGGGCATGGGGAAATGGGCTGCGCAGCACTTTGGCCACCAGCATCCCGGGCTCAGAGAAGTTGATCATGTACGGCACGCGTCCGGTCACCCGCGCGACGGAGTCCAGCATGGGCACCGCTTTACCGATCTCCACTGCGCACCTCCTCCAGTGCCCGGCGCACAAATACCTGCACCATCTGCCGGCGGTACCAGGCTGAACCGCGCAGGTCTTCCAGGGGCTCGATCCCGGCCGCATAACTGCGGGCGACCTCGCCGATCAATTCATCGCTGAGGGCCTGGCCCTGCGCCTGGCGCTCCACATCTGGGCTGCGGAAGGGGATCTCGCAGGCCGCGCCCACCGCCACCCGCAGGTCTTGGCATATCCCATCCTGCAGGACACCCACCGCAGCCACCCCCACGCAGGGGCGGTCCTCGGATGAGCGGCTCTTGTACTTCAAGTAAACCGTGCGCGCCCCAGGAGGCAGGCCGGGGACGAAAATATCACTGAGCAGCTCATCCGGCTGGAGGGCGGTCGTATAAAAGCCTCGGAAAAATTCGGACAGCGGAATCTGGCGCGCCCCACGCGAGCTGGTTGCGGTCACCACCGCCTGCAAGGCGCACAGCACCGCCGGGGGGTCCGAGGCGTAATCGGCCTCCGCCAGGTTGCCGCCCAGGGTAGCCTGGTTGCGTACCCGCACGTTGCCGACCACGCCGCAAGCCTGCGCCAGCGCCGGGAAGCGGCGCAGCACCTGCTCGTCGGCAGCCACCGCACTCAGCCGGTTGGTAGCCCCCAGGTGCAGCCCCTCCGCCTCCACCTGGCTGTAGCGCAGGGCCTGTATGCCCTCCAGGCTGATCAGCGCCTGGGGAGCGAGCAGCTTCTGGCGGATCAGCAAAACCAGGGCGGCCCCGCCCGCTAGGAGCCGGGCGTCCTCGCCATAGCGGGCCAGCAGCTCCAGGGTTTCGTCGATCTCGACGGGTTGTAAATAGGTGAAGCTCATCTTCCACTCAATCCGACCAGCGCAGGGTAGGAGCCGGCTGCGAGGTCTCGGCCGGCCGGTTCACTTCCGGATTAGCCAGGTTGGGAGGCGCGCCCCGCCCCGCAAACCCGGCCGCAGCCTGAGCCGCCCGGCGGCGCTGCTCGAGCGCCGCTTCCTGGATTAACCCGGCGGCCTGGGGGGTGAGCAGCAGCTGGCCGCTCTCCAACCAGGACCGGCTCAAACCGGACTCAAAATAATCGGGCGCGTCCAGGGCCGCCAGGGAAACCCGCCCGCCGCGCAGCGCCTGATCCAGGGCGGCGGAGTCCACCAGCCGGGGATTGCCGGTGTTCACCAGCCTCACGCCGGGCCGGGCCTGTTCCAGGCTGCGGGCATTCACAATTTGGAACGTCTGGGAGGTGACCTCGCCGAACAGGGCGAGCACATCGCTACGCTGGAAAAGCT
>CAYWTP010000507.1:0-1767 GCA_964461215.1 uncultured Ectothiorhodospiraceae bacterium | reverse complement strand
CTGGTGTTTCCACTGGCCCCGCCCTGGTATCTGGACCTGACGCTGGCGGCCGGGGCTTGCGGCCCCCTGGAGACCTCCTTTCCGCCTGCCCTCGCCGCAGCCTTGGCCCAGGCCCCGGTACTCGCTCCGGACCAGGTGCCGGCGGTGGATGAGCTACTCAACGAACGCCGGAGAAAGCTCCCCATCCCCCGGCCCAGGGCGGTAAAGGTCAGGGAGCTTCGGGTCACGCCCACACCCTGCCTGCGCCTGTCCGAGACGGTGCTGAGCTTGCACACCGGGCCCCTGCATATGTTCGATCCCGGACCGATCGCGCTGGCCACCGCGAGCCTCGCCTTCGACTACGGATCACACCGGGTAAGCCTGAACGACGAGACCCAGGCACCCACGGCGAGCAACGGCGAGGAGCTGGTGCGCATCCGCCGTGACCGGGGCTTCGAGAGCAAGGCGTTCAAACAGCTCCTGGGCCATGGCCTGGTTCCGGCCTCGGAAATTCTGTATGGGGTGGATGCCCGGCACGGCCGGGATCTGGTGGCCGAGGATCTGGGACAGGAGCCCGAGCTGTGGCTGAGCTTCCAGCAGGACGTGCTGCCCGCGCTTGCCCAGGCCGGCTGGCGCATCGAGACGGCCGAGGATTTCCCCTATCGGCTGGTCGAGGTCCAGGAATGGTACGGCGAGCTGGAGGAAGAGAAAGGCAGCGACTGGTTCGGCCTGGAGCTGGGCGTGGTGGTGGAGGGTAAGCGGGTTCCGCTGCTGCCGCTGCTCCTGGACTGGCTGCACCACTCGGCCGGCGGCAAAGGGGTGGAGATCCTGCGGGATCTGCCCGCCGATACCCACTTGAGTACCACCTTGGAGGACGGGTCCTTGCTCGCCCTGCCCCTGGATCGGGTGCGCGCCATTCTCGAGACCCTGCTGGAGCTGCACGATCCGAACGTTCAGCTCAAGGACGGCCGGCTGCAGCTTCCCGCCTTGCGCGCAGTCCAGCTCCCCGAGCTGGAGGGCAGCGCCGAGGCCGCGGCCCGCTGGCGCTGGCTGGGGGGCAAGCGGCTGCTGGAGCTGGGCGAGCGCCTGCGCGAGTTCCACGGGCTGGCGCCGGTGCAGCCGCCGGAGGGCTTTCGCGCGGATCTGCGAACTTATCAGCAGGAGGGCCTGAGCTGGCTGCAGTTCCTGCGCGAGCACGGTCTGGGCGGCGTCCTGGCCGATGATATGGGCCTGGGCAAGACGGTACAGACGCTCGCCCACCTGCTCATTGAGAAACGCAGCGGCCGCATGGACAGGCCAAGCCTGGTGGTCGCCCCTACCAGCTTGATGGTGAACTGGCGTCTGGAGGCCCAACGCTTCGCCCCCGATCTGCGGCTGCTGACTCTGCACGGCCAGGACCGGCACCAGCACTTCGGCAGTCTCAGCCAGTACGATCTGGTCCTGACCACCTACCCGCTGCTGCCCCGGGATCGGGAGGTCTTGTGCGCCGCGTCCTACCACCTGTTGGTCCTGGACGAAGCCCAGAACATCAAGAACCCCCGGGCACAGGCCAGCCAGATCGTGCATCAGATCGATGCCCGCCACCGCCTGTGCCTGACCGGCACGCCCATGGAGAACCACCTGGGCGAGCTGTGGAGCCTGTTTCACTTCTTGCAGCCCGGCCTGTTGGGCGAGCAGCGCCAGTTCCGGCGCCTGTTCCGCACCCCCATCGAGAAGCACGGCGACACCCAGCGTCAGGCGACGCTGGCGCGTCGAACCGCGCCGTTCCTGCTGCGCCGCACCAAGGAC
>CAYWTP010000506.1:0-1780 GCA_964461215.1 uncultured Ectothiorhodospiraceae bacterium | reverse complement strand
ACCAGAACCAGTCCGAGCCTTCGCACACCGCCAGCTGCCGCTCGGCCGCCTTCAGCGTCTTGCGCGCCAGCTTTCCCGAGGCCACGACCCGATCGAAGCTGCGCTTGGCGTCCACCAGCATGTCCCAGCCGCGATTCTTGCCCTCGTCCCCGACCCAGGTGGAGAACGTTCCGTAGACCCAGCTTCCCGCCACCAGATGCTCCAGCTTGCGCGCCGGTACGTCGGCGTTCAGACACTCCGAGAAGGTCGTCAGCTCGAGGCGGGGATGATCGGCCAGGGCGCCATAGAGCGTGCTCAGCAGGTAGTATCCGTTGTGCGGATAATACTCCCAGGCGTTCTCGCCATCCAGAATGATGGACACCACCCGGCCCTCGGGAGCCGTACCGACCGCGTCGATGCTCTCCAGATGGTGCAGCAGGTTGGCCACCGCATCGTCCGCGTGCCAGTCGGCGTAGGTAAAGCCGATGAAATCCGACAGGCCGTCGTCCCGGAAGAAGCAGGTCAGCGTATCGTCATCCACCCGGTAGGGCCGATAAAGGGGCTGTTCGACCTCCATGTCCCCCTCATAGCCGGCGCGCTTGAGGCTGTTGCGCAGGACCGTCTCACCGCTCGCCGCCCACCGGAAGCCTGCCTCCTGCAGCACGAGCAAGCTCTCGCGGCTGACGCTGCCCTCGGACGGCCAGCAGCCCCCGGGAGCAAAGCCGAAGGCGTCCTTGAACGTCTGGATCCCGCGTTCCACGTGCCAACGCGCCCGCTCGCGGCCGGCTGGATACCTCGCCGACAATGGCAGGCGTACGTCCGGCAGGGCCTCGCGGGCTGACTTCAGATCCAGCAGCAGAGGAACGATGGGGTGCGCGTAAGGGCTCACCGAGAGCTCCACCCGGCCCTGCTCGGCGAGCGCCCGGTAGCGTCCGATGACCCCGGAGAGCAGCTCGCCGATGATCTCCAGCAGGTGGCGGCGGTCCTGGAGGGTGAATCCGTGGCCCTTGGCGATCAGTGCTTGCGCCCGCCCGTCGCCACGCCTCACCGTTTCGCCCAGCCACGCCAAGTGGTACCACACCACGAGGTCAACCAGAAACTGCTCTGCCAGGTACATCATGGTCTCGGGCTTGTCGACGAAGCCCCGAGCCATCTCCACAAGCTGTTGATAAGCTGGAAAACGCTTGATCAGCCTTTCCTCGTTGGCCCGCAGGCAAGCCTTCACCATCCAGACCCGCTGACCCACGTCCACCGGCAGGACGGGCATGTCCAGGGTGGCCAGCAGCGGGTCCCGGATCGCGCCGCCGCCACTGAGAAAACCCTGTACCTGGGCGGCATAGTCCTGGATCTGCTCCAGCAGAATGGGAGCGAAATTGACCACGGCCCGCGCCTTGGGCTCCGCCTCCAGGTGCGCCGCCATGTCCACGTAATCCTTGATGGCATGTAGATAGGTCCAGGGAAGCTGGTACTCGCCCTTGATCAGGTCACGGTACTCCGGCTGGTGCATGTGCCAGCACAGCACCACCTTCAGACGAGGTCTACCTGACATGATGCAGTTCTTGCCCCAGCATGTCGGGTGTCACCAACACCACGCCATCCTTGCTGACGTAGAACCGCCGCGCATCTTCCGCCTTGTCCTCGCCGATGACGGTGCCGGGCGGGATGATGCAGCCCTTGTCAATGACGGCCTTCTTGATCCGGCAATGGCGCCCGATGGACGCATCGGGAAGAACCACGGTGTCCTCCAGGTGGGCATAGGAGTGGAGCTTCACGTTGGAGAACAGCAGCGAGCGGCAGACGT
>CAYWTP010000505.1:0-1786 GCA_964461215.1 uncultured Ectothiorhodospiraceae bacterium | reverse complement strand
CACCATCCCTGCGAGAGCGCCTGCAATCGCGGAAAGTTCGACGAGGCCATCGCGATCCACAACGTGGAGCGCTTTCTCGGCGACGAAGCGCTGCGCCGGGGCTGGGATTATCCCGTTCCTAAGCCTTCGACCTCCGCCGCGGCGGTGGCAGTGGTCGGCGCCGGACCGGCAGGACTGTCGGCGGCCTACCACATGGTCCGCCACGGCTACCGCGTCACCTTGTTTGACTCCCTGCCCGAAGGCGGTGGCACGCTGCGCACCGCTATCCCCCAATACCGGCTTCCGCGGGACATCCTGAATAAGGAGGTGGAGCGGCTGCTGGGCATCGGTATCGATTTCCGACCCCAGCATACCCTGGGCCGCCACGCACACCTGGAAGAGCTGCGCTCTGAGTACAAGGCGGTCTTTGTTGCCACGGGCAACCAGAAGAGCCGCGACTGGAGCGCGCAGGGCTCAGTGCCCAGTGACCTGCACGTAGGCCTGGATCTGCTCAAGGAGTGGATCGCCATCGGCTCGGCGCCCGGAGGCAACAGCGTGGCAATCGTCGGCGCAGGCAACACCGCCGTCGATCTCGCCCGGGTGCTGCGCCGCTCCGGCGTGGAGCAGGTCCACATCATCTCCCACAAGGCTATTCCGGGTCCGGGGGTGCCACCGGATGACGCCATGCCCGCCATCCTGCGCGAGATCCACCAAGCACTGGAGGAAGGCGTCATCATCCACGAGCACCGTGGCATTCACCGCCTGATCCTGCGCGGCGAGCGGGTGGTGGGTGTGGAGATGGTGCACATGAAGAAGCTGCTCCAGGCCAACGGGCGCCTGAAGCGCATCGAGTTCGAAGGCACCGAGACCGTGCTGCACGTGGACCAGGTGATCCCCGCGATCGGCCAAATCGTCGATCCGCTCGGAGTCTCCAGCCTGCTCAACCATCGCGACTTCTTCCACGTGGACGACTGGGGCGCCTTCCCCACCCACCCCGGGATCTATACCGGGGGTGACGCCCGCGGCGACCGCGGCACGGTCAGTGCCGCCGTCGGCGACGGACGCAAGGCGGCCATCGCCATGGATCACTATATTAGAGGCCAGGCACTCGATCTTCCGGCCGAAGGCAAAGCCATCGGTATGGAGGCGCTGAACCTCAACTACTTCGAACATGCCCCGCGCGGCCGGGAAGCCGTCCTGCCGGTGGCGGAGCGCAAGCAGTACGAAGAGATCGAGGAAGGGCTTACGGCGTCCCAGGTCAAGGACGAGTCGGTGCGCTGCTTCTCCTGTGGCAACTGCTTCGCGTGCGACAACTGCTGGACGCTGTGCCCGGACGAGGCTGTGCTCAAGACCAAGGTCATGGCCAGCGACGGCACCCACTACGTGTTCGACTACGACTACTGCAAGGGCTGCGGCCTGTGCGCCAGCGAGTGCCCCTGCGGCTTCATCGGCGTGATGGAGGAGGTCTAGCCCGTATTCCGCGTTGCTCCATCCGGGCTTTAGGCTTAAGAATTTCGTGCTGTTTTCCGTGGCCGCATCCAGGGGACTAAGGAAAGGCTCCCCCCCGGGTCCGGCTATCGGGAATCGGAGACCAGCTATCAGCAAGGCACCCTGCCGCCTCTACCAATCTCACCCACCTTGCCAGCCTGCTCGCCACCGCTCGCTCAGGCGGCAAGCAGGGCCCTGGCCACGTTATAGAAGGTAAAGCTGGCGACCCAGGCCAGCAGCAGCGGCCACGCGACAGCCAGTGCGGTGAAGCGCCAGCTTCGGGACTCCTGCCGCAGCACCGCCACGGTGGATAAGCAGG
>CAYWTP010000504.1:0-1797 GCA_964461215.1 uncultured Ectothiorhodospiraceae bacterium | reverse complement strand
AGTTCAACGCCGGCGATTATACCGAGGCGGTCGCGGCCAAAAACAATGCCGAACATATCACCATGGTGCTGTATCCCAACGACGCCAGCGAGAACGGCAAGGAACTGCGCCTGCGCCAGCAGTATTTTCTGGCCTCGGCCAGCCTGCAGGACGTGCTCCGGCACTGGACGCAGTGGCACGGCCAGAATTTCAGCGAATTTGCCGGCAAGAACTGCTTTCAGCTCAATGACACCCACCCCACCTGTGCGGTCCCCGAGCTGATGCGCTTGCTCATGGACGAGCACGGCCTGGGATGGGACGAGGCTTGGAACATCACCTCCCACACCATGGCCTATACCAACCACACCCTCCTGCCGGAGGCGTTGGAGAAGTGGCCGGTACGCACGTTCGGACAGCTTCTGCCGCGGCTGCTCGACATCGTCTACGAGATCAACGCCCGCTTCCTCGGCGAGGTGGCCCGGCGCTGGCCCGGAGACACCGACCGGCTGCGCCGCATGTCGCTAATCGAGGAAGGCTCCGAGCCCCACGTGCGCATGGCTTATCTCGCCATCGTCGGTAGCTTCTCGGTGAACGGGGTGGCGGCCCTGCATTCGCGCCTGCTGGAAGAAGGCTTGTTCAAGGACTTCTATGCGCTGTGGCCCGAGAAATTCAACACCAAGACCAACGGCGTCACTCAGCGCCGGTGGCTGGCCAGCTGCAACCCGGGCCTCGCCACACTCATCACCGAGACCATCGGCGACGGCTGGATTGCCGATCTCGAGCAGCTACGGGGCCTGGTGCCCCATGCCGAGGACAAGTCCTTCCGCAAACGTTGGCGTGCGATCAAGCAGGCCAACAAGGCTCGTCTGGCCGAGATGGTGCAGGCGGACTGCAGGGTGCGCTTCGACGCCGGCGCCTTGTTCGACGTGCAGGTCAAGCGCATCCACGAGTACAAGCGCCAGCTACTCAACGTGCTGCACGTCATACACCTCTACGACCGCATCAAGCGCGGCGACACGACCGACTGGACTCCGCGGTGCGTGCTGATCGGTGGCAAGGCGGCCCCGGGCTACTTCATGGCCAAACGCATCATTCGGCTCGTCAACGCCGTGGCGGCGGTGGTCAACGATGATCCCCAGGTGGGCGGCCTCTTGAAGCTAGCCTTCCTGCCGAACTACCGGGTCACCGCCATGGAGCGGATCTGCCCGGGCACCGATCTGTCCGAGCAGATCTCCACCGCCGGCAAAGAGGCCTCGGGCACCGGCAACATGAAGTTCATGATGAATGGGGCCATCACCATCGGCACCCTGGACGGGGCCAACATCGAGATCCGCGAAGAGGTGGGTGACGACAGCTTCTTTCTGTTCGGCCTCACCGCCGAGGCGGTGGAGGCACGGCGCAGAGACTACGATCCGAACTTCCTCATCGCCGCCGACAGCGATCTGGCGCGGGTCATGGCAATGCTCGAGGAAGACCGTTTCAGCCCCGGTGAGCCGGGCCTGTTCGGACCGGTCGTCCACGCCATCCGCAGTCCGGACGACCCGTGGATGGTGGCTGCGGATTTCCGCGGCTACGTGGACGCCCAGGCCCGCGCGGCGCTAGCGTACCGGGATCCCGAGCGCTGGAGCCGCATGAGCATCCTCAACACCGCCAGCAGCGGCCGCTTCTCCACCGACCGGACCATCCGCGAGTACAATGCGGACATCTGGCACCTGAATCCCGTGCCCGCCCTGCCGGTGGGCGGATAGTCTGCGCGTGCCCAGGACATGCCACCCGCCGTGCATGCGGACTGCCCGAGAGCTTATTGAATCCTGGTCT
>CAYWTP010000503.1:0-1803 GCA_964461215.1 uncultured Ectothiorhodospiraceae bacterium | reverse complement strand
GGCTCGGGCAAGTCGGTGGCCATCAACGCCATGATCCTGAGCCTGCTCTACAAGGCCACGGCGACCGACCTGCGCCTGATCATGGTCGACCCCAAGATGCTGGAGCTCTCCGTGTATCAGGGGATCCCGCACCTGCTGGCACCGGTGGTCACGGATATGAAGGAAGCGGCCAACGCCCTGCGCTGGTGCGTGGTGGAGATGGACCGGCGCTATCAGGTCATGTCCGCGATGGGCGTGCGCAACATCGGCGGGTTCAACCGCAAGGTGAGGGAGGCCGCTGCCAAGGGCCGGCCCATTCCCGATCCGTTGTATACGCCCCAGGAGGCGGAGGAGATCCCGGCACTGGAGCCGCTGCCTTTCATCGTGGTGGTCATCGACGAGCTGGCCGACATGATGATGGTCGTCGGCAAGAAGGTGGAGGAGCTGATCGCCCGCCTGGCGCAGAAGGCGCGGGCCTCGGGGATCCATCTGATCCTGGCCACGCAGCGGCCGTCGGTGGACGTGATCACCGGCCTCATCAAGGCCAACATCCCCACCCGTATCGCCTTTCAGGTCTCGTCCAAGATCGATTCGCGTACCATCCTTGACCAGATGGGCGCCGAGCATCTGCTGGGTCACGGCGACATGCTGTACCTGCCCCCCGGCACGGGCACGCCCATCCGCATCCATGGCGCCTTCGTCTCGGACAACGAGGTGCATCGAGTGGTGGAGAACCTCAAGAGCCGGGGGGAACCCGATTACGTCGCGGAGGTCTTGGAGGGAAGTGGGGACGCCAACGGCTACGGTCCCGCCAGCTCGGATGAGGGCGGTGCCGGCGAGGCGGATCCTCTGTACGACCAGGCGGTGCGCATTGTCACCGAGAGCCGCCGGGCATCCATTTCCGGCGTGCAGCGGCGCCTGAAGATCGGCTACAACCGGGCGGCGCGTATGATCGAAGAGATGGAACGGGCCGGGATCGTCGGTCCCCTGCAGTCCAACGGCAGCCGTGAGGTCATGGCTCCGCCCCCTCCGGAGGATTGAATCCATGTCCCAGTCGTTGAGCGGGGTGCCGTCATGGCGCGCGTTCTGATCGCGATCAGTCTGCTGCTGGGGCTGGTTGCCGCCCCCCCGGTGCTGGCCGACGGCAAGGTCCTGCACGCATTTCTCGACAACGTCCATTCCATGCAGGCGCACTTCGAGCAGACGCTGTACGACGAGAACAACAAGCGCATCGAGGATTCCAGTGGGACTTTCTACCTGGAGCGTCCCGGCAAGTTCCGCTGGAGCTACGACAAGCCCTATCCTCAGGAAATCGTCGGTGACGGCAGCCGGGTATGGATCTACGACAGCGAGCTGTCGCAGGTTACGGTCAAGTCCTTCGACGCCGCGCTGGGCAACACCCCGGCGCTGCTGCTGAGCACCGATCAGCCTCTGGAGAAGAGCTTCGTGCTCCGGGAGCTGCCGCCCCAGGGTGGGCTCACCTGGACCGAGGTCAGGCCGCGCGACCCGCAGAGCAGCTTCACCGTGGTCAGGCTGGGCTTTCGCGACGGTGACCTGGCCATGATGGACCTGGTAGACAACTTCGGCCAGTCCACCCAGCTCAAGTTCACGAACGTGCGCCGCAACCCTACGATCGATCCCAAGGTATTCCAGTTCACGCCGCCGCCCGGGGTCGACGTGATCCGCGACCTGGGGCCCGAGCAAACCTCGCGCTGAAGGTGTAGGAGCGAGCTTGCTCGCGAACGGCGACAGCTTCCGTCCCCTTGCCGACCGGATGCGGCCTCGAGCCCTGGAGGAACTCGTCGGCCAGGAGCATCTGTTCGC
>CAYWTP010000502.1:0-1816 GCA_964461215.1 uncultured Ectothiorhodospiraceae bacterium | reverse complement strand
CGCGATCCTTGGGGCTCTGGCGGTACTCCACCTCGGGCTCCGGGTCGTGTACCGTAAGCCAGGGTTTGACCGCCCTGTACTGGCGGTAGAACTGCGTCAGATCCACCACCAGATCGCGGATCACCGGCAGCCCGGGCAGCGGACGCAGGGTCACCGGCTCCTTCAAGTCCTTCAGCGGGGTGATACAGGCCAGGCCGTTGCGGCCGTTGATGTTCATGCCGTCCGAGCCGCACACCCCCTCGCGGCAGGAACGGCGGAAGCTCAGGGATTCGTCATGGGCCTTGAGCCGCACCAGGGCATCGAGCAGCATCATGCCCGGCTGGACATGGGCCAGCTCGTAGTCCTGCATGTACGGCTCGGCGTCCTGCTCCGGGTTGTAGCGGTAGATGGAGAAACGCATGGGCTTCAGTACACCCTGGGCTTGGGCGGAAAGGAGTCCACCGAGATGGGCTTCATGCGCACCGGCTTGTAGTCGAGCTGGCGGTCCTGCTTGAAGTACAGCGAGTGCTTGAGCCAGCGGGCGTCGTCGCGCTCGGGATAGTCGACCCGGGAGTGGGCACCGCGGCTCTCGTGGCGGGCCAGCGCCGAGATGACCGTTGCCAGGCCGCAGTCCACCAGGTTCTCCAGCTCCATGGCCTCCACCCGTGCCGTGTTGAACACGCGGCTGTGGTCGCGCAGCGCGGCCCGTTCCAGACGCTCCTCGATGGCCAGGACCTTCTCCAGACCTTCGCGCAGCACATCCTCGGTGCGAAACACCCCGCAATACTTCTCCATGGTACTCTGCAGCTCGCTGCGCAGGCGGTCCACCGGCTCGTCGCCCTTCCTGCCGTCCCAGGCGGAGAAGCGGGCCAGCGCCCGGTCCAGGCTGCTCTGGGACAGGGGCCGGTGATAGCGGTGCTCCTTGAGGTGCTCGATGATGTGATTGCCGGCGGCGCGGCCGAAGACCACGATATCGAGCAGCGAGTTGCCGCCCAGGCGGTTGGCCCCATGCACCGAGACGCACGCGCACTCACCCACCGCGTACAGCCCCGGCACGGCCTCCTCGGCCCCCGTCTTTGCCGGCACCGCCACCTGGCCGAAGCGGTTGGTGGGGATCCCGCCCATGGTGTAGTGAGCGGTGGGATAGACGGGGATGGGGGCCTCGATGGGATCGATGTGGAGGAAGGTCATCGACAGGTCCCGAATCCCCGGCAGGCGCTTCATGATGACCTCGGCGCCCAGATGGTCCACCTTGAGCAGCACGTGGTCACCGTTGGGCCCGCAGCCGCGGCCCTCGCGCACCTCAGTGGACACCGCACGGCTGACCACGTCCCGGCTGGCCAGATCCTTGGCGTGGGGAGCGTAACGTTCCATGAAGCGTTCACCGTCCTTGTTCACCAGATAGCCGCCCTCCCCGCGCACCCCTTCGCTGATGAGCATGCCCTTGCCGGCGATGCCGGTGGGATGGAACTGAAAGAACTCCATGTCCTGCAGCGGGATCCCGGCGCGCAGAGCCATGGCTAATCCGTCACCGGTATTGATCAGCGCATTGGTATTGGTGCGGAAGAGCTGGCCGACGCCGCCGGTGGCGATCAAGGTGGTCTTTGCCTCGATCAGCAGCGGCTCACCGGTGGCGATGTCCATGACCAACGCCCCCAGGGCGTAGCCCGCGTCGTCCAGCACCAGATCCAGGGCGAAGTATTCGTCGAAGAAGTGCGTCTTGGCGCGCAGGTTCTGCTGGTACAGCGAGTGCAGAATGGCATGGCCGGTGCGGTCGGCTGCGGCGCAGGTGCGCGCGGCCTGATCGCCGCCGAAGTTCTGGCTCTGACCGCCGAAG
>CAYWTP010000501.1:0-1834 GCA_964461215.1 uncultured Ectothiorhodospiraceae bacterium | reverse complement strand
AGCTGCAGTTTGGTCGATACGGCTACGTGGTGGAGGCGGACATCCGCGGCTACTTCGACAGCATCGACCATGACTGGCTGCTGCGCATGCTCGGGCAGCGGGTGGACGACAAGCCGTTTCTGGGACTGATCGAGAAGTGGCTGAAGAGCGGGATCTTGGAGAGGGACGGACAGGTTTTGCACCCGCACACGGGCACCCCGCAGGGTGGCACGGTATCGCCAGTGCTGGCGAACGTGTACCTGCACTACGCCCTGGATCTGTGGTTTGAGCGCGTGGTCAAGCCGCGGTGTCGGGGTCAGGCGCACATCATCCGCTATGCGGATGATTTTGTGTGCGCCTTCCAGTACCGCAGCGACGCCGAGCGCTTCTACCGCGAGCTGGGGCAACGCCTGGGGAAGTTCGGGCTCGTGCTGGCCGAAGAGAAGACCCGAATCCATCGCTTCAGCCGTTTCCACCCGAGCCGCAGGGTGCGGTTCGCGTTCCTGGGGTTCGAGTTTTACTGGGAGGCGGACAGCAAGGGCACGCCGCGGGTGTGGCGGCGAACGGCAAGGAAGCGCCTGCGCGGGAGCATCCGAGCCTGCAAGGAGTGGTTGAAGGGCAAGCGGCACCTGCCGTTGCCGGTGCTGATGGCCACTCTGGTCAGAAAGCTGCGGGGGCACTACAACTACTTTCGTGTGGTGGGCAATGCCAATGCGCTGTGGGTGTACTACCGGGAGGTGGTAAAGCTGCTGTACAAGTGGCTGAATCGACGCAGTCAGCGACGTAGTCTGACGTGGGCAAGGCTGAAGCGGGTGCTGGAGGTGTTCGCGCTTCCGACCCCGAAGCAGTCCACGGTCGGGCAGGACGGGATCGGGGGGTTTGCGTGATGATCTGTCTCGCTGCGCGAGTCAGTGTGACTGAAGAGCCCGGTGCGGGAAAACCGCACGCCGGGATCTGTGCAGGGGGCGCCGGGTAACCGGCGTCCCTACTGCGACGACGCCCGAAAACACGGCGGGAACAGAAATGACACAAGACGGCCTTGTAGCCCAACTCGACAGCCAGCGGCGAAAAGTCGATTTTGACACCTACGACATCATCGTCGAGCAGCTGATCTCCATGGTGGCTTCTTCCTCGATTGATGTAGCGCCGGTGTATCAGCGCCAGTTCCGTTGGGACAACCTCAAGCGCTGCCACCTTATCGAGTCAGTCTTTCTTGGAGTACCGGTGCCGAGTCTTTTCATGGCTACGAATCGCGACGGTACCTGGGAACTGGTGGATGGCGTTCAACGCCTCAGCACCATCGTCCAGTTCGCGGGTTCTGATGGTGCTTTAGAAAAACTGGGGCTTGACAATCCTCTCGTCCTCAATGGGCTTGAAAAACTGAGTGAGTTCAATGGCCTTGGTTTCGCGGATCTGCCGAAGAGCCTTCAGCTTCAGTTTCTGCGGCGGCCGATTAAAGTCATCACCCTGAGCGACAAGAGCGACATGATCGTTCGTTTCGATCTGTTCGAGCGGCTAAACACAGGTGGTGTGGCGCTTACTAACCAAGAAATCCGAGCCTGCATCTTCCGCGGGGAATTTAACGACTTTCTTGAGAAAATGGCTAAAAATGAAGACTTCCATGCCATCGTACTCCTTACTCAGAAACAAGAACATGATGGAACACGCGAAGAGTGCGTCCTCCGCTTCTTCGCGTATCTGCATCACTACAAGAACTTCGAACATTCGGTAGCGGACTTCCTCAACGACTACATGCGCGCCTCCGCGAAGTCCTTCAATTATTCCGACGGCCGGAAGATCAGAGCTGGACCCCGACGGTTGGACAGGGATTGGGACCGGATAAGTGGAATCTTCT
>CAYWTP010000500.1:0-1852 GCA_964461215.1 uncultured Ectothiorhodospiraceae bacterium | reverse complement strand
ATCAGCCCCCGGAACATGTGCAGGTAGACGACAATGAAGAACGCCGATGCCCCGGTGGAGTGCATGTAGCGCAGCAGCCAGCCCCAGTTCACGTCGCGCATGATGTACTCGACGGAGGCGAAGGCCAAATCGGCATCGGGCTTGTAGTTCATGGTCAGCCAGATGCCGGTCACAATCTGGTTCACCAGCACCAGCAGCGCCAGGGAGCCGAAGAAGTACCAGAAATTGAAGTTCTTGGGCGCGTAGTATTCAGCCAGATGCTCGTTCCACATCTTGGACAGCGGAAAGCGGGCATCGACCCACCCCAGCAGAGCAGTCAGCATGTTGTTCATCAAGCGGCTCCTTTCTTCTGGTCAACGCCGACGATAATGCGGGAGTCGCTCAGGTAGCTGTAGGGCGGGACCTCCAGGTTCACCGGAGCCGGGACGCCCTGGAAGACGCGGCCCGCGAGGTCAAAACGTGAGCCGTGGCAGGGGCAGAAGAACCCACCCTTCCAGTCCGGCCCCAGGTCCGGCGGAGCCACGTCCGGCCGGTAGGTCGGGGAGCAGCCCAGGTGGGTGCAGATCCCCACCAGAACCAGGTACTCGGGCTTGATGGAGCGGTACTCGTTGTCGGCATATGCCGGCTGCTGGCTCTTGACCTTGGATTTCGGGTCGCGCAGACGACTATCGAGGGTTGGCAGTGTATCCAGGACCTCCTTGGTGCGCCGAATAACCCAGACCGGCTTGCCGCGCCACTTGATGGTCATCATCTGACCAGGCTCCAGCTTGCTGATATCGGCTTCCACAGGGGCGCCGATAGCCTGGGCCTTGGCGCTCGGCTCCATGGAAGCGACGAACGGCACCGCCACAAACACGGCACCCACGCCGCCGACCACCGTGGTCGCAGCGGTCAGGAAACGGCGCCTGCTCCTGTCTACACCTTCGTTGCTCATGCACACCTCTTCATGGACTTCGTTGGGATGACGGACCCCGAGTAGCTGATTAAAATTATCAGAATATTGTTATTTAATCATCTTTGAGTTAGCCGAATAGGATGATTGAACTTGGCGGCCAGGTCAAGAACGACTCGGTACGGTTCCGGCGCCTGCCGGCGGCCCTTACGGAAGCTTTACGAATAGGGCAAGCGCGCGCGTCTGAAGCGGGACCCCGGGGCCGCCGCGGGAATCCGCCCCGCGCCAAGGGTCCATGCAATGCGGCCCGGGGTAGGTTAGCATTTCGTCATTCCTTGATTCGCGACCCGCGCTCTCACCCTTCATCATGCGAAAGACCGTCCGCTTTCTCTCCCAGACCGTGACCGTGGGGCTGGCCGCCGCCATCGTGCTGCTGCTGCTGCTGCCTCGCCTGGGCGACAGGCAATCCGTCGTGGAGATCAAGCAGGCCGCGGCGCCGGCCAGACTGCAGGGTGACAGCGGGCAGACCGCGCCCGGCGTGGGGCCTGTCTCCTATGCGGACGCCGTCACAATGGCCGGACCAGCGGTAGTGAACATTCACACCGCCAAGCTGGTGACGCAGCGCGTCAGCCCTCTCTTCAAGGATCCTTTGTTCCGCCGGCTCTTCGGCGACCGGCTGGGAACCCCGCGCCAGCGGCTGGAAACGAGCCTCGGCTCCGGTGTCATCGTCAGCACCCGTGGGTATGTACTCACTAATGCGCATGTCGTGGAGGGAGCCGACCAGATCCGCGTACAGCTCAAGGACGGACGCATTGCACCGGCCTCGGTGGTAGGCACCGACCCGGAGAGCGACCTGTCGGTGCTGCGGATCGACGTGAAAGACCTGCCCAGCATCGTCATCGGCGATTCCGAGGCTCTGAGGGTCGGCGACGTGGTGCTCGCCATCGGCAACCCGTTCGG
>CAYWTP010000499.1:0-1884 GCA_964461215.1 uncultured Ectothiorhodospiraceae bacterium | reverse complement strand
AGCAGCGGGCTCCCGAGCAGCAGCAGCAGGCTCGCCAGCACCTTGGCCTCGATATCCTTGACCAGACGGCGCATGCCCACCAGCGGCGTTTCGGACAGGGTGATGACCGGCAGGCCAAGGAGCTCCCCCACGCTGTAGTTGATGAGCTGCAGCGCGAAGATGTTCGGCACCCAGTGCACGTTCACATTGCGATCGAGCAGCGCGAAGTACAGCCCCTGGATCGTGGGCGCGGCGTCCAGATCGGTGACCAGGTACACTGTGCGCACCCCAAGCTCGTCGACCAGCCGTTGCGTGTCCTCCAGGTGCCCGAGCACCGGCACGTGACCGGGATCTGCGGGCAAGGCCGCCACCTCCGGCCCAAGGATCACCGCGCCCACAATGCGCTCACCGCTCCACGGGTTGTCCCGAATCCCGAAGTAGAGCCGGTCCGCGAGCGGGCCGGTGCCGACCAACAGGGCCTTTTCGCAGCGCGCCGCGCTCTTGAGCGCGCCGTGCATCAGCCGGAATACGAGGTGAATAAGGCCTTGCGCGGCGAGGCCGACGAAGAATACAGCGGTCAGCACAAAACGTGAGTAAGTCCCGGTCTCTTTGGCGAGGAAGGCGATAGCGAGCAACAGGCCGAAGGCCGCCACCCACGCCTTCGCCAATGCCACCGTCTGGCTCACGAAACGGCCGTGGGCACCGTAAACGTCGAAATAGTCATAGGCGACGGCCATCGCGCCGAGCAGCAGCAACAGCATCACCGCGTAACGCTGGCCGAAGACACCGTTGTGGTAGGCCGCAGCCGTGAACCAGGTGATGAGAACCACCGCCAGACCATCGAGCAGGGCGAGTGCGGCCGCCGACACGCTGTCGTGGCGGCGCAGCCTGGAGCGGCGAGCAGCTGTCGGAACGGGCATTGCGATGCTTGGGTGGGCACTGAGGCGCTTTTGAGGCGCGGCGGCAGCCAGTCTTGCAAGATTTCATCCGCTAATCGTAGAGAGATTCGACAATGGATCTCCGGGGCAAAACCGCTCACGGCTGGATCCGTCCTCTTGATAGCCCGTCACCCGTCGTGCCAATGGCGGCTGTTGGCGTGGGTGTCGCCCAACTGGCCCGCGACGCGCCTTTTCTACCCCCTCGCGTTCGTGCATCACACCGCGACAAGGCCGGGCAAGCCCAAGACCGAGCGCTCTCCCGAACGACTGAGCCGGCTCATTTGCACCGCGGGTGGTGGTTCTGCGTCCCCAAGCACAGAGGATGACGCCGGCGGACAAGCCCGCGTCCTCCGGTCGCACCGCGCGCACTCCGTGGCCGCACCGTCACTGTGATGAGATTTCGAGAAATCCTCGCTCGGCGTTGCCCCAAGACCGGCCCCAAAGCGGAGGCCGCCGGCCGGTACTGCACCGCAATGGCGCCCGCAACCACTGTTTGACGGTGTCGAGATTCTTTACCCCTGCGGGCACCAGGCCTCCCGACAAGCGACTCGGGACAGGGAAGACGGCGGCGTGTTCGCTGGAGTTTCATGGACTTGTACGGACGCAGGAGACGCGGTCTTGGCGGTTGGCCGGCTTCTTGCTTGAGCGTGGGCGGTGTGCCGGCGACACGCTTGACGCTGGCAGAGGCGAAAGGAGTCTGGAGAAAGAGATGGCGAGACGAAACAGGCCGGTGGAGTTGCGCCTGGCTGCTTGGCTCAGTGCTTCGATTCTGCTCTTCACGTTGGCGGGCAAAGCCTACGCCGGCTCTGTGCCGACCGTGACGTTCACAGCCACGAACGCGACACTGATCGATACCGGTAACGGTAATGATAACTCAGTCAGCGGTACCAACCTGTCCAACTTGCTGACCCTGACAGGCCTCATCGGGACAGAAGGAAGCTACTCACTCGACGCCAACCAATTGCAG
>CAYWTP010000498.1:0-1890 GCA_964461215.1 uncultured Ectothiorhodospiraceae bacterium | reverse complement strand
GCCTCGGCGTGCTCCAGGCGGGCGTGGGCGTGGACGATGACGTGCAGGCCGTCGCTCGCCAGCCGGCGGCAGATGGCGCTGCCGATGTCGCCGCTGCCGCCGGTTACCAGGGCACGCTTCATCCCGCTCCCGCTCCATGCCGGGGTGCCATGATCGTGGCGCGACCCGAGGCGAGCCACCGCGCTTCGGTCGTAACCGAGATCTCGTAGATCACGCCGTCGCCCGTGCTCATGAGGCTGTGGGCCTCCACCTCCAGTGCGCCGGGGATGTCGTCGATGCGCTGCACCGCGAGCCGTGCGTCGCGCAGTGCTACCAGATACCGCACCGCGCTCTCCATGGCGCGAGCCCGGGCCAGCAGGCCGCCGTGCACGGCCATGGCCTGGGCGCCGTACTCGAACAGGTGCAGGGCGCTGAGCGCGCCGTTGCGTCGCAGGGGATTGGTGGGATCGAGGTGGCTGCGGCTGCGACAGCGGATGTGCTGCTCGTCCCAGGCGATCACGGCGTCCAGCAGACACATGGCCCCGGCATGGGGGATCGTGGCGCAGATCTCGGCGTGGCCCATCAGCACGGCGTCACCTCCACCGACAGGATCCGATCGGCCACATACGGCAGCCTCACGCGCTGCCGTGAGGCCCGGGCCATGGCTTGCAGCAGCGGGAGGCTGCGGGCGATGGGGTTGGACCGGCGCAAGGTCTCCAGGACTGGGTCGCTGCAGGTGTCGGCCTGGCCTGTCTCCTCCAGGTCCAGGGCAAGCGCGTAGAGACTTTGCGGGGCCGGCTCCGGCTCCAGCAGCAGCGCCGCGGCAAAGGATGCATGGACCGGACAGTGCGTGCCCAGGGCGGGCGGGGGCAGGTGGTCATAGGCGACCAGCAGGACCGGCCGGTGCTCGACCAGCGTCAGTGTCGCCGCCTCCAGCAGACCGGCGGCGAAGCTGGCATCGAAGGCGCAGATGCTGCTCGAGGGGGCGGTGTCGCCCGTGCCGATGGACCAGTAGGCGGCCGGCGCGTTGTGCACCGAGTTGTGGAACTGGATGGGCGAGACCGGCCGTCCCGGCAGGGTGAGCGCGCCGCACGTCCGGTCGAGGACGCCGGTATCCCCCTCCGAAGAGGCAAACACCGATGCCAGCGACCGCCTGTCGATCCCGGGGGGCAGGGCCTGGAGCGCCACCTGCAAAGCCAGGTTTATGGTTCTGGTCGTGCGGCGCGTCTCGTTGGCCGGGAGCAGTGTCGGCCTGTGGAGCCTAAGCTCCCCGGCCGCATAGGGGCGCGCCCCCGTCAGCACCGGCAGGCTGGAGGTCCAGTCCTCGAGGCCGGGTGCCAGCAGGCCCACGCCGGAAACCTGGACGGGGTTCACGGGGACATCCGGCCGAAGATCAGGCTGCAGTTGCTGCCGCCGAAGCCGAAGGAGTTGCTCATCACGCGGTCCACCGCCTGCTCCCGGGACTCCAGCAGGACGCCGGCGGACAGGGCGGGATCGGGCTCCGATGTGTTGAGGCACCCCGGCACGAAGCCATGCTCGATCACCAGGCAGGAGAAGATGGCCTCGATGATCCCGGCCGCGCCCAGGGTATGCCCGGTCCAGCCTTTGGTGGAGCTGCAGGTGGTGGCGGTGCCGAAGACCGACACCACACCTTTGTCCTCCGACGCATCGTTGGAGGGCGTGGCGGTGCCGTGGAGGTTGACGTAGTCGATATTGTCGGCAGACAGTCCGGCGCGGTCCAGGGCCCGCTTCATCGCCAGGATCGAGCCGCTGCCCTCGGGATGGGGTGACGCCATGTGCCAGGCGTCGCTGCTCTCGCCATAGCCCAGCAGGGCCGTTCCGTCGCCGCCGGGCTCGGCCCACTCCAGCAGGGCGAAGCCGGCGCCCTCGCCAATGCTGATGCCGTCGCGT
>CAYWTP010000497.1:0-1895 GCA_964461215.1 uncultured Ectothiorhodospiraceae bacterium | reverse complement strand
GCCCCTGGGCGGCATGCCCCTGGGCTGGCCGGCGGACCCGGACGATCTGTTCGTCGACGACCAGGGCGAACCGGTGCGCATCGACAAGGGCTTCTCCTGGGAGTACCCGCTGTCGGTGCACGGCCTAATGCACAACGCCATCACCAATGCCTGGCGCGGCGACCCCTACAAGATCGACACCCTGCTCATCTTCATGGCCAACATGGCCTGGAACTCGTCCATGAACACCGGCGAGGTGCGCCGCATGCTGGCCGACAAGGACGAGCACGGTAAGCACCGGATCCCGTTCCTGGTGGTGTGCGACGCGTTCCAGTCCGAGATGTCCGCGTTCGCCGATCTGGTGCTGCCGGACACGACCTACCTCGAGCGCTACGACGTGATGTCGATGCTGGACCGGCCGATCTCCGAGTTCGACGGACCCGTGGACTCGGTGCGGGTACCGGTGCTGCCCCCTAAGGGCCAGTGTAGGCCGTTCCAGGACGTGCTCATCGAGCTGGGTACGCGGCTCAAGCTGCCCGCGTTCATCAACGCGGACGGCAGCCGCAAGTACCGGGACTATCCAGACTTCATTACCGGCTACGAGACGGAGCCTGGCTCAGGCATTGGCTTCCTCGCCGGCTGGCGCGGCCAGGGCGGGGAAAAATTCATGCGCGGAGAGCCCAACCCGCGGCAATGGGACATGTACGCCCGGAACAACTGCGTGTTCCGCTACGAGCTTCCACGCTCCTATCAGTACATGCGCAACTGGAACAAAGGGTATCTGGAGTGGGCACGCCACCATTCCCTGACGCGCTACGCCGAGCCCATCTCCATTCACCTGTACTCCGAGGTGTTGCAGAAATTCCGCCTGGCGGCACAGGGCAAGTGGGACGGCAAGCAGCCGCCCGAGCGCCTGCGCGAGCGGGTGTGGACCTACTTCGATCCGCTGCCCTTCTATCACGAGCCACTGGAATCCCAGCTCGTGGACACTCAAGCCTTTCCTCTCAACGCCCTCACCCAGCGGCCCATGGCCATGTACCACTCGTGGGACTCCCAGAACGCCTGGCTGCGCCAGATCCATACCCACAACTACTTGTTCGTGAATTCCGCCCTGGGTAAGGCGGGTGGATTCAAGGACGGCGACTGGGTATGGGTGGAATCGCCCCACGGCAAGGTTCGCTGCATGTGCCGCTTCACGGAGGCGGTGGAGCCGGGGACCGTATGGACCTGGAACGCCATCGGCAAGGCCGCCGGGGCCTGGGGCCTGTCACCGAAGGCCAATGAATCCCAGAAGGGCTTCCTGCTCAATCATGTGATCAGCGAGGAATTGCCGCCCCACGAGGCGGGCGAGCATCTGTCCAACTCCGACCCGATCACCGGCCAGGCCGGCTGGTACGACGTGCGGGTGAAGGTCTACAAAGCCGCGCCGGACGAGCCGGCCCGGACCTCGCCGCAGTTCGCGCCCATGAAGACGATGCCGGGCATGGAGCGGAAACGGTCCAAGTGGCAAGCCTATGTGGCAGGATTCTTCCGCCGAACGGCGTAAGAATCCTTTTACTCATGACTCAGCTAGCTCTCGTCATCGATCTCAACGTCTGCGTCGGCTGTCACGCGTGCGTGACGAGCTGCAAGGAGTGGAACACCTCCGGGTGGGCCGGGCCGATGACGGACATGAATCCGTATGGTGCCGACCCCAGCGGCACGTTCTTCAACCGGGTGCAGACCTTCGAGGTCGGACGGTTTCCCAATACCGAGACGGTGCATTTTCCCAAGAGCTGCCTGCATTGCGAAGAGCCGCCCTGCGTGCCGGTGTGCCCCACGGGGGCCAGCTACAAGCGACCCGAGGACGGCATCGTACTGGTCGATTACGACAAGTGCATCGGGTGCAAGTATTGCTCCTGGGCCTGTCCTTATGG
>CAYWTP010000496.1:0-1913 GCA_964461215.1 uncultured Ectothiorhodospiraceae bacterium | reverse complement strand
CTGGCCGTGTCGCTGGTGGCCTACGCCGGCATCAACTACGTCCTGGCCCTGGTGGTGGGGCTGGCCGGCGCCCTGCTGCTGGGGGCCGTCGTCGAGCTCGCCATCATCCGGCGGTTCTTCCGCTCGCCGCGGCTCATCCTCACGGTGGTCACCATCGGGCTCTCCCAGCTGCTGGCGGTGGGGGCGCTGGCCCTGCCCGCGCTGTGGGGCCGCCAGCTCACCGCCACCCAGGTGCGGGTGCCCTGGACGCTGCACTTCACCATCGACCCGATCGTCTTCTCCGCCGATCACGTGGTGGCGCTGGTGGTGGCACCGCTGTGCCTGATCGGCGTCGCCGTCCTGCTGCGGCGCACCAGCGTGGGCATCGCCATCCGGGCCAGCGCCGAGCGGGCCGACCGGGCCAGCCTGCTGGGGGTGCCGGTCAAGCGCCTGCAGACGGTGGTCTGGGCGGCCGCCGCGCTGCTCTCGTTCATCGGGGTCTTCCTGCAGGCCGGCATCTTCGGGCTCCCCGTGCTGGCCGGGTTCAGCCTGACCGTCCTGCTGAGCGCGCTGGCCGCGCTCATGCTGGGCCGCCTCGACGACCTGCCGGCCATCACGGCCTCGGCCGTCGCCCTGGGCCTGCTGCAGCAGGGGGTGGTCTGGAACAACCCGCGCGACCCCGGGCTGGTCGATGCCATCCTGGCGCTGGTCGTGGTGCTGGCGCTGCTGGTGCGCAAGGTCGGCACCAGCCGGGCCGACCAGGACAGCTCCTCGAGCTGGGCGGCCGCCGACGAGGTCCGGCCGGTGCCGGGCGAGCTGCGCGGGCTGACCGAGGTGCGCCTGGTGCGGGTGGTGGGCACCCTGGTCGTGGCCGGCGTGCTGGTGGCCATGCCGTGGGTCCTGGGCGGCCGCTCGGGCGACCTGCAGAAGGCCAGCGCGGTGGTGATCTTCGTGCTCATCACCCTGTCGGTGGTGGTGCTCACCGGTTGGGCGGGCCAGGTCTCGCTGGGCCAGATGTCGTTCGTGGCCTTCGGCGCGGCCACGGGGGCGTACGCCACCCAGACCTGGCGACTCGATCTGGCGCTCGCGCTGGTGGTGGCGGCCGTGGTGGGCGCGGCGGTGGCCGTGGTGGTGGGCCTGCCCGCCCTGCGCCTGCGGGGCCTGTTCCTGGCGGTCACCACCCTCGCGTTCGCCATGGCCACCTCCAGCTATCTGCTCAACCGCAGCTACGCCAGCTGGATCCCGGCGGGCCGCATCGCCCGGCCCCGGATCTTCGGTGCCTTCAGCCTCAACGGCGAGGCCGCCTACTACGAGGTGTGCCTCGGAGCCCTGGTGCTGGTGGCGCTGGCCGTGGTGGGCATCCGGCGCAGCCGGACCGGACGGGTGCTGCTGGCCCTGCGGGAGAACGAGCAGGCCGCGCAGTCCTATGGCATCAACGCGACGCGAGCCAAGCTCACCGCCTTCGCCCTCTCCGGTGCCATGGCCGCCTTCGCCGGGTGTCTGTTCGTGCACCTCCTCCAGGCGTACACCGAGTCGGTCTACGGTCCCGACCAGAGCTTCGTGGTGTTCACCTCATCGGTGGTGGGCGGCCTGGGTTCGCTGCTGGGAGCCGCCCTCGGCGCGCTCTACCTGCGGGGCGGCGAGTGGTTCCTGCCCGGACCGCGCTGGCAGTCGCTGGCCTCGGCGGCGGGCGTGCTGGTGGTGCTGATGGTGCTGCCCGGCGGCATCGGCGAGCTGGTCTACCGGCTGCGCGACGCCTGGCTGCGTTGGGTGGCCGACCGTCACCACCTCATGGTGCCGAGCCTGGTGGCCGACGCCGCGGTGGTGGTCGAGGACCCCGAGCCGGTCGAGCTGGCCGAGGAGGGAGCCGAGGCGCACCACCTGGGCGAGGCGGGCGGTGCCGGCGACGCGGCCGAAGCAGGCGTGGCGTCGGG
>CAYWTP010000495.1:0-1939 GCA_964461215.1 uncultured Ectothiorhodospiraceae bacterium | reverse complement strand
GTATTGATGGACGTGTACATCTGAGCCGGCTTGGCCACGATGGCGGCGCCGGTAAGCTGCCAGTTCACATAGTGGTGCTCTGTACCGAGGATCTTGCTCCCATATCCGAAGGTTCCGTCGGCGGAATCGAAGTCCGTATGGAAGTCATCGTATCGCCCGTAGCATCCACTCGCGTTACAGTAGGTCGTGGTGGCAAGGCTCTCCCCTGACCTCAGGTATGGGGTATTCGTTCAAGCCCAGGGCGAATCGGGGCATAGGCCGCCGTGTACGAACGTGATCATGTTGATGAGGGCGTCGGCGCTGCGGAAGCCTCGAGCACGGGTGATCAGGGCGTTGACCTGGGAGTTCAGTGCCTCGGCCCGGCCATTGGAGACGGCATGTTCCAGGGTGTTGTCGATGGTCGGCCGATACCGCGACAGGGTCTTGGCGAGCTTGACGAACTCCGGGATCCGGCATCGGTGGGCCCAGGCGATCATCCCTCGCAGCAGCCTCTTCCCGTCATCGCCCTTGACGTGCAGCGCCTCCCGCAACTGCTCCTTGAGCAGGTACCCCTTGTACAGCTGCTTGTTGTCCTCGGCGATCCCGGCCAGGGCGGTCTTCTGGTTCCCGGTCAGCGTGGTCGGCTTCTTCCGCAACGCCCACAGGCCCTTGCCGATCGTGGCGGCCTGGTCCTCGCGGCCAGCGGCACGCAACTCGGCCGCGGTACGCCGCCGCAACTCGTCCAGCTTCTCGTTCGCCCACTTCACAATGTGAAACGCGTCCAGGCACAAGCTGGCCTGCGGGGCACGCGTACGCACGACCGGGTGGATCCACTCCGCGCCGTCGGCGGACACGTGCGTCAACAGTCGGGCCCGCTCGGGGCCGAGGGCGTCGAAGAACGCACCGACGGTGGCCTGGTCACGGCCCTGCCCGATCCAGACGACCCGGGCGGTGTCGTGGTCGGTCACGATCACCAGGAACTTACTGCTGCCCTTGCCCCAGGACTTCTCATCGATCCCGATCCGCCGCAACCCCTCCAGTCGATCCACCCCAGCGGCGGCGTCCGCGCCAACCCGCGCCACGATGCCCGCCAACGCTCCCCAGGTGATCCGCAACTCGGCGGCGGCCCGCGTCCACGGGGTGTGCGCGGCCTTCCACGCGGCGAACTCCTCGAACGGGCGGGAGAACCGGTCATCGGGGCGGGCCCACGGCACCGAAGCGGTGATCTTCCCGTGCTCGGCACACATGATCCGGGGCAGCGCGTACTCAAGGAACGTCTTCTTGCCGTGCACATCCAGCGTGCGCCAGCGCACCACATCGGTCTCCACGACCCTGCCGGGCTCAGAGCACTTCGGGCACCGGTTCCGGGTCACCTCATCCGGCTCGACCACAATCACCAGGACCTTCTCCTCCGGTCCCTTCTTCCGCGGCCACCGCTCGATGTACGTGCCCAACACCTGCACATGCTCGGTGTCCAGCACCTCATCCCACACCGAATCAGCCACCGCCGGTACTCCCATCGCCTGCGCCCTCACCTACAGACAGGCGACGTTACCCAGACCAGCCCCGTCCGCTTCAGACCGAAACGCCGCACACGCAACGATCACCAGAATCCTGAGGTCAGGGAAGAGCCGGTGGCAAGAGGCCTGACCGTTGCGCGACGGGTAAGCTGAGCGGTGCCCGTTGGGGTGGTGTAGCAGACCCAATTCCCGACGCGTTCGGCGAGCGGCTTGGCGCACTGATCCTCACCACTCGTAGTTACAGACAAATGCGCCAATGCGCCGGGTGAGTCCGGGTCCGATTTGGCCCAGGCGGGACTTGAACCAGCTCCGAATAGGGCAGTCATCGTGACAACAGCAATGGTCAGCCGTCGGAGATTTCGCCTTTGTTGATTCATGGGATGAGCACCTTCCCCCGTAACGTCATCGATCATCAGAGCTATACACCGGACTGGCGGAGC
>CAYWTP010000494.1:0-1941 GCA_964461215.1 uncultured Ectothiorhodospiraceae bacterium | reverse complement strand
AGGTGTGGGAGGCAGGTGGGTCGGGGGTGCTCAAGATCATTGTTACCCGCGGTCGCTCCGGCCGCGGCTACCGGCCGCAAGCCGGCAGGAGCCCCACCCGCATCGTGGCCCGCCATCCCTGGCCGGACTACCCCGGCCGATTCTTCCGGGACGGAATCACCCTGCACCTGTGCCGCACGCCGCTGGGCTCCAGTCCGGCGCTGGCCGGGCTGAAGCATCTCAACAGGCTGGAGCAGGTCCTGGCTCGGGCGGAGTGGGACGACCCCGAGGTGCCCGAAGGCCTGATGCTGGACCCCGCCGGACGAATCGTGGCGGGCACCATGAGCAACCTGTTTCTGGTTCTGAACGGCCTGCTGGTGACGCCCGACCTGAGCCGGGCCGGTGTGGCCGGGATCATGCGGGATCTGGTCATGGAAGCCGCCCGGTATCTGGGGCACGATGTCGTGGTAAGCTCTCTGGGGATCGCCGATCTGGAGCCGGCCGGGGAGGTTTTCGTGTGCAACAGCCTCATCGGCGTGTGGCCCGTGGTGCGACTGGGGGAGCGCGCCTGGCCGGTCGGCGCTCTGACCCGGACACTGCAGGCGAGCCTGGCATCCCGCGGGCTCATAGCCACCGGGCCTGGGCCGGGACGCTCCTGACGATCCGCGAGGATGCCGGTGCGTCGTATTGCGCAGCTGCTGTTCAAGACGCTTGGTCTGCTGATCCTGGCGGGAAGCCTGGTCGCCGGCTGGATGCTGATGGATTGGAAGAGCGCCTTGCGGACACCGCTGACCCTTGGCGTCGAAGGCCTGCGTTACACCATCCCCAAGGGTGCTCCGCTCAAGGAGATCACTGCCGATTTGGCCAGGCTGGGCGTTCTGAAGCATCCCCGCTACCTGGAGTGGGAAGCCCGCTGGACCGGCGAGGCGGACCGGATCCAGGCCGGCGAATACCTGATCCCCGCGGGCACCACGCCGGTGCAGATGCTGGAGCTGTTTCTCTCGGGCAAGGTAGTGCAGCATAAGTTCACGCTGGTAGAGGGCTGGACCTTTCATCGGGTCATGGCCGCCTTGGAGCACGACGATGCGGTGAAGCCGACCCTGAAGGGGATCTCCGACGAGGAGATAATGACGCGTCTGGGGTCTCCCGGCGTTCACCCGGAAGGCTGGTTTCTGCCTGAGACCTACAGTTTCCCGCGCGGTACCGCCGACCTAGAGATCCTGCGTCACGCCTACCGGGACATGCGGGCGCTGCTGGATAAGGAATGGCAGGCCCGCGCCGATGGCCTGCCCTTGAGCACGCCGGCCGAGGCCCTCACGCTGGCCTCCATCATCGAGAAGGAGACCGGGCAGCCGCAGGAGAGATCCCGGATCGCCGGCGTATTCGTGCGACGGCTGAGCCAGGGGATGCGGCTGCAAACCGACCCGACCGTAATTTACGGCATGGGAGACGCCTTCGACGGCAACATCCGCCGCCAGGACCTGCAACGCGACACACCATACAATACTTACGTTCACACGGGCCTGCCGCCGACGCCCATCGCGATGCCGGGAGCAGGGGCAATCCATGCCGCACTGCATCCCGAGCCGGGGAAAGAGCTGTACTTCGTAGCCAAGGGCGATGGCACCCATCAATTCTCGGTGTCCCTCGATGAACACCGCCGGGCGGTGCTCAAGTACCAGATCAAGGCGTCGGGCAAGCGGACCGCCACCACCGGGAGAGCGGCCGCTGGCCCGGTGGAGCGGGCCGGCGCAGCGAATGGGGGCTGAATGAGCCGGGGAAGCTTCATCACGGTAGAGGGTGTGGAAGGGGCCGGCAAGAGCACTCAGATGGCCTTCATCGAAGACCTGCTGGTGCAGGCCGGCAGGACCGTGGTCAGAACCCGTGAGCCGGGCGGTACCCCTGCGGGGGAGGCCCTGCGGACTCTGCTGCTGGAGCATCGGGAGCAGGCCATGTGCGCGG
>CAYWTP010000493.1:0-1969 GCA_964461215.1 uncultured Ectothiorhodospiraceae bacterium | reverse complement strand
TACCTGGGCGGGCAGGCGTTCCAGCAGCATGCGGCACAGCATGGTCTTGCCGCTGCCGACCTCTCCAACCACCTTGGTGATGCCTTCACCGCTGGTGATGGCGTAGACCATGGCGTCCAGCACATCCCCGCGATTGCCGCCGGTGTAGAACAGGCGGGTATCCGGGGTAATCTTGAAGGGCGCCTCGTGCAGCCCGAAGTGCTCGTGATACATGTTCCTAGCCGTTGAGCTTCTGGATCCGGCTGTACAGCGTGGTGCGGTTTATCCCCAGCAGGCGTGCGGCCTGGCTGAGGTTGCCGTCGCTGAGCTGCAGAGCCGCGTTGATGTAGCGCCGCTCCCAGCCGTCCAGCACCTGGTCGAGCCGGAATCCGGCGGACCTGAGCTGCTGCTGGGCCTTCTCGTCCAGCCCCGGATCCCCCCCGCCGATGGGTCCCACCACACCGGCTTCCAGCTCCTGCTCCAGGGCCGTGAGCATCACACGCTGCCCAGGATACTTGGCGGCGAGCCGGATGACGATGTTACGCAGCTCCCTCACGTTGCCGGGGAAAGAGTATTCCAGAAGCCGGCGCTGCGCATCCTGGTCCAAGGTGAACGGGGCCACCATGGATGCGTACAGCTCGCGGAAGCGCGCGAGTAGGAGCAGGCAGTCCTCCCCCCTCTCGCGCAGGGGGGGAACCTGTATGGTCAACACGCTCAGGCGATGGTAGAGGTCTTCGCGGAACTGTCCGGCCCGGACCTGCTCGCGCAGGTCCCGGTTGGTGGCCGCGATGATCCGGGCGTGGGCCCGGCGCGGCCGGGTCTCGCCCACGCGGTAGAGCTCGCCGTTCTCCAGCACCCGCAGCAGCTTGGGCTGTAGCTCCAGGGGAAACTCACCCACCTCATCCAGACACAGGGTACCGTTGCCCGCCTCCTCGAAGAAGCCCGCGCGGGCTGCCGCCGCCCCCGTGAACGCGCCTTTGGCGTGGCCGAAGAGCTGAGCCTCCATCAGGTCGGCCGAGATCGCGGCACAGTTGATGGTGAGAAATGGCGCCTGGGCGCGCTGGCTGCGCCGGTGCAAGCATTGGGCCACCAGCTCCTTGCCACTGCCCGACTCGCCTTCGATCAGGACCGGAAAGGGCGTATCGGCAAACTGGTGTGCCTGCAAGCGCAGGGTGGCGATCGCCTGGCTGGTGCCGAGCAGCCCGCAATCGCCCTGCTCGACGGGAGCCTCGTTCAGCTCGGCGTCCAGGATCATGAGCTGATGCTCGAGCCTGGCCCGCAGCAGTGCGACATCGGTGGGCTTGGGGATGAAGTCCACGGCCCCCAGGGTCAGCGCGTGCTGGATGTTGGCCCGCGCACTCTGTCCCGAGAGCACCAGGATCTTCATGGTTGGATTGAAGGCGAGCAGCTCATTGATCAGCGCGTAGCCTTCCTCCGGAATATGCGGCGTGGGCGGCAGTCCGAGGTCCACCAGGGCCAGTGAGGGTGGCGGATCGAGCTTCTGCAGCAAGGACTTGGCCTGCTTGCGGCTCTCGGCCACGTGCACCGTGTACGCGTCCCTGAGCACGAAGGCCAGGGACTCGGTAATCAGGGGATCGTCGTCGATGAGCAGCAGGCTCGGCAGCCGGTCGCGGCTGCGTGGGGTTGGGGGCGAGGTGTCCAGGACGGCGGCCATGGGCTCACCTCGGTGCGCGCGTGGCAGAACGGCCACCGAACGGCGGACGAGGCCGCTCACAGCAGCGACGCGGGCTCAGGCGCGTAATGCGGTAGCGTGTCACCTGCGAGCACTCCATGTCCGGGGAAAGGTTGGACTATTCAAACGTATTCTAGCAACTCCTAGGCAACGGCGTTAGGTATGCGAGATAACCCACTGTCAAAGCCCGAGATTATCCCATATGGCGATCGTCGGATCCGCCCGATTCATGGTATAGAAATGCAGCCCCGGCGCGCCCGCATCCAGCAGCCGCCGGCACAGGTCCGTGACCACGTC
>CAYWTP010000492.1:0-1972 GCA_964461215.1 uncultured Ectothiorhodospiraceae bacterium | reverse complement strand
GTGAACGTCACCCGGATCGAGCCGGTGGGCAACTACGCCGTGTGCCTGCACTTTGACGATGGCCATGATACCGGGATCTACGCATGGGATACCCTGTACGATCTGGGGGCCAACTACGAGCAGTACTGGAAGGAGTATCTGGAGGCTCTGGAGGAGGCCGGACACAAGCGCAAGGAGAACTGATTGGGGGGTAAGGGCTGAGGCCTAAGGCGCGTGAGCCATGAGGGGTTCACTACAAAGGCACAAAGGGCACAGGGGCCAACAAGCGCAGCTCTACCTTTGTGCCTTTGTGGTTGGTTTCTTAGCTGATAGCTGGCCACTGAAAGAGTGCGAGGTTCCATGAGCGAGCAGACCCATTTCGGTTTTGAGCAGGTGCCGCTGGAGGAAAAAGCGCGGCGTGTAGCCCGGGTGTTTGACTCGGTGGCCCGGCGCTACGATCTCATGAACGACCTGATGTCCCTCGGGGTTCACCGCCTGTGGAAGCGCTTTGCCGTCGAGGTGGGTGCGCTGCGCGCGGGCCAGCGGGTGCTCGATCTGGCTGGTGGCACCGGCGACCTTGCCTCGTGGCTGGCGCCGCGTGTTGGCCAGCAGGGCCAAGTGGTGCTGGCCGACATCAACGCCAGCATGCTGGGCGTGGGGCGTGAACGGCTCGCCGACCAGGCAATCGTGGGCAACGTAGCGTTCGCCCAGGCCGATGCCGAACGCCTGCCGTTCCGGGATGATTACTTCGACTGCATTACCATGGCCTTCGGGCTGCGCAACGTCACCGACAAGGCGCGGGCATTGACCTCCATGTTCCGGGTACTGAAGCCCGGCGGCAGGCTGCTGGTGCTGGAGTTTTCCCATGTCACCGTGCCGGCGCTTAGACCCTTGTACGACTTCTACTCCTTCAAGGCCCTGCCGCTGATGGGCCGGCTGGTGGCGGGGGATCGGGAGAGCTACCGCTACCTTGCCGAGTCCATACGCATGCACCCGGACCAGGAGACCCTCAAGGGGATGATGGAGGCTGCCGGCTTCGAGCGCTGCGACTACCTCAACCTGACCGCCGGCGTCGTTGCTCTTCATCGGGGGTGGAAGCTGTGAGCGTGCGGGCGCGCCACAGGCCGGGGTGCGCGCCATCAAGGTCGCACCGTTGACGGCCACCCCGGCTCGGTACGCAGTCCTTGAGGCGGCGCTTAATCGCTGGCTGGGCCTGGATCCACTGGCATTGGGCGAGGTCGAGGCTCTGTCCGGACGGGTGTTGGGCGTCGAGGTGGCGGGCGCGGGGCGCAGCTTCTATCTGAGTTTTGCCGGCAGCACCATCCATATCGGCACGGACTGCGGTGTGCTTCCCGATGCCATGGTGCGCGGCGCTCCGGCGTCCCTGGTGCGCATGCTGCTGGGCGCCGAGTCCACCCGGCCGCTGGCGTTGGGTGAGGTGATTATCGAGGGTGATCAGGACCTGGTGCAGCGGTTCAAGGGCCTGTTGACTCGCATGGAGGTGGACTGGGAGGAGGAGCTTTCCAAGGTACTGGGTGACGTGATGGCCCACGAGCTGGGGCGCCTGGGACGGGGCGCCGCGCGCTGGGCGGGTGGTGCCCGCAGGACAGCGGCGCTGGATGTGCAGGAGTACCTGACCGAAGAGCTGCGGCTGGTGGTCCCGGGAGCAGCCTTCAGGACGCTAGCCGACGACGTCGACACCCTGCGCGACGACGTGGAGCGCCTCGATAAACGGGTGGAGCGTCTGGCCCGCCGCCTTAGGGAGATCACGGCGTGATCGGACCGCGGCAGGCCTGGCGGCTGGGCTACATAAACCTGGTGCTGATCCGCCATGGTCTGGACGAGATAGTCCTGGCCACTCACTTGTTCAGGCCGGTTCGCTTCCTCGTCTATCTTCTGCCCTGGCACTGGCTGCGCCGGCGTCCGGAGGCCCGGGCCGTGCGCATCCGGCGGGCGCTGGAGGACCTTGGGCCCATCTTCGTCAAGTTCGGCC
>CAYWTP010000491.1:0-1996 GCA_964461215.1 uncultured Ectothiorhodospiraceae bacterium | reverse complement strand
GAAGCCTGCCCGCGGAGGCTTTCGCCAGCACCCTCGACGCCGAGGTCGCGCGCCGCGGCCGTCTTGTTGTGGAGGACTGAGTAATCGCTGCTGAAAGACCGACCCGGGGCGCGCCGCCTAGAGCGAACCGGCTCAATGAAGAAATCGACGTTCCGCAGGTCCGTCTCATCGGTAAAGACGGTGAGCAGGTCGGCGTAGTTGCAACCCGGGACGCGCAGCAGCTCGCCGAAGAGGCAGAGTTGGACCTGGTGGAGGTGGCTCCGCAGGCCGTCCCGCCGGTCTGCCGCATCATGGATTACGGCAAGTACTTGTTCGAGCAGAACAAGAAGAAGCAGATTGCCAAGAAAAAGCAGAAGCAGATTCAGGTCAAGGAGGTGAAATTCAGGCCAGGGACGGAAGAAGGGGATTACCAGGTAAAACTACGCAACCTGGTACGTTTCCTCACCGACGGCGACAAGGCGAAAGTCACCCTCAGGTTCCGCGGGAGGGAGATGGCGCACCAGGAGCTGGGGCTGAAGCTGCTGCGCCGCGTGGAGGCGGACCTCGCCGAGTACGGCGCGGTGGAGCAGATGCCCAAGATGGAAGGCCGCCAGATGGTGATGGTGCTGTCCCCGAAGCAGCGGAAGGTAAAGGTGGCCAGCCACGAGGATTCGACCGAGGAGGCTACGGAAGAGTCGTTTGGGCGGTCCAATGAGCCAACGAATGCGGAGTAGATAAAATGCCTAAGATGAAGTCCAATCGCGGAGCCGCCAAGCGCTTCAAGCGCACGGCCTCCGGCGGTTTCAAGCGGGCTCAGTCCCACTTGAACCACATCCTGACCAAGAAGAGCACCAAGCGTAAGCGTCACCTCCGTCCAACACTGATGGTAGCGGATGCCGATGTCCGTGCGGTCCGCCGCATGCTGCCCGGTACCTGAGTCCGCTAGGAGTTGACGAGAGATGCCTAGAGTAAAACGTGGGGTGACCGCGCACGCGCGGCACAGGAAGGTCCTCGACCAGGCCAAGGGTTATTCGGGTGCGCGCAGTCGTGTTTACCGGGTGGCCATGCAGGCCGTTACCAAGGCCGGTCAGTATGCCTACCGTGACCGCCGCCAGAAAAAGCGACAGTTTCGTGGCCTTTGGATTGCCCGCATCAACGCCGGCGCCCGGGAGTGTGGCCTATCCTACAGCCGCATGATCGACGGGCTGAACAAGGCCAACATCGAAATCGATCGTAAGGTTCTGGCCGACCTTGCCGTGTTTGACAAGGTGGCGTTTGCTGCGATCGCGGAGCGCGCCAAGGCCGGCATTGCTCAGTAGCTCGTGCGCTATGGCGCCGGGTTGACTTCGGCGTCTGCCTGACCGCGGCATGACGGGCGGGGCAATAGGGGAAAGGCAGATGCCTTTCCCCTATTTCGTTTTCAGACTGCGGTGAGCCGGGGTGAGTCCAGGGGCGAAGTCGTCCCGGACGGACCGAATCCTCGTCCGGCCGCACGCAAGCGGAGAGCCAGGGGCTGTGATGCAGGATTTGACTGCCATCATCGACGAGGCACGGGCGGAGGTGCAGCAGGCCGCGGATCTGGGCGCACTGGATCAGCTGCGGGTACGCTACATCGGCAAGAAGGGCGTGCTAACCGATTTGCTCAAACAGCTCAAGGATCTGCCCGCCGACCAGCGGCCGGCCATCGGCCAGGCGGTCAACGACGCCAAGGCCGCACTTCAGGGCGCCGTCGACGCGCGCAGGGTGGCCTTAGAGGCGGAGCGCCTGGAGAACAAGCTCACTGAAGAAGCGCTGGATGTCACGCTCCCGGGCCGTGGTCAAGACCAGGGCGGGCTGCACCCGGTGACGCGCACGCTGGAGCGCATCGAGGGCTTCTTCTCCCAGCTCGGCTTCGAGATCGCCGAGGGGCCGGAGATCGAGGACGACTACCACAACTTCGAGGCTCTCAACATGCCCGCGTCCCACCCCGCGCGGGCCATGCACGACACCTTCTATTTCGATACGCACACCCTGCTGC
>CAYWTP010000490.1:0-1997 GCA_964461215.1 uncultured Ectothiorhodospiraceae bacterium | reverse complement strand
CATGGACGGCACGGCCTAAAGATCCTACGTATGAAGCATTGCATATCGATCACCTAGCTGCCGTACTAGAACGCCTTCGGAGCCCGCATGCGCCCTGTTCAGCTTTCCGTGGTCCTGGATCAGGAGTTTCTCAGTACGCTGGACGGTCACCATACGCCGGTGATGGTCTGGGGCCCGCCCGGAGTGGGGAAGTCCCAGCTCGTGGCGCAGGTCGCCGCCAGACACCGGGTACCGATGATCGATATACGGCTGTCTCAGATGGAGCCGAGCGACCTGCGCGGTATCCCCTTCCGTGTCGGTGAGCACGTCGAGTGGGCAGTCCCGGCCATGCTTCCCGACGCCGGGCGCCACGGTCCGCGGGGTGTGCTGTTCCTGGACGAGATCACCTCGGCGGCGCCTACGGTGTCAGCGGCCGCCTATCAGCTCATCCTGGACCGCCGCCTGGGCGCCTACGAGGTTCCCAGCGGCTGGGCTATCTTCGCCGCAGGCAACCGCCAGGGTGACCGTGGCGTGACTTACAGTATGCCGTCGCCGCTGGCCAACCGCTTCTCGCACTTCGAGTTCGAGGTGAACCTGGACGACTGGGTGAGCTGGGCCTATGCGGGCGGGGTGGACGAGCGCATCATCGGCTTCTTACGTTTCCGCCCAGAGCTGCTGTTCGATTTCGACCCCGCCCACAACCCGGTGGCATTCCCTTCTCCCCGCTCCTGGGAGTTTGCCCACCGGGCCCTGCAGAAGTTCGGCGACCATCCAGGCCTACTGGTGGGTACCTTGCAGGCCTGCGTCGGGCCGGCAGCCGGCATCGAGCTCAAGGCCTTCGTGGATAATCTGGACAACCTGCCCGATCTGGACGCCATTCTCCGCGGCGAGGAGGTGCCGGTACCCCGAGAGACCGATCTCCAGTACGCCGTGGCATCGTCCCTGGTGGGCCGGGCCATCCGGGCCAGAGGCACGCCCCAGGCCGTTGCGGTTCAGGGCCACATCCTGGCCTACGCCGCGCGCTTTCCGCAGCGCGAGATGGGAGTCATGCTGGTCTCGGACATGCACCGCGCAATCGGCCAGGATCTGTTCAGCGTGCCCCAGTTTGCGGAGTGGGCGAGCCGGATTGCGGATGTAATGCTATACGAGTGAAGTGCAGAGCGTGAAGCGTGAAGCGCGTGTGGCTTCTACGCTTCTCGTTTCTCGCTTCTCGCTTCTGCATGAATGACATCGAGACCAAGCTCTGCGCGGCGCGCACCCGGCTGATTCTGGACAAGCCATTCCTCGGTGCGCTGGTGTTGCGCCTGCCCCTGGCCGCGGCGGATCCCCGCTGGTGTCCGACCACGGCTACCGATGCCCGCAAGCTCTACTACAACCCGACCTACATTGAGGCCTTGAGCCTGGACCAGACCCAGTTCGTCCTGGCTCACGAGGCGCTGCACTGCGCTCTATCCCACTTCGCCCGGCGCCAGCATCGGGTCAAGCTTCGCTGGGACGTGGCCTGCGACTATGCCATCAATCCTCTTCTGCTCACGGACGGTCTCGTCCCGCCGCCGGGGATCCTGGTTGAAGACAGCTACGAGGGCATGACGGCGGAGGAGATCTATCCGTACATCGACGAGAACACGGCGGACGAGCCCATGGACCGGCACGTCTACGACCACGAGGACAAGGGTGAAGGCTCCGGGCAGTCGGGCGCCGCCGCTCAGCCCGAGCAGGACCGCCAGGAGGGCGAGCAAGCAGGAGGCGGTGCGGGCTCCGGGGGCGACGCCCGCCAGGGCGAGGGCTCCGGCGGCGGCTCACCTCAGCCACCACCGCTCACGGCCACCGAGCAGGAGGCGCTGTCGGTGCAGTGGCAGCAGCGCCTGGCCGGAGCCGCCCAGCAGGCCATGCAGGCCGGCAAGATGGGAGGCGCCCTGGCGCGAATGGTCGACCACCTGCTTCAGCCCCGGCTGCCCTGGCGCATGCTGCTGGCGCGTTATATGACGGCCACGGCGCGGGACGACTACAGCTACATG
>CAYWTP010000489.1:0-2012 GCA_964461215.1 uncultured Ectothiorhodospiraceae bacterium | reverse complement strand
AGTGGCCACGGCTTCGGAATTTCCCCCTTCCCGCTATTGCTTGCCACCGCGACGGGCGCTTCTTCGTGCTGGCCAGAGTGGGGGAGAACCAGGTGCTGGTGCAGGAGCCCGGAGCGCCCGAGCCGGCTTTGCTTTCGAGCCGGGATTTCGAGTCGGCGTGGAGCGGGCATCTGATCCTTGTCGCTCGCCGCGCGCCGCCGCTGGGCGAGGGCGCGCGGTTCGGGCTCGCCTGGTTCATTCCCGCCATCATCCGTTTTCGCAAGCTGTTTGCCGAGGTGCTGGTCGCCTCGTTCTTCCTGCAGATCTTCGCTCTGGTCACGCCTTTGTTTTTCCAGGTGGTGGTGGACAAGGTGCTGGTGCACAAGGGCCTGACCACCCTGGACGTACTGGTATTCGGGCTCCTGGTAGTGGCTCTGTTCGATGCCGCACTGGGTGCGCTGCGCACCTATGTCTTCGCCCACACCTCCAACCGCATCGACGTGATCCTCGGTGCGCGTCTGTTCCGCCACCTCATGGCGCTGCCCATGGGCTACTTCGGCGCCCGTCGGGTGGGGGACTCCGTGGCCCGAGTACGCGAGCTTGAGCACATTCGCAACTTCCTCACGGGATCGGCCGTGACCGTGATCGTGGACTTGGTGTTTACCGTGATCTTCTTTGTGGTGATGTGGTTGTACAGCCCCGTGCTGACCCTGATCGTGCTGAGCGCCGTGCCGTTCTACGTGCTGCTCTCGCTGGTGGTGACACCGGTGCTGCGCCGGCGCCTGAACCAGAAGTTCAACCAGGGAGCCGAGAACCAGGCGTTTCTGGTGGAGTCGGTGACCGGCGTGGAAACGCTTAAGTCCATGGCCGTGGAGCCCCAACTTCAGCGGCACTGGGAGGAGCACTTGGCCGAATACGTGCGCTCGGCCTTTAGGGCCACCAACCTGGGCAACGTCGCGAGCCAGCTCGCGGGGCTGGTCAACAAGGTCACGGTGGCGCTCATCCTGTGGCATGGGGCACACCTCGTGATCGCGGGCGAACTGAGCGTCGGACAACTGGTCGCGTTCAACATGCTCGCGGCCCGTGTCAGCGGCCCCATCCTGCGGCTGGTGCAGCTCTGGCAAGATCTACAGCAGGTGGGGATCTCGGTTCAACGCCTAGGCGATATCCTGAACAGCCCGGTTGAGCGCAGCTATGGCTCAGGAAGCGCCGGCCTGGCGCGAATCGAAGGGCATGTCCGCTTCGAGCGGGTCACCTTCCGCTACCGCCGCGATGCCTCGGCGGTCCTGGACGGTCTCGATCTGGACATCCCCGCGGGCCAGGTACTGGGCATCGTAGGGCCGTCGGGCTGCGGCAAGAGCACTCTCGTCAAGCTGGTGCAGCGGCTGCACTCGGCGGAGGCGGGTCGGGTAACCGTCGATGGCGCGGATCTGATGCTGATCGACCCGGCCTGGCTACGCCGCCAGGTCGGCGTGGTTCTCCAGGACAGCTTTCTGTTCAACCGTACGGTGAGAGAGAACATCGTGCTGGCCGATCCCGGCCTGTCGATGGACAGGGTCATCCACGCGGCGAAGCTGGCGGGTGCGCACGAGTTCATCCTGGGCCTGCCGGAGGGCTATGACACCGTGGTCGGAGAACAAGGCAGCACCCTCTCGGGCGGCCAGCGCCAGCGTATCGCCATCGCCCGCGCCCTGGTCACCAGCCCCCGGATCCTGATTCTGGACGAGGCCACCAGTGCCCTGGACTACGAGTCCGAACGGCTGCTGCACCAAAACATGCGCTTCATCTGTCAGGGGCGAACGGTGCTGATCGTCGCCCACCGGCTGAGCACCTTGCGCCACGCCGACCGGATCATCGTGCTGGAGGCCGGGCGGATCGTGGAAGAGGGCACCCACGCGGAATTGCTGAACAGCGGCGGAGCCTACGCTCACCTGCATGCCTGTCAGATGGGTAACGGATAGAGGAGACTCGTGGATGGGCGTCGAACTGGAGTTTCTCCCCGAGAAAACCCACGCCGCGCGCGTGGAGGGGCG
>CAYWTP010000488.1:0-2033 GCA_964461215.1 uncultured Ectothiorhodospiraceae bacterium | reverse complement strand
GCTGCTGGCCGACGGCGTTCCGGTCATCGTGAGGGCGGATATCGGGCAGGGATTCAAGGTCACCGCGCAGCAACTGGAGGCTGCCATCACCCCCAGGACCCGCATGGTGGTTCTGAACAGTCCGTCCAATCCCACCGGCGTGTGCTACGACTGCCAGGATCTGGCGGTTCTGGGCGAGGTCTTCCGCCGGCACCCCCACGTGCTCATCGCCACCGACGACATGTATGAGCACATCTTGTGGGGCGACGCCCCTTTCAGCAACATCGCCATGGCCTGCCCCGATTTGTACGAACGCACCATCGTGCTCAATGGCGTGTCCAAGGCGTACTCGATGACCGGCTGGCGCATCGGGTACGCCGCCGGACCGGAGCCGCTCATCAGGGCCATGACCAAGGTCCAGTCCCAGAGCACGTCGAACCCGACCTCGATCTCCCAGGTGGCTGCGCAGACCGCCCTGGAGGGGGACCAGTCCTTCATCGGGCACATGGTCAAGATATTCAAGGAACGGCACGACTTCGTGCTGGGCACGTTGAGCACCATGAAGGGTGTTCAGTGCTTGCCTGCCCAGGGGGCATTCTATCTGTTCCCGCGCATGCAGGAGGCCATCGACGCCCTCCCGGGGATTGACGATGACGTCGCCCTGGCCGAGCACCTGCTGCAACAGGCGGGGGTGGCCCTGGTCCCCGGCTCCGCCTTCGGCGCCCCGGGGTACCTGCGCCTGTCCTTCGCCACCAGCATGCAGAACCTGGAGAAGGCCATGGAGCGGCTGGCGGGGGCCCTGGGAAAAAGGCAGTGAAGGGTGGGCGTAAGAGGGGGGAAACGAGCAGCGGAAGACTTGCGTTGTTGACCCTGACAGGCCGGCTCAGTAACATACGCGGCTCTCTTCCCCGGTAGCTCAGTCGGTAGAGCGGGTGACTGTTAATCACTAGGTCGGCGGTTCGAGCCCGTCCCGGGGAGCCAAAATCCCCTCCAAGGAAGTCCAGCATCATCCAGCCACTCCCATCTAAGCCCTGTAGATCAAGTCCATAGTCATCCCACACGATCCGATTACAGCCGGAACGATACCGGGGTACGAATCCGGGGTAGATTTCCGGCGGGTGGGGTACAAATGGCGCTTACCGTCACCGCAGCGCGCAATGCGAAGCCTTCCGCGAGGCCCTTCAAGCTGTACGACGAGAAAGGGTTGTTCCTACTGGTTCACCCAAACGGCTCGAAATACTGGCGGCTGCGATACCGCATAGCGGACCGGGAGCGGCTGCTGGCGCTGGGATTGTTCCCCTCCGTGCTCTTGACGGAAGCCCGGGAGAAGGCGAGGAAGGCCAGGGCGCTGGTAAAGGAGGGTCGCGACCCGATAGCCGAGCAACACGCCGACCGGGCCGCTAATCGGGCGCAGACCCTTGATACTTTCCGGGTTGTCGCGGATGAATGGCAGACCCGCAACGCTGGCAGATGGTCCCCAACCTATGCCGAGAAAGTCCGGGGCGTGCTGTCGGCTCACGTGTGCCCACGAATCGGCTCCGTTCCGGTATCGGACGCTGACCGTCCCAATGGTAATTGAGACCCAGACCGTCGAAGCCCTTGCCGAGCTTCGCCAGCTTACCGGGCACTCGGCGTATCTGTTCCCCGGCGGCAATGGACGGTTTCCCTACATCTCGGAAAACACTTTGAACAAGGCGATAGCGATCCTTGGCTACAAGGGCCGCGTAGTGGCGCACGGATTCCATGCAGAGCGGCGCAACGATAATGGAACTGCACCGTAAGGCGTAGCAGAAACCATCTTTCGAATCCCGCGCGTCAGCAAGGTGAAGCCGGGTCGCCACTTTCCTGCACTCGCCTGGTCGGAGACAAGCCAGTTCATGGCCGAACTCCGTCGGCAGGAAGGGCTCGCCGCCCGAGCCCCGGAGTTCACAATCCTCACCGCCTGTCGCTCCGGAAAAGTGCTCGGCGCCAAGTGGCACGAGATTGATCTCCAGGCGGCAGTCCGGACGATTCCCGCCGAGCGCACAGGGATACTGGTCGCGCAACGCCAAAGA
>CAYWTP010000487.1:0-2035 GCA_964461215.1 uncultured Ectothiorhodospiraceae bacterium | reverse complement strand
TGTCCGCGTGGATGGCAAGGCGGGCCTCAGGCCCTCTTCCTGCGCTTGAAGTCCGCGGTCTGCAGGCCGGGCTTGATGGTCTTGTCCTCGAGGAACTGTTTCATGCCCTCGTTGCGCGCTTCCATGCCGTTCAGGTGGAACATCTGCTCCAGCTTTGAGGTGATGTAGTCCTCAGAGACGTCCAGCGGCAGGTCGCGCACGCGCTTGTAGCAGTCCTTGGCCGCTTTGATGACGTCCGGGTCCTTGGCCATGATCAGCTGGGCCAGCACGCGGGTGCGGTCCTTCAGCTCGGCCAGCGGCACGGATTCGTTCACCAGCCCCATCTGCGCGGCCTTCTTCCCGTCGAACGGCAGGCCGGTCATGATGTAGTAGAGGCTGTCGCGCCAGTTCATGGTGATCGCCACCGCCTTGGTGACGTTGCCGGCCGGCAGGATGCCCCAGTTGACCTCAGACAGGCCGAACTGGGCTTCGTCCGCCGCGATGGCCAGGTCGCACCCCACCAGCGGCGAGAACGCCCCGCCGAAGCACCAGCCGTTGACCATGGCGATGGTGGGCTTCTCGTAGAACATCAGCCGGTGCCACTGCCAGTCATAGGCCGTGCGGCGGCTCTTGATGGTGGCGTAGCGGCCCTTGCCGTCCAGCTCGCGGAAGTACTCCTTCAGGTCCATGCCCGCCGCGAAGGATTCGCCAGCGCCGGTGAGCACCAGCACCCGGCAGCGGTCGTCGCCTTCCAGCTCGTCGATCACCTCCAGCATCTCGCGGTTCAGCGCCGGGCTCATGGCGTTGCGCTTGGCGGGCCGGTTCATGATCACCCAGGCGATCCCGTCCTCGAATTCCACAAGCACATTCTTCTTCTGGATGGTTTCGCCCTTGGCGGCTGTCATGACGGGTGTGGCTCCTTGGCGGCGTCGGTTGGTGTGAACTACAGCCTGCGAGGCGCGACGAAAAGCGCCGGGGACGGCGCAAGTCCCCCGGACGCACGCGCGCCGCGCCGATCAGTGGTGCGTGTCGAGGATCGAGCCGCCCTCGGCGCGCGAGGCGATCATGGCCTTGAACTCCTCGGTGGAGTTCACCTGCGGGAAGGGCTCGTCCGGGACCGGCAGGCCCAGGAACTCGCACAGCGGCCCCCAGCCCTCGGTAACCTTGAACGCCAGAAGCCGCTCGGCCGGCACGGTCCGCATCACCTCTTCGTTGTGGCTGCGGTAGCGGTCCAGCATGTAGGCCTTGTCGTGCAGCTTCGGGTCCGAGCCCCAGCCGATGGACTCCACCATCTCCAGCGACCCCTGCGCGCCGTGGAAGCCCACCACCGCGTCGCTGAGGATGGTGTTCTGGGTGGAGGCGAACCACTTCTCCTCGTCGCGCAGGCTGAGCACCACCTTGGCCTCGGGATAGGCGGCCATCAGCTCCTTGTAGAAAAGGCAGGCCGGCGCGTCGGTGGTGGAGGCGTACTCCGCGAAGATCTTCTCCCACTCCGCCTGGCCCCAGTTCGCCGCCTCGCCGTTCGCGGCGCGCACCCACAGCGGCCAGTGGTCCGGGTGCTGGAGCGACTCGCTCATGTGGTAGCAGGGTCCCAGGCCCAGCTTCTCCAACGCCAGCTTCTGCGACCAGGTGGCGGTGCGCGGCAGACCCGCGCCGATTACTTTCATCGGCATGCGCCGTATCTCCGAATGCTAGGTTGCCCCGCGACGCGCTTCAGGGGCAGATCGCCCTGATGTCTTCCGGGGCACAGCCAACCATGAGCGAGCCACATCCGATCCTCAAGGCCTTCCTTTCCGAAGGCGCGCCCCGGCCGATCCCTGGGCCGCTGGCGGAGTCGCTGAAGGCGACGATCCTTGAGCTGGATCCCGAGGCCGGGACGGCGTTTCTGTCGTTTGAGCCCGACCAGCGGTTCCTGCAGGGCGCGGGCGTGGTGCAGGGCGGAATCGTCGCGGCCATGCTGGACTTCGCCTGCGCGGTGGCCGCCTTCGGCCGGCTGCCGGCGGGCCGGACCTTCGGCACGGTGTCATTGCAGACCAGCTTCCTGAAGCCCTGCCTG
>CAYWTP010000486.1:0-2068 GCA_964461215.1 uncultured Ectothiorhodospiraceae bacterium | reverse complement strand
AAGAAGCAGACGGCACGTCAGAGCGGAGGTCTTCGGACCTCCGCTTTTTTTTGTGGTGCGCCCGGCAGGGCGCACTCACTTGGAGGTGGAAGTCCTCTACTCGCCCGGCAAGGGGAAGAGTTAGCCGAACGGCAAGGGTGTCGCGGGCGACTGCGAATCTGGAGGAAGCCGAAGGCAAAGCGCTGGCCTGACGAACAGGAAGCGGATACGAGGCGACACAGTGGGGCAAGGCGGCCATTATCGTCAAAGCCCGAAACTTGCACGGAATGCTGTGACGTAGATCCGACAGGTATAAGCGTGAAGGTGGGTGCGTGATACCCGGGGAGATCTGCAGGGGTGCTTTGTGCTACTGGCATCGAGAGGTGCCGGGATGCCCATGCAGAAGTCAGCAGAGGCCATAGTAGGTGCTGGGATAGGCCGAAGGGCCGAACATGAGGGAACGCGAGTAGGCGGTGGTTTCTCGATGAAGTCGAAGAAGGCAGAAGCCCGTCGGCAAGACGGGGCGCAGGCGGAGGAATCCGGACGGAATCCGGAGGAGGTCGCCCTGTGTGCCGAGACGGAGGCGGCGAGCCACCGGCGGACGAAAGCGGAGTCGAGCGGGCTGATGGGTGCCGTGTGCGAACGCGGTAACCTGAAGCTTGCGTACCAGCGGGTGGTCGAGAACAAAGGTGCTGCCGGCGTCGATGGCATCGGTGTTGCCGAACTCAAAGACCATCTCAAACGACACTGGCCGACGATCAAGGCCAAGCTACTGGCGGGCAGCTACATGCCCTTGCCGGTGCGCCGGGTGGACATACCGAAGCCGCAAGGCGGGGTAAGGACACTTGGTATTCCGACGCTGACGGATCGACTGATCCAGCAAGCGTTGCATCAGGTGCTCTCACCGATCTTCGAGGCGGACTTCTCCGAATCGAGCTACGGTTTCCGAGCGGGGAGGAACGCCCATCAAGCGGTCAAGGCGGCCAAGCGGTATGTCGCCGAAGGTCGCCGGTTTGTGGTGGATATGGACTTGGAGAAATTCTTTGACCGCGTCAACCACGACCTTACTGATGGAGAAACTCTCGAAGAAGATCGACGACGGGCGAGTGCTCCGTCTTATCCGAAGGTATCTGGAAGCGGGCATGATGGCAGAGGGGATCGTCTCCCCGAGAACGGAGGGCACGCCGCAAGGTGGGCCGCTCAGTCCGCTGCTCTCGAACATCCTGCTGACGGAGCTGGATCGGGAACTGGAACGCCGTGGCCACGCCTTCTGCCGGTATGCGGACGACTGCAACATCTATGTCAGAAGCCAACGGGCAGGGGAGCGGATTATGGCGAGCATCACCTGGTTTCTGGCGGACACGCTCAAACTCACGGTCAATGCGGCCAAGAGCGCGGTAGCGCGTCCGTGGGAGAGGAAGTTTTTGGGCTACAGCCTGACTTGGCACAAGGCCCCGAGACTGCGCATTGCGCCAGCTAGCTATCAACGGCTGGAGAAGCGCGTGCGGGAAGTGCTCAAAGGCACGAGAGGACGCAGTCTGATCGTTACCATTGCAGAACTCAACCCGATCCTTCGCGGCTGGATGGCCTACTTCAGGCTGACCGAGACCAGGAAGGCGCTGGAAGAGTTGGATGGTTGGATCAGGCACAAGCTGCGCTGCATTCTGTGGCGACAGTGGAAACGCCCCTATACTCGTGCCACGAATCTGATGAAGGCGGGACTGACGGAAGAACGGGCGTTTCGCTCGGCCTTCAACCAACGCGGGTCGTGGTGGAACAGTGGTGCAAGCCACATGAACCAGGCTTTCCCGAAGTCCTTCTTTGATCGTTTAGGTCTGGTGTCGCTGCTCGATACCGTGCGACGGCTCCAGTGTCCTTCATGAACCGCCGGATGCGGAACCGCATGTCCGGTGGTGTGGGAGGACGGCGGGGGTAACCCCGCCTCCTACCCGATCCTACAGGGACGTAGGTGCATCGCGGAGCGCAGGGGCGATTTATTCGCCTGCTGCCAGCCAGTCGTGTGGCTTGAGAAAAACCTCGTAAAGTTCGGCTTCCCGGCTGCCGGGTTCCGGGTGCCAGTCGTAGCGCC
>CAYWTP010000485.1:630-2078 GCA_964461215.1 uncultured Ectothiorhodospiraceae bacterium | reverse complement strand
CTGCTGGCGGTCCTGGTATCTCGACAAGCACCGCCGGGCGCGGCGCCGGATCCAGCCCTGCGGGTCGAGTTCAGTGCAGTGGACGGCACCGGGCAGGCGCGGGGTGTCGCCTTGAACCCGCAAGTCCATGACGGCCCCAGCGTGCGGAGCGTCCCAGCGCTGGATCGGGTCACAGAGATTTCACCGCAGCCCGTTCGCCCTGGTCCGCACAAGCCCGGGCCGGCCCGGGGCGCGGCTCTTCCCGGGTCGGGGCTCGCCGGCAGCCAGCCGGGCGCCGGGGCCGTGGACCCTCGTTCACACGCCGCGGGCCTGGTGCCACCCGCCGCTGCCCTGCCGCCGCACGCGGCGGCCCGGAGCCGGTCTCTGGACGGGGTCGGAGCGAGTGCGCACGCACGCCGAGCGCCCTCGGCGGCGTCCCGGGAGCTTTCCGCCCGGGCGCGCGGGGTGCTGCTGGATCTGCTGCATCGCGAGATTAGCCGTCACCAGCGCTATCCCCTGCTGGCCCGCCGGCAGGGAAGGGAGGGCACGGCTACGGTGAGCTTCAGCCTGCGGCCCGATGGGGCCCTGGATGCAGTGAGGGTCGCCGTTTCCAGCGGCTTCGTCCCCTTGGACCGGGCGGCCATGAGCGCGGTGGCGCAGGTGGCGCCCTTCGGAGCGGCCGGGCGTTATCTGAGCCGGCCGGAGCGGTTCCGGGTCCAGGTCGTGTTCAGGCTCTATTGAGGTGGCGCAGTGGGGCACCGGTTGACGCGCATTTACACCCGCACCGGGGACGACGGGAGCACCGGCCTGGCCGACGGTACGCGGGTGGACAAGGACTCGGCGCGTGTGGAGGCCATGGGGGCGGTGGATGAGCTGAACAGCCTCATCGGGCTGCTGCTGGCCCATTGCACGTCCGGGTCTGTTACGGATTGCTTGATCCGGGTCCAGCATGATCTGTTCGACCTGGGTGCCGAGCTGGCGGTGCCCGGCCGCTCGATTATCACCGACGCGCAGGTGCAGCGACTGGAAGAGTGCCTGGACCGCCTCAACGCGGAGCTGCCGCCTTTGCTGGAGTTCATTCTCCCCGGTGGCGGGCTCGCGGCGGCGACCTGTCACCTGGCTCGCAGCGTCTGCCGGCGTGCCGAGCGCAGGCTGGTGACGCTGGCCCGGGCCGGGCAGCTCAATCCCGCCGCTCGGCGCTATCTCAACCGGCTCTCGGATCTGCTGTTCGTGGTGGCGCGGGTGCTGACGCAAGGAGCCGAGACTTATTGGCAGCCCACGCCGTCAGAGTGAATTCGGGCTGTACACCCCGCCTTGCGGTGCCCTAAACTGCCCGCGAGCACCCTTGAACGGTTAAGGGTATGGCGCGTTCGGCGGCGCCGCTGTTCACCGGACAGCGGCTTGTACCGCGTCACACCTGCGGCTGGCGGTCCCTCCGGCTCGTGCCGCTCAGGCCTTAGCCTAGTGTG
>CAYWTP010000485.1:0-620 GCA_964461215.1 uncultured Ectothiorhodospiraceae bacterium | reverse complement strand
GGATAATCTGACACCGGCTGGCGCGGCCATCAAACGAACACCGACCCAAGAAGGAGGATCCATGCAAACCCGACGCTTGGCACTGCTGGTGGGTCTCATCGTTCTGGCGGCGCTGTCCCGACTCATCCCCCACCCGCCGAACTTTGCCCCCATCGCCGCCATCGCCCTGTTCGGCGGCGCGGTGTTCGCCGATCGCCGTCTCGCTTATGCAGTGCCCGCGGTCGCCATGCTCCTGAGCGATCTGTTGCTTGGCTTTCACGACCAGATGCTGCTGGTCTACGCTTGCATCGCGGCGGTCGTGTGGCTGGGGACCCGGCTGGGATACCAGCGCGGCGCGCTGCCGGTGCTCGCAGCCACCCTGGGCGGCTCGGTACTGTTCTTTGTGGTGACCAACCTGGGCGTATGGGCCTTCGATGGACTTTACCCGCTGACCGCCGGAGGGCTTGTGGCCTGCTACGTTGCGGCCATTCCGTTTTTCCACAACAGCCTGGCAGCCAATCTGCTCTATGCGGGCCTGCTCTTCGGGGGGTTGGCCCTGATGCAGCGCCGCTACACCTGGCTGCGGGGGGTTGTGGGGACGGCGTGATAGCTAATAGTGCTTCTTCTTCAGCTCCAGCAGC
>CAYWTP010000484.1:0-2079 GCA_964461215.1 uncultured Ectothiorhodospiraceae bacterium | reverse complement strand
AACCAGCGGAAATCATCCGGTGTCCCGTGCCGGCTGGTCGGCGCGAAGTAGCCGGTGGTCTGGTAGCCCCAGGAGGCATCCAGGGGGTGCTCCGTGATGGGCATCAGCTCGATGTGGGTGAAGCCCAGGGAGCTGACGTAGGCGACCAGCCGCTCGGCGAGCTCCCGGTATCCCAGGTACCCGCCGTCCGGGTCCTGCCGCCAGGAGCCCAGGTGCACCTCATACACCGACATGGGCGAGTGCAGCCAGTCGCGTTCGCGGCGGGCCAGCAACCATTCCCCGTCGGCCCACGGATAAGGGGCTGCCGTGGCCACCACGGCAGCCGTGGAGGGTCGGCGCTCGAACCGCTGCCCGTATGGATCCGCCTTGAGCTGCACCAGGCCGCTGGCCCGGTTGCGGATCTCGAACTTGTAGAGTGCGCCGGGGACGAGTTCCGGTATGAATAGCTCCCAGACCCCGCCCGAGCCACGCACGCGCATGGGATGGCGCCGCCCGTCCCACTCGTTGAAGTCGCCCACGACACTGACCCGCTCGGCATTGGGTGCCCAGGTCGCGAACAGCACCCCGCCGACACCATCGGCCTCATGCACCTGAGCGCCGAGAAGCCGGTAGGCATTCCAGTGGCGGCCCTCGCCGAAGAGGTGCAGGTCCAGCTCGCCGAGCTGCGGCGGGAAGCAGTAAGGATCATGGGCGACCCGCTCCCGGCCACCCGCATCCATCTGGCGTAACCGGTAGCGCTCGGGTATTGTTCCGCGCGGTCCCCGCCACTCGAACAGATCGGTACCCGGTATCCGCTCCATGGCGTACCCCCCGTCGGCCAGGGAGGCCGCCTGGGCGCCGGGCAGGAAAGCCCTGACTACCTCCAGGTCGCCGTCGACATGCTTGCCCAGGACCGCGAAGGGGTCGTGGTGACGGGCTTGAACAATCCGTTCAGCCGCAGGATCCAGTCGGGGGAGCGATGGGTGTTCGGAGTCAGGGTTGCTCGGCAGCATTGTAGTGGACGTGGTCGTGGGGCCGTTCGTAGGGTCTTGCAGGAGCCGGAGCCACCCGCAATTCCGTTGAGTGTCATACAGAGAATGTTAACATAAGCGCCGGACCCTGGCGGGTCCGGAGTTCGTTCCGAATGCGCAGTCATTGCCTCAAGACCTGCGCGGAGCATAGATTACAGAGAATCTTCCCCATGAATGAGACCAGCACGCCACGTTTCGTCAGCCGACTTACCCGCGATACTCTGGCCCTGATCCTGGCGGGGGGCCGCGGATCGCGGCTCAAGCACCTGACGCTCTGGCGCGCCAAGCCGGCGACCCCGTTCGGCGGCAAGTTCCGGATTATTGACTTTCCGCTGTCTAACTGCATGAACTCCGGTATCCGCCGGATCTCGGTCCTGACCCAGTACAAGGCGCACTCCTTGATTCTGCATATTCAGAAGGGCTGGGGCTTCCTGCGGGGCGAGTTCGGGGAGTTCGTCGAGCTGCTCCCGGCCCAGCAGCGCATCGAGGAGTCGTCCTGGTACCAGGGCACGGCCGACGCCGTGTACCAGAACCTGGATATCATCCGCAACCACGCGCCGGAGTATGTGCTGATCCTGGCTGGCGACCACATCTACAAGATGGACTACGGCCCCATGATCGCTGAGCACGTGGAGACCCAGGCGGACCTGACGGTGGGCTGCATCGAGATGCCGCTGGATCGGGCCAGGGAGTTTGGCGTGATGACCGTGGACGAGGAAGGCGAGGTTGTAGACTTCGCCGAGAAGCCGGAAAGCCCGCGGCCGGTTCCCGGGAAGCCGGACACGGCCCTGGCCTCCATGGGCATCTACGTCTTCAACACCAAGTTCCTGTATGAGCAGCTCATCAAGGACTCCGACACCCCTTACTCCACCCACGACTTCGGCAAGGACATCATCCCCGCGGTGATCGAGGCCTACCGGGTCATGGCCTATCCGTTCCGCGACGTGCAGACCGGCAAGCAGAGCTACTGGCGGGACGTGGGGACGGTGGATGCCTTCTGGGAGGCCAACATGGAGCTCACTGCGGTCAGTCCCGAGCTCAATCTCTACGACCACGAATGGCCCATCTG
>CAYWTP010000483.1:0-2086 GCA_964461215.1 uncultured Ectothiorhodospiraceae bacterium | reverse complement strand
CGGTAGATCCAGGAAGAAATAAATGCCGTCCCACCTCGTTTCGCTTCGATCTATCCGTTGGCGCAAGTCGTCCGAGTTCGGCACGGCGCGCCGCCTGGCGCTTGCCTTTCGCGACTCGAATTCCTTTGGCCCGGCGAGGCTGACCGACACGCCGGCGATAGGCCGGCGATGCGCATCCACGACCCGCCCCCCGATCGTTACTCGGTGCCGCACGACCTCCCATTGCGTCGAGGCCGTCACCCTGCGTCCCCCGTCTGCGTTCGCATTTTGATTACCTTCTCGGTGACTAGACGTACCTCTTCGGGTTGGGCGACGTCGATCGCCAAGGTCACTGTATAATTCAGGGCGGCTTTTGGCTTGCCTCCCAATGCCTGCCAGAACTCCCCCAAACTCTGCAGCCGCCCCGGCTGAAGCGTACTAACGGGCAAAGGCAACGCCTGATCCACCAGACTGCCTTGCAGCACCTCGCGTGGAATCGTGCGGTGGCGCAGCAAGGCCCGCATCACCTCTCCCAGCAGACGGTGCTCGTCTTCCGAGGGGTCGGTAACGCCCGAGCTCGGCCATGCGGTGATCAGGTAGGAGGCGTCAACGCGGACGGGCGCGGGGGTTCGTATGGCGGTGCCATCGCCACGCCGGTCGAAAAGGGCCTCAGTGTCGCGCAGCTCGAGATTCTCGCGCACGTCATACAGGAAAAGGTCAATTGCAGGCAACGCCACCGACTGCGGCGGAAATTGATCATCTGGCGCGTCGAAGCTCACCTGAATCTGCTCTGCAAGCCCGCGCGGCAACTCTCGCTTCAACAACGCGGCCAAGGTTTCATCGAGATCGTTGATCATGCGCGCCGGCCCTTATCCCCCTTCCAACCACCGAAGTCCCCTCCCCCTAAATCTCCCGAGCTAACGGCCATGTAGCCGCGAAGACACCGCGGACCATGTAAGTTCTTCATACCGACGGAAGCGCATCACGACTGGCGAAGGCTGTGCTATGCGTTACCCTAGACCTGACGCGGGTTCCGCAGGTCTTTAACACGGTAACCCACAAGCCATCAATATTTAGCGCCTGCGTCGTCGCGCCCAATCCGCCCGCCACCCCCGTCTAACGCAGAAGCATCTCCCATGGGTCACGGCGAACCGCGTTATACCACCACGATACAAGTCGTTCAGTCCACTCCCCAATCAACCAGGACGTTGCCCGCGTATCAAATGCAGGAATGGGACCCTGTCAATCCGTTTCAGTTTCGGCTTTACATGCTGTGGGTGCTAACGGAACGGCGCTTGAACGTGAGCATTAACATAGTACAAAGCAACGCGATGTCAATGGGATTGTTTGTGCAGAGGAGGGCGCACATAAACCTGACCTCTGACATAATGTTGCTACAAAATAGTGAGAATCTGACTGAGAAGTCTCTCGTGCCTGTCAGCAACACTTCTTGGCGGAACCTAGCGATTGCGCTCTTGCCGACCTGTGCCAGTCGAACCGCGCAACCGCTTCTAATGGAGCTTGGGACAGCGAGAACGCCGTTTGCGCGCGCTCGTAGCCGCGGGGCGACCGGCTGTGCTGAGGCTTCGCTGCCGGTGTTGATTGTCCTCGGCTTCCTGTCGCCTGATACCGACACCCCCCAATGCCCTCGGCCCGCGAGAGAGGCGCTCTCGTCGGACCTCTCGCGCACTCCGTCGTGCCTCGGAACGCCGTTAGGATAGCGTGGGCAAGGTAACGCGTCTGTAGGAAAACGCCTAAAGAAGTGTCCGAATTGTCTAACCCGCGTGACAGTCAAGGCCGGCGCGCGTCGACCCGCCAGTGTTTGTTCCCTCCACTTTAGCAGTGGTAGCGTGGCTGGCTGTGCGCTGATCAGCCGCTTCTGCTGATGCCAGAACCCGCGTCAAGGCCCAGCCATTTCTCGGGACGCGGATCCCCCCGGAGGGCGAGCGCTTGCCAGACACCGTCAACGTCGTGCAGGCATGCCTGGTGCGGACAACGGGAAGCCTAAGCCACCGGGCGTCCTCGATCACCTGAGGACGCAGGATTGAGGTAGACGGGCACCCCGGCCCTTGCCTTTGCTGACCTGCTCAGTGTGGGGCTGGAAGAC
>CAYWTP010000482.1:0-2087 GCA_964461215.1 uncultured Ectothiorhodospiraceae bacterium | reverse complement strand
TTCGTCAATTCCCGCTACAACCGGGATACCGGCGAGTGGAGCCTGAAGAAGGTGAAGTACGTCCAGCTCATCAAGCCCGCCGAGGGCGAGCCCAAGGGTATCTCCAACCCCGGCTCTCCTGCGTAAGCAAGTCCTACGGGCTTAGCTGACAGGCCGGGCATCCTTACACGGGTGCCCGGCCTTTTTCGCTTAAGGTAGAGGCAAATGAGTGACACGACGAAAGATCTCCCGGATACCGAGGGCGCCGAGCTGTTTCAGGGACGCTTTGAGGTGCCCTTCCAAAGCCCGGTGCAGCCCCATCAACTCCGATTGGAAGATGAATTCCAGTTCCACTGTCACCCGGGTATTTCCTGCTTCAATGCCTGCTGCAAGAATATCGAGATCACGCTGACGCCCTATGACATCGTGCGCCTCAAGCGCCGACTGGGCATGACTGCGGGCGAATTCGTCGCAAAGCACTCCATACCGTTCGAGATGGACCACCACGGAATGCCTGGGCTGCGTATGGGTACCAAACCCGGCACCAATGAGTGCTTGTTCCTGACCGAGCAGGGCTGCGGCGTATACGAGGACCGGCCGGCAGCCTGTCGCTACTATGCCTTGGGCAGCATGGGGGTGCGCAAGAAGGACAGCTCCCTGGTGGAGGACGTCTACTTCGTGGTCAAGGAGGAGCACTGCAAGGGTCACTTCGAGCCCAAGATCCAGACCGTCGCGGACTATCGCAAGGAGCAGGGCGTGGAGATCTACGACGAGATGAATCGGCAGTGGCGCGACATCATCATCAAGAAGCGCTCTTCCGGTCCCACCATCGGCAAGCCCACCGAGCGCAGCTTGCAGCTCTTCGATATGTGCAGCTACGACATGGACAGCTTCCGGGAATTCATCCAGAGCCCGGGATTCCAGGACGTGTTCGACCTGGAGCCGGGCACGCAGGAGCGTTTGGTGGCCGAGGAGGATGAGCTTCTGTTGTTCGCCTACCGCTTCCTGCGCCAGGTTCTGTTCGGAGAAGCGACCATTGCCCTGAAGGAAGGCGCGCGCGAGCGCCGGCTCGCCAAGGCCAGGGAGCGGCTGGAGCAGCGGCGGAAGGAGGGGGTCGAGCAAAAGGAGCGAGAAATGGACGAGCGTTATACGGACATGGAGGACTGAGATCCCTACCGGCGCGCGAATGTCGTCGATTAGCAGCGATAGCGGCAGACGCCTGTCCTTTCCTGCGGCCGAGGCGCTGCATAGCTGGCTGCCTCTGCTGCTGGAGGCCTACGCCATCGCCGACGCGGGGGTGGCCGAGGGAATACGCCGCGAAGAGCGCCAGGGCCGGCACCTGGCCTGCGGTAAGGGCTGCGCGGCCTGTTGCCGCACGCATAAGACCATTCCGGTCTATCCGCTGGAGCTGGTTGGCCTGTCGTGGTACGCCACGGAGGAACTTCAAGGACCGATGCGGAGCAAGCTTAAGGCCCAGCTAAGAACCCACGCGGCAGGTGAAGCTTGTCCGTTCCTCGTCGACGGGATCTGCGCGGTGCACTCCCTGCGACCGCTGGCCTGCCGCCAGTTCAATGTCTTCGGCCGTGTCTGCGCCGAAGGCGAGGACGCCTACTACACTCGGCGTCAGGACGTGCTCACTCCCATCAAACGCTATATGGACGAGGCATTCTTCGTGATGCTGCCCTTCTACGGCGCAGAAGGCAAAGCCGAGCGCCGCCGGCTCATTGAGGCCGGCGCCATGCACAGCATGGCCCGCGTGATGCAGGATATGGAGTGGGCCAGCCTGGCCGACAAGATGGAGGCCTATGAAGGCCTGAGGCCTGAGGCCTGACGGTTCGAGCGCTCACTTGACAACCCCAAGCAAGCTGCCATTCCTTTCACGCCTGACGCCTCACCTACCTCTTCATCGAGTCGAAGAACTCCGAATTGATTTTGGTGGCCTTCAGGCGGTCGACCAGGAATTCCATGGCCTGGATCTCGTCCATGGGCTGGAGTAGCTTGCGCAGGATCCAGGTCTTCTGTAGCTCGTCCGGGGGAACCAGAAGCTCTTCGCGGCGGGTGCCGGAGCGGTTCAGGTTGATGGCCGGATAGACACGTTTCTCGGCGAT
>CAYWTP010000481.1:0-2087 GCA_964461215.1 uncultured Ectothiorhodospiraceae bacterium | reverse complement strand
CGGAGGTCGGCCTCAACCCTGGCCCGGTACATCCGGCGCTTGAGCTTGCCCAGGTATTCGGTGCGGGCGACGACTTCCTGGCCCGTGTAGCAGCCCTTGGTGAAGCTTACCCCGCCGATTGCCTGGAAATTTACCATCTGCGGCACGAAGGCGTCCGCAGTCTCGACGCCGATGACCGGCACACCGGCCAGGATCCCGGTCAGGGCCCAGGCCTCCGGCCCCACGGGTGCGGCAACCGTGCCCATACGCCTCCACAGGTCACGCATGCTCTCGAAGTCCCCGATCATCGTGTAGCGTGGCCTGTCGCCCTGGAGCCGGATAATGGTCGTGTCCCCGTATCGGCGCGCCGCGTCGATCTCGGCCGGCAGATCGCCGAGGCTGCGAGACGCTTCGGCGGCGGCCTGGTCACCCTGGAATGAGATCGCGACCAGCCGGCCGCTGGCGTCTTGGAGACTGACCGCCGAGCGCAACACGTACATGCGCAGGCGCTTGAGCAGATTGTCGAGCAGGCTGCGGGGCAGGTGCAGGGTGTAGCCATCGGGATGCCCGATGATCCGGAAGCTGGCCAGCATGCGCCCCTTGGGGCTGCACAGCCCGCTCAGCTGGCTGCGTTCCAGAGATACGTCGCGGATGTCGTTGGTGCACTGGCCCTGGAGGAACTGGGCCGCATCCGCACCGGTCACCGAGATGAAGCCGAAGTCGGAGCGGTCGGCGATAATTCCGCCGCTCTGCGCCTGGAGGGCCTCTGCCGCGGGATCGCCGAAATGCAGCGGTGCCTGCTCTTCGATCACGGCCCCGCCGGCCTTGAGAAACGCCAGCCATTCCTTCATGGGTGACCCTTAATCTTCACGTGCTCGTCCGCAAACCTGATGGTGCTCCCGGCCGGTTCTGTCCCGGGTAGCTGGTGGCGAAATCATATCACCTTGCCAGGCCGACTCCGACACTCAAGGCCCAATCCATTGATCGATGACGGTAGCGCAATTCGAAACACCACTCTAAACTGTGTGCCTTATGGACAACCCCGCGGGCCGTAATGACGACACCAGGCCCCGACATCTGAACCTGCTACAGATCCGGCTGCCCGTGACGGCACTCGTATCACTCGGCCATCGGTTGTCGGGGATCCTGCTGTTCCTTGCCATTCCGTTGCTGGTGGACATGCTGGCCCTCTCGGTGCGCAGCCCTGAAGGCTTCGCGAAGGTCGCCGGCCTCTGGGCTCACCCGGCCATGGAGGTTCTGCTGCTGGTGCTGGTCTGGGCCGGCGCCCACCATCTGCTGGCCGGTGTGCGTTTTCTGGCCATGGATCTGGGCATAGGCGAGACCCGCGCGGCGGGCCGCCGCAGTGCCTGGATCGCGGCAGCCGGCGGCGTGGTGCTGGCTGTTCTGGTGCTGGCGGTCCTGGCATGAGCCCGCCGCTCACCGGGCTGCGGGCCTGGCTGCTGCAGCGAATTACCGCGGTCTATCTGGCTTTGTTCCTGGTCTATTTCACGGGCCACCTGCTGCTGGCGCCGCCGGCCGGCTACGCCCAATGGCGGGTCTGGATCGGCTCCACCGGCATGTTCCTCTCCGTCTGTCTCTTCTTCGCCGCCCTGCTGCTGCACGCTTGGGTGGGCATACGCGACGTGGTACTGGATTATGTCAAGCCCGCGGGCCTGCGCCTGGTGGTCCTGAGCCTGGTCGGGATCTGCCTGGCCGCGCAGGGCTTCTGGGCACTGCGGGTGCTTCTGGAGGCGGCGTCGTGACTCTCGAGCGGCGCCGCTTCGACTCGCTGGTCATCGGTGCCGGCGGCGGCGGACTGCGGGCGGCCCTGCAGCTTGCACAGGCCGAGGCCGAGGTGGCGGTGGTGTCCAAGGTGTTTCCCACCCGCTCCCATACCGTGGCCGCACAGGGGGGCATGAATGCGGCCCTGGGCAACGTGCTGCCCGATAGCTGGCACTGGCACATGTACGACACGGTCAAGGGCAGTGACTATCTGGGGGACCAGGACGCCATCGAGTACATGTGCCGGGCGGCCTCCCGTCTGGTCATCGAGCTGGAGCACTCGGGGGTGCCGTTCACCCGCCTCGATAACGGCAAGATCTACCAGC
>CAYWTP010000480.1:0-2099 GCA_964461215.1 uncultured Ectothiorhodospiraceae bacterium | reverse complement strand
AGGACGAGCTGATGCCGCGCTATGCCAGCCTGATCTACAACGGCTACTGGTGGAGTCCGGAGCGGCGCCTGCTCCAGCAGATGATCGACGCCTCCCAGATCCATGTGAACGGTCAGGTACGGGTCAAGCTCTATAAGGGAACCGTGGCCGTGGTGGGAAGGCGCTCGGCAGCGGACAGCTTGTTTGACGAGCGCATCGCGACCTTCGAAGAAGACGCCGGAGCATACAACCAGAAGGACGCCGAGGGCTTCATCAAGCTCAATGCCCTGCGCATGCGCATTGCGGCCGGCAAGGGTCGGATCTGAGTTTTGCAGGCCGCGCTCATCGGTTAGTTCTTAAGCCACCGAGGCTATCCATGCGGCATTGCGGGAGGGGTTGCAGGACCGTCCGGCGGCATGGATAGACGCCGACGAGCCCGCTGCGAGTCCTTCCGCAGTGCCGCGACTTCAGTTGACCCTTAAGGACTAGCCTACAAGGTCGGGCTGCTTCACCAGAGCCACGCTCTTGACCTGCACGTAGACATCCGCTCCGGGGGCAAGGCCCAGCGCCGCGCTGGACTTGCGGGTGACGCGGGCCAGCACCGGGGTACCACCGGCGTCCAGACGCACGATGCTCTGGGCGGGGCTGTCCTGGGCAATCGCCACCACCCGGGCTGGAAATACGTTGAGAATGCTGGTCTGCCGGGGCCGCTCCAGGACGATGCTCACGTCCCGGGCCTGCACCCGCACCCGCACCCGGGCCCCCGGAGCCAGCGCCACCCGGGGAACGGACAAGCGTCCGCCCGCAAAGTCCAGATAGCTCAGATGGAAACGCTCGTCGTGGCCGGACACGACGGCCTCGACCAGGGCGGCCGCGGCATCGCCATGGACCAGCGGCAGATCCAGGCGGGCGGCCAGCTCCACCACCGGACCGCTGGCCAGCACCCGGCCGCCTTCGAGCAGCAGGAGCTGATCGGCAAGTCGCTCCACCTCGTCCAGGTCGTGGCTCACGTACAGTACCGGCAGCGAAAGCTCCCCGCGAAGCCGTTCCAGATAGGGCAGGATCTCCGCCTTGCCCCGGCGGTCCAGGGACGCCATGGGCTCATCCATGAGCAGCAGCCGCGGGCTGGTGAGCAAGGCCCTGGCAATCGCCACCCGCTGGCGCTCACCGCCCGAGAGCGAATCCGGCGCCCGTTCCAGCAGCGGCCCCGCGCTCAGCCACTCGACGGCCTTCGAGAACGCGAGCCGCCGCTGCGCCGGCGGCGTGCGCCGCAAGCCGTATTCCAGGTTCCGGCGTACGCTCAAGTGCGGAAACAGGGCGGCATCCTGGAACACATAGCCCAGCGCCCGGCGATGCGGTGGAAGAGAGATCCCCCGCCCACTGTCCTGCCAGATCTCTCCGCCCACACTTAGGCGCCCCGACACCTGCCGCTCCAGCCCGGCGACACAGCGCAGCAGCGTGGTCTTGCCGGCCCCGGAAGGCCCGAATACCGCGCTCACGCCGCGCCCCGGCAGCTCGAAGGCCAGGTCCAGGACGAATCCACCCTTCCGGAGGCTAAAGCGGCCCTCAATGCTCAAGGCGGCCTCGGCTGGAGCCGGCGGTGGGTCGTGTACACCGCGAGCAGGAGCACAAAGGACAGCAGCAGCAGAGCACCGGAGAGCACGTGTGCCGGGGCATACTCCAGGGCCTCCACGTGATCGTAGACGGCGATGGAAGCGACCTGGGTCCGACCGGGTATGTTGCCGCCGATCATGAGAACCACTCCGAACTCGCCCGTGGTGTGGGCAAAGCCCAGGGTCGCGGCCGTGACCAGCCCGCGGCGCGCCAGCGGCAGTGCCACGGTCAGAAACCGGTCCAGCGGGTGCGCTCCCAGGGTCGCGGCGGCCTCCAGCATGCGCTGGCTTACCGCCTCGAAGGCGCTCTGCAGGGGCTGCACCACGAAGGGCAGGGAGTAGATCACCGAGCCGACGACGAGGCCCGCAAAGCTGAACGGCAGTGATGCCAATCCCAAGCTCCCGAGGGCGGCACCAATGAACCCCTTGGGACCCAGTACCACCAGCAGGTAGAAGCCCAGCACCGTCGGCGGCAGCACCAGGGGCAGCGCGATGACCGCCTCCAGG
>CAYWTP010000479.1:0-2109 GCA_964461215.1 uncultured Ectothiorhodospiraceae bacterium | reverse complement strand
GCGCAACGGGCGAGCTGAAGTGGACCGGCACCCGCGTCGACCTCATGTTCGGTTCGAACTCGCAGCTCCGGGCGATTGCAGAGGTCTACGGGCAGGACGATGCGCAAGAGGCGTTCGTGCAGGACTTCGTGGCGGCCTGGAACAAGGTCATGAACGCGGACCGCTTTGACCTTGCCTGAACGGTCTTCCCTCGGGGGCTTCCAGAGCGCCGCCACGACCGAATGTTTGGTGATCAGGATCCGGTCGGGCTGCCCAGATCCAACACAAGCCTGCGGAAACCGTGAGCACGAAATCAGGGCGGCGTTTCAAAACAACTGAAACGCCGCCCTGAGGCCAAGCCCTGATGTTGATGGTCCCAGCCAGCCTACCGTCACTGGCGCCGCCGCGCCGCGGCGAACCACGAGCGCGATCCCCTAGGCTTCGCGGTCAGGTTCTATACGGGGGAAGGCAACTGGGACGACGCCGGGTGAGTCCCTTCATCGCCGCATGCCCCCGCGGAGCCGGCGTTCGGTCGCCCCGCCCGGCGCGATCCCTATTGCTTCGTGCGGCACTGGTGAAACCTGCGTGAACATGTCCTCCAGGGGCACCGGCCGCCCGATGCCATAGCCCTGCACGTAGTCCACGCCGATGGCGTGGACCCTCTGCCTGATAGCCTCGTTCTCCACGAACTCGGCAATAGTCCTCTTGCCCATGACCTGGCCGATCTCGTTGATGGACCGAACCATGGCGTGGTCGATCGCATCCACGAGTATGTCCTTGACGAACATCCCATCAATCTTGACGTAATCCACCGGCAGCTGCTTGAGATACCCGAAGGAGGACAGTCCGCTGCCGAAGTCGTCCAGGGCGAAGCTGCAGCCCCTGTCCTTCACTGTCTTGATGAAGCGATGGGCGCTGACGAGGCTGCTGATGGCTGCGGTCTCGGTGATCTCAAAGCAGAGCTTGCGGGCATCGATGGGGTACTGGTCGAGGAGGTCGAGCAGGAACGCAAGGAACGCTTCGTCTGCTACGGACAGGCCCGAGAGATTGATGGCGCAGCAACTGAGCGTCTGCACGTGGGCAGCATGGTCCGCGAGCTGATCCAATGCCCTCCTCACCACCCATCGGTCGAGTCGGGTCGAGAGCCCGTACCGCTCAGCCGCGGGCAGAAATGCGCCGGGTGGTATGATCTCGCCGTCCGGACCACGCATCCGCAGCAGCAGCTCGTAGTGGATCCCGCCGTTCGGGCCCTTCTTTGCAGGCTCGATAGTCTGTGAGTACAAGACTAGACGGTCTTCATCCAAGGCCTCCTGTATGCGCGCCACCCACTGCATTTCACCGTAGCGCTTCGCCAGCTCGGCGTCGTTCGTCTCGAGGACGTGAATGCGGTTGCGGCCCCGCTCCTTGGCCATGTAGCAGGCCGCGTCGGCGTCGCGCATAATCCCGGTCAAGCCTTCGCTCAGCTCGGTCACGGGCACGACCCCCGTGCTGACGCCAATCCCGAAGGTCTTGCCCTCCCAGGAGAAGCGGAAGTCGTCCACGGCCTTGTGGATGCCTCCCAGGACCCGCAGTGCGCCATCTACCGTGCAGCGCTCCAGGAGCAGGGCAAACTCATCACCTCCCAGCCGCGCCAGGGTATCGCGGCTTCTCGCATGGCCGTTGAGCAGCGCCCCGAGCTGGCGCAGCAGCTCGTCGCCGGCCAGGTGACCGCAGCTGTCATTCACCACCTTGAACTGGTCCAGGTCCAAATAGCAGACCACGTTCTGGCTCTTCTCCTCCTGCGCAGTCGTCAGAACCCGCCTCAGCCGGCGCTCGAACTCATGGCGGTTGACCAGGCCGGTCAGCGCGTCATGGCCAGCCTGATAGCTGAGCTGCTCCGCGAGCTGGTGCGCCTCGGTAATGTCTTCACAGATCACGAGCAGGCAGGGCTGGCCGTTGCCGTCCGGTACCACCCGGCCGGTCTCCCGCGCCCAAACCAAGGCCCCCTCGAAGTTGCGCTTTTGGATCTCCCACCGGTGCACGATTTCAGGATCGGCAAAGCAGGCGTGTAGATGGGCGTGGAAAGCCGGATGCTCCTGCTGTGGATAGAACATCGCCGCGGGCTTCCCGAGCAGCTCCTCGGGCTGGTAT
>CAYWTP010000478.1:0-2130 GCA_964461215.1 uncultured Ectothiorhodospiraceae bacterium | reverse complement strand
GGTCGAGAGCGGGCAGGACCTGGTGGAGCGGCAGACGGCCGTCAAGTACTGGATCGCCCACTTCCTGCACCACGAGACGTTGTATGACCGCAGCAAGCTGTGGACCCAGAAAGGCATGAGGCGGCTGCAGACGCTGAGGCTTCTTCCTGCCGATCGGATGCTGCTGAACCTCAAGCTCCAGGAACTGGAGGAACTCGCCGAACGCAGGAAGCAGATGGAGGCGGCCATGCAGGCGGTCTATGATCAGTGGCCCGAGGCCCAGCGGGTCGACGAGGTCCGGGGCATCGGCATGGTCACGGCCGTCTCGATCCTGGCGCACATCGGGCCGATCGAACGGTTCCAGACGGCCGAGGACCTGATCTCGTATGCCGGGCTGGCGCCGGGGCACCGACAGTCGGACGACACCCGGCACAACGGCAAGATCGGCGGAGGCGGGACCGACAGCCATCTGCGGTACCTGCTGATCGAGTCGATGCAGTGGGTCTGCCAGATCCCCCGCTACCGGCCGGCCTTCGAACGGGCCAGGGACAAGCACGGCACGAATATCGCGCGGATCATCGTAGCGAGGATGCTGTTGCGGAGCATCTTCAAGATGCTGCACGACGGCGTGCGGTTCAACCAGGTGCCGGCCGCGTGATGGTCGTGGGTCCCCTCCTGAACGAGGACGGCCTTCGGCCGGAATTGCCTTGCCGGCTCCTCGGCCTGCTCCCTCTTTGACCGAGAGGCAGGTTGGGAGTCGAAAGACCTTATAGACAAGCAGAAGACTGCGAGAACGTGTAGAAGATGGTTCCTGCGTCATGGAGCGGAGATAGCCCGGCGAGCATCAAGCGACCATTTGGGGCTGTTGACCCAACTCCCGGAGAATATGCCGCCGCGGCTTCCGATGCCATGTTCGGTCTGTTGAGCCGCTGATAGAAGATGTTCTCTGTGTCTTCAATGATGTTTTTGATTTGATTGCCAACAGGCTTCTCCTAGTGAGGTGCGAGTACCCAGGACCCATGCAGGATCTGGTTGCGGGTATGCATGGATTCGTCGTAGGTTGTGCCCGTCTGCCACATCTTCCACAGGATGTTCAGCCACCGCTGACCCAGGCACCTCAACGCGCACGCGTGAGACTTGCCATCTCGTCTCTTGGCTTGGTAGTAGGCCTCCGCCCAGGCACACTTGTCGCGGCTGAGATTCGCCCACAGGTGCACAGCCGCGCGCAGATACTTGTTGCAGCCATGACGGATGCGAACCGTACGGCTCTTGCCTGACTGCTTCGTCACCGGGGCTGTGCCGGCATAGCACTGAATCGACTCAGCCTTGGGGAACCGATCACGATTCTGCCCAAACTCACTCAGCAACCGGGGCGCCAGCTTATCGCCAAGCCCTGGCAGCGAGCCGAAGATGTCGTTGTCAGGATGCTGCCCGAACAATGCATCGATGGCCTTGCGGTAGTCCTGGAGCTGCTTTTCCAGCACCCGCAACTGGGCCACCAACGCCACCGCCAGACGACTCTTGGCATTCGTGACCGCCTGCTTACCGCAGAACTGGTCGGCCCGGGCGAAGATCTCCAGCCGCTGAGCGTAACGCTCCGGACGCGCCAGCCGGTTCGTGTGCAGGAACTTTTCCCACCTGCGCTTGCCGGCTTTGATCAAGACCTGGGGCGTTGGGAACTTCTCCACGAAGGCCCACGAACTTGGGACGGTCCAGTTGTCAAAGGCCTCTAGGGCAGCGGGATAATATTCGTGCAGAGCGTGCTTTAGCTGGCAGACCAGTGCCGTCCGCTGCTGGATCAACTGGACCTCATCGCGGCAGAGGATTCGCAACTCCTGCGTGAGTGGGTCATCCGCCTGGAGCCTCCGCCAGCCATGGCCATCGGTACGCAGTGCATCGCCGAAGCTCCAGGCGTCCAGGCGGTCGCACTTGGCGCCCATGGGGCTCTTGCGATCCCGATAGCGCTGGGCTGCCTTGGGATTCAGCGGATAGACCCCGCAGCCCATCTCCAGCAGGCGCTCGACGGCAGGACCGTTACAGGTCTCGACCGCCACGGCCACCCAAGAGACATCCGGCCCGACGAGTTTGGTAAACTTCTCGCGCAGGTCCGCCCAACCCTCGGCCGAGTCCTCGATCGTCACATCAAGCACA
>CAYWTP010000477.1:0-2141 GCA_964461215.1 uncultured Ectothiorhodospiraceae bacterium | reverse complement strand
CGACATCTCGCAACGACAAGGGATCTCACTGTCCTACCTGGAGCAGCTGTTCTCCCGCCTGCGCAAGCAGGGACTGGTGGAGAGCACGCGCGGCCCCGGCGGCGGCTACCGCTTGGGCAGGACGGCGGAAAATATCGCCGTATCGGACGTCATCACCGCGGTGGACGAGTCCGTTGACGCCACCCGCTGCGGCGGCCTGGAGAACTGCCAGGGCGAGCAGCGTTGCCTCACCCACGAGCTGTGGTGCGAGCTGAGCCAGCAGATCTTCGAATTCCTGAGTGGTATCAGCCTGGCCCACCTGGTTGCGCGGCGTGGCATCCGCGAAGTGGCCGAACGTCAGGAACGCGACGTTTCCGTACGCCACGACCGGCTTCACAGCTCGGAACAGGAGATCGTCACCTACGATCTGCCCTGAGGGGCCAGGATGCGCCGGCCGGCGTCCTGGTCGACGATGATCACCTATCTCGACAACAACGCCACCACGCCGCTCGATGAGCGGGTGCTGGAGTCGATGCTGCCGTGGCTGCACAACCGCCGGGGCAATCCCTCCAGCGTCCACGCGCCGGGACGGGCTGCCCGGGCGGCCATCGGGACAGCCCGCGAGCAGGTAGCGGACCTGGTCGGTACCCATCCCGGCCAAGTCGTCTTCACCAGCGGCGGCACGGAATCCAACAATCTGGCGCTCAAGGGCATCGCCGGCACCACGGCGCCGGCTCATCTGTTGGTCAGCGCTATCGAACACGCCTCCGTACTGGGACCGGCGCGTGCCTTGCGAGCCCGCGGCTGGCGCCTGGGCCTGGTCCCGGTGGACGAAGCGGGACGGGTAACCCCGCAGAACGTGCGCACCGCCCTGCACCCCGACACGCGCCTGGTGTCGGTGATGTGGGCCAACAACGAGACCGGTGTAGTGCAGGACGTGCCGGCTATCGCCGTCGTGGCTCGTGAAGCCGGCGCGCTGCTGCATACCGATGCGGTGCAGGCTGCGGGCAAGCTGCCGCTTGATTTTCTTGCGAGCGGCGCCCACCTGATGAGCGTGTCCGCGCACAAGCTCTATGGCCCCGCCGGCATCGGTGCCCTGATCGTGGACCCGGCGGTGGAGCTGGAGCCCCTGCTCCACGGTGGAGGACAGGAAAGAGGCCGCCGCGGCGGGACCGAGAACGTGGCGGCCATCGTCGGCTTCGGTACGGCGGCCGAGCTGGCGCGCCGGACGCTCGCAGCGCGGTCCGCGCACCTGCGGGAGCTGCGTGACGCGCTGGAGACGGCGGTACGGAAGCTTCCGGGGGTGAGGGTGCTGGCGGCTGACGCGGATCGCCTTCCCAACACCAGCCAGCTCCTGGTGCCGGGCATCGAGGGCGAGACACTGCTGATGAATCTGGATCGGGAGGGTGTTGCCGTGTCGAGCGGCTCGGCCTGCGCCAGCGGGAAGTCGGAGCCCAGCCATGTCCTGCTCGCCATGGGGGTGGATCCGGACCTGGCCCGCTGCGCGATCCGGGTGAGCCTGGGCGTAGACAACACCCATGCCGACGTAGCGCGGCTCGTCGAAGCCCTGGCGGGCCAGCTGGCCATGCTGCGGTCCATGGCGGCACGCGCGGCAGGTATGTAAGATTGCAAGACTCAGTGTTTGGAGAACCACATGGCGATTACATTGACACAGAAGGCAGCAGAGCACGTGAAGGGAATGCTGGCCAACCGCGGCCACGGCGAAGGGCTGCGGCTGGCACTGACCAAGAGCGGCTGCTCGGGTTTCGCTTACCTCATGGACTTCGCCGATGTCATCGCCGACAGCGATCAAGTATTCGAGTCCAATGGCGTGAAGGTGATCGTGGATGAGGAAAATCTACCGCTGCTCGACGGCATGGAGCTGGACTACGTGCGCGACGGCTTGAATGAGATGTTCAAGTTCAACAACCCCAACGTGAAGTCCGCCTGCGGCTGCGGCGAGAGCGTCGGCTTCTAAAGAGGGCGGGGCTAGCGCCCCACCCTTGTGTTCAGCGGGATCTGTAAGGATGCGGCCCAGGCCCCAGCTTGCTGGCGAAGGCAGGCGAGCAGACCCTTTCGCGAGCAAAGCGCGATCCGGGACAGCCCGCCCCAATATCACCCCGGATTTCACTGCGTTTCATCCGGGCTTCCTACCTGCAGCG
>CAYWTP010000476.1:0-2141 GCA_964461215.1 uncultured Ectothiorhodospiraceae bacterium | reverse complement strand
TCGCAGCATCCTTGCTGCTGACGGTCCCGCAAACCTCACATAAACACCGTGAACTTGGCTTAAGAGCTAACCTATGAAGAGCGCCGTGTACCGAACACCGCAGCGCACCCCGGCGTCCGGCCGGGCAGAATCGCGCGAAGCGGCGGATGACGCGGCGGAAGTGGCCGCCACCTTCTCCTACCCTCCATTCACAAGTCATCATTTACAATTCCCGGCAGAGTCTCCTGCCACCGCAGGACCCACCCCTCCTCATCTCCCGCGGCCGCAAAAGGCTCGCAGATCCACAGGTCGGCCACGGCGGCCAGCTCGCCGTCGGCGTAGACGAGGGGGATGCGATCCCGCGCCCAGGGGGGGACTCCGTGCTCTTGCAGCAGCTTCTTGAGCATTTGCCTTCCCGAGCGTCCCGGCAGGCGGCAACGCTCGCCGCCCCGCCGGAAGCGCACTTCCATCGGCCGTCCGGTGCAGGCAGTCACCCGCAGGCCCCGGCCCCGCGCTGGAAGAGCCTCCAGGACACCATGGGCAAGCGTCAAAGGATCCGGCGGGCACCAAGCCACCGCGTTCGCGGGAGGCGGCACCGGCGGCGTCATGGCGTAGAGCCGATCCCGGTAGCGCCGCACCTCGGCGCCGGGCCAGTGTACCAGCGGCACGGCGTCGGGTGCGGCCGGTACGGCGTCGCTGATGATGTGCGCCAGGTGCCGGCTGCCGGGTACCGGCAGACCCAGGCCGCGCACCCAGTAGCGCAGCAGGTTGTCTTGGCGCTCGCGCGACAGACCTCTCAAGGCCGATACCGACACCGTATCGGCGGAGGGACCCCGCACGCGTCCCAGATCCGCCTCCGCCAGCTCATCCAGCAGCCCGGCCGCCCCGCGCAGATGGGCCGCCGAGCGTGCCATCACCTCCACCGCCTCCGGCCATCGGGTCCGAACCAAGGGCAGGACCTCGTTGCGCAGAAAGTTGCGCTGGTAGCGGTCCTCGCGGTTGCTGGGGTCGTCCACCCAGCCCAGGCCCTGAGCCTCGGCATAAGCACGCAGGGCCGCCCTGGGGAATCCGAGCAGAGGTCGAGCCAGCCAGGCGTGGCCCAGGGCCCGGCACTGCGGCATGCCGGCCAAGCCGTGGGGCCCCGAGCCGCGCAGCAGGCTGAGCAGCACCGTCTCGGCTTGATCGTCGCGGTGATGGGCCGCCAGCACCACGTCGCCCCGTTCCACCAGGGCTGCGATAGCGCCGTAGCGCGCGTGCCGGGCTGCGGCCTCCGGACTCTCGCCCGGCGCGGGCGTGGCGTCGACCGCCAGGCTGCGGCAGGGCACGTCCAGCGCCGCACAGACCTGCTGGCAGTGCCGCACCCACTGCCCGGACTCGTCATGCAGGCCGTGGTTCACGTGCACCGCCTGCACCAGGACACGTCCCAGCCGGTCCCGCAGGCGGGCCAGGGCGTGCAGCAGCACGGTGGAGTCCAGCCCGCCGCTGAAGGCAACCCAGTATCGATCGGTGCCCGGAAGACGGGACAGGGGTTGCAGCAGGCGGTCCGGGGAAAACACTGGTTGCGGGCGTGAGGGGTGAGGGACTTCAGGCTTTGGGCTTTGGGCTTTGGGCTTTGGGCTGTAGGCTGTAGGCTGTAGGCAAGAAAGCCTGGCGAAGGAAGGGTACGGGCACTGTTTCCAATTCACCATTCGCGTCAGAAGTCGCCGTCTCCGCGCGGCGCTAACTGCCCACCTGCGCAAGCAACCCCTTATGCAGGGCCAGCGTTTAAGTTAAAGTATCCCACATGAACATACTAACAATTCAAACCGAGCCTTTCCCGGGCCAACGGCCGGGAACCTCCGGCCTGCGCAAGAAGGTCGAAGTCTTTCAGCAGCCCCATTATCTGGAGAACTTCGTCCAGTCCATCTTCGACACCCTGCTGGAGCGCGAGGGCAAGACCCTGGTGCTGGGCGGCGATGGTCGCTATCTCAATCGCAAGGCCGCACACACCATCCTGAAGATGGCGGCGGCCAACGGCTTCGGCCGGGTCATAGTGGGTCAGGGCGCGATTTTGTCGACCCCGGCGGCAAGCCACGTTATTCGCCACAACAAGGCCTATGGCGGGCTGATCCTCAGCGCCAGCCACAATCTGGGGACGCTGGGGAATGGCGATACGTCGTTGT
>CAYWTP010000475.1:0-2149 GCA_964461215.1 uncultured Ectothiorhodospiraceae bacterium | reverse complement strand
TTCCGGTTCGGCCAGCAGCCCTTCATAGGAAACCACGGCATAGCCGGCTTCAGAGACCCAGGCCAGGGACAGCATGTTTTCGATGCACCACACCACGGCCAGCGTGGCCTCCGGGCTTCGATCCGTGCGGGTGATGTCGACGCCGTGGCGCTCACGCACCGCCTGCGCCAGGCGCCGGTCACCGAGGTAATGGCCCAACGCCTTGCGCGCATCCCAGTCGCCGCCGCCGATCTTCAGGCGCGAGGCGATGACTGCGCAGGGGTGGCGCACGACGAGCAGGACGGGCACCTCGTAGTGACGTACGATCCACGAGAGCATGAGATTGGCACGGATCACCTTGATGACGGCGGACGGCCTTGTGCGCTGGTCGCGGTACCGCCGCCGGTGATGCGCGAGCTTGCGCGCGTTCCAGACGAACTCCCGCACGCCGTGGGTCAGGATATTGAAGCGGTCCGGCTGGATGCGGTAATCGGGCCACAGGCCGCGGATCCGGCCGGCCAGCAGGTCATCGAAAAAGCGCCGCAGCTCGGGGCTGTCGTCGTCGGCCGGCACGTAGCGGTAGGCCAGGCCGCGCGCGCGGGCCACGCCCAGCGGGTGCAGCGGCTCGAACACCGTGCGCAGCCCGTTGGCCTCGGCGAGGACGTCCTGCACCCAGGTGGTCCCGCTGCGGCCGGAACCGGCAATGATGACGTTGTGCGGCGGCATGGTGTTCAGCCGTCCCCGGTATCGCTCACGGGATGTGCAACCTGCTCATGGCGCAGGCGATCGAGCCGCCGGTACGTATCGCGTACCCTGCGGCCGGCGGGTTCTTCCAGCATCCGGTACTGCAGCTTCGACCAAAGCGACTCCGTGAACCGGTTGGCGGACTGCTGCGGGTCGCACACGTCGGCGAGCTGCCTGTTCGCGAACCGCTCCAGGCGTTCCCATTCCGAGCGCTCTGTGAGCAGGCGGTCGAAACAGAGATAGAGCACGTCCCGGTGGTCGGCCACCGCCGCCGCCTCGAGTATCCGGTCGTTGTAATCCTCCCAGACGGTGAACGGGCTTCGCAATCCGGACCAGTTGATGAAACGGGAATACCGGCGCCATATCGACCGCGGATCCCGGTACACCACGATGATCCTGTGCGTCTGCAGCTTCTCCCGCCAGTATCGGTAGGTCAGCGCGCTACGGGGGTCCTTGAATCCCCAGTCCGCGTACTGCCCGCAGTGGTGTGCGATGCCCTCCTGCATCCGCGCAGCGATCGGCTCGTTCATGGAAAAGCCGCCCAGGCATGCCGAGGTCACCTTCAGGCTTAACAAATCGCATCCGGTGCCCAGCATGGCGTCATTGATGACCTGGCCCCATTTCGCTTCGTACTTCTGTTCGCTGTAGCCGGCATCCTGCCGGAAGTCTTCGCCCATGTCGATACCGGATTCATGCAGCGCGCTCGCCACCAGCGTGGTACCCGATTTGTGCATACCCAGGACCAGATAGATCATTCAGGAACCCGCTAAAGGCCGTTCATCAAGCCATGCAACCTGGCTCACCGAAATTACACGGTATGCCAAATACACAATCATTGCCGTCCCATACTCTCCCTCCCCCCGAGAGAGGGCTGGGGCGAGGGGACAGGATACGTTGTTCAATTTCCGGACCCCTGTTTCGTGCCGATCCGGGACAGGCGTTGCCGGACCGCAGCCGGATAATCGCCCAAGCAGTATCCCTGTACCGTTTCCAGGGCGGTCTGGCCCATCGAGTGGACGAGGCCCAATAGCAGCGTTCGATCAGCCCGGCAATGTAAAATCCTTTTGTAATTAGACAGTTTTTCCAGTTCTTCGAGTATACTTCCGCGCACTGGACAGTCATGCCGGTTCCCGGCATGCTGGTTCCTTGCGTGGGAAACCGTGGCTTCATCCGGCGGACGGGCCGGCAGACACTCCATCCATTCTACATGCTTCGCGAGTCATCATACCCGACAGGCCGGATTCATGATTGATCGCCTGCAGCCCGATATCCGGCCATGGCGCAACGCATGACCCCACCACTGCCCGTGCATCTGTTTCCGGCCGGGCCAGCCACACCTGACCTATGACACAACGGAGACAGCAAAGCAGCGCGGACAAGGCGGTGCGCGGCGTGGGGCACCTGCTGCTGGGCCGCGCCGCCTCCA
>CAYWTP010000474.1:0-2173 GCA_964461215.1 uncultured Ectothiorhodospiraceae bacterium | reverse complement strand
CGTGTCCTGCGGGCCTCACATGGACGGCACGGCCTAAAGATCCTACGTATGAGGCTGTAGGACCAGAAAGGCCCGTCCCCTTGCGGGCCGGGCCTTTCTTGCAAGCTAAGAACTGGCCGCTGGCGGCCAGCAGCGGCTTAGCGCCTCACACCTCACACCTCACTATTCACCTTATCCCAAGAACAGCCGATACGCCGGATTCTCCGTCTCGTCCCGGTACGCATACCCCAGCTCGGCCAGAAACACGCGGAACGCCGACTGCTGCTCGGGCGGCACCTGGATTCCCACCAGCACGCGGCCGTAGTCCGCGCCCAGATTGCGGTAGTGGAATAAGCTGATGTTCCAGCTCTGTCCCATGTGGGTCAGGAACCGCAGCAGCGCGCCCGGCCGCTCCGGGAACTCGAAGCGGTAGAGCACCTCGTCCGTCACCTCGGGAGAACGGCCACCCACCATGTAGCGGATGTGCAGCTTGGCCATCTCGTTGTTGGACATGTCCACCACCGGATAACCCTTCTGCTGCAAGTGGGCGATCAGCCGGTCCTTGTCCGCCTGCCCCTCACGTAGCTCCACGCCGGCAAACACGTGAGCAGCCTGCCGGCTGGCATAACGGTAGTTGAACTCCGTAATGGCCCGCTGGCCGATCGCGTGACAGAAGCCGCGAAAGCTGCCGGGCTCCTCCGGAATGGTCACCGCCAGCAGGGCTTCGCGCTGCTCGCCGGTCTCGGCCCGCTCGGCCACGTAGCGCAAGCGGTCGAAGTTGATGTTGGCACCACTGTCGATGGCCACCAGGGCTTGTTCGGAAATGCACTCCCGGAGCACGTACTTCTTCAGTCCGGCAACCGCCAGGGCACCCGCCGGCTCGGCGATGGAGCGGGTGTCGTCGAAGATGTCCTTGATCGCGGCACAGATCTCGTCGGCGCTGACCAGGATTACCTCGTCCACGCCCCGCCTGGCCACCCGGAAGGGCTCCTCGCCCACCTGGCGCACGGCCACGCCGTCGGCGAAAATCCCCACCTGTTCCAGCAGCACCCGCTCGCCGGCCGCCAGCGCCGCATGCATGCTGGGGGCATCGTCCGGCTCCACGCCGATCACCTTGATCTCCGGCCAGAAGGTCTTGACGTAGGCCGCGATGCCGGCAATCAGCCCCCCACCGCCCACCGGCACGAAGATCGCGTACAGCGCTCCGGTGTGCTGGCGCAGCACCTCCATCGCCACCGTGCCCTGCCCGGCGATGACATCCGGATCGTCGTAGGGGTGGATGAAGCTCAGGTTCCGGGTCTTGGCCAGCTCAACCGCATGGGTATAGGCCTCGTCGTAGGCGCTGCCGTGCAGCACCGTCTCGCCGCCTAGGCGGCGCACCGCGTCAACCTTGATCTGCGGCGTGGTCTTGGGCATCACGATGAGGGCCCGCGTGCCGAGCCGGCTGGCCGATAAGGCCACGCCCTGAGCGTGGTTGCCGGCCGAGGCGGCAATGACGCCGCGCGCCCGATCGGCCTCGGGCAAGCCGGCGATCTTGTTGTAAGCACCGCGCAGCTTGAAAGAGAACACCGGCTGCAGGTCCTCCCGCTTCAGAAGGACCCGGTTGCTCAGGCGCCGGGACAACAAGGGCGCCAGCTCCAGGGGCGTCTCCCGGGCGACGTCGTAGACCCTGGACTTGAGGATCTTCTCTATGTAATCGTGGAACACTGTCAGTCGCTTGGCTGGGGAACATATAATGTCTGGCCGCTCATTATGAACCTAAAGCCGCCAGCTCGCAGCGTACGCGGGTAAGCTAGGGCGCTCGATTGCAGGAGCCGGTCGGCCACCGGTCTTAGCAACTCACCGCGCGCGTAGATGGCATCCAGGAGAACGCAATGACGCAAGACGAGAGGAAGAAGGCCGCCGCCAAGGCCGCGCTTGAGCACGTCGTGCCCGGCACCATCATCGGCATCGGCACCGGGAGCACGGCCAATCATTTCATCGACATGCTGGCGGCCATCAAGGGCCGGATCGAGGGCACGGTCGCCAGCTCCGAGGCCTCGGCAGCCCGCTTGAAAGGGCACGGGGTCCCGGTGCTGGATCTGAACAGCGTGGACGAGATCTCGGTGTACGTGGACGGCGCCGACGAGTCCAATCACTACCTGCACCTCATCAAGGGCGGCGGCGGCGCGCTGACCCGGGAGAAGATCGTGGC
>CAYWTP010000473.1:0-2179 GCA_964461215.1 uncultured Ectothiorhodospiraceae bacterium | reverse complement strand
CAAGGGAAGTCACACGGTGAAAACCTCGTGGGGCTTCCTGGGTCTGCGGATTCCCACCAAGGAGAACGTGCTGGCCCTGATCGAGGTCGCACCGTCCCTGGAGGCGCCCCTGCGCAAGCTGGCCGCGGCCCTGCCCTCCGGGCACTACGATGGCGTAGATGACGACCCGCAATGGACCTTCGACCGGGCCCTGATTCTCCAGGCGGCCGGGATACTGGATGCCAACCTGCAGCCCACGGAGCGCTTCGTCGAGATTGTGGTGCAGGGAGAGGCGGCACGCGGACCCAATGAATTCAACAAGTTGCGCGCAGAAATGCAACACACCTGCAATACCTGCCACAGCGCCAAGTACGTGGAGGCCCATTTCAAGGCGGCCGACGAGATTATCAAGGCGGCCGACCATGAGTTCGCCAAGGCCATCAGCGCGGTCCAGGGCCTGTACAAGGACGGCATCCTGAAGAAGCCCGAGGGCTGGAAGGTCGCGCCGGATCTGCTGCAGTTCTACGAGGCGCGTTCGCACGTGGAGCAGGAGCTGTATCTCATCATGCTCGAATACCGTCAGCGGGCTTTCCAAGGCGCCTTCCACGTCAGCAACGACTACATGCACTGGTACGGCTGGGCGCCCCTGAAGACGGCGGTCAACAACATTCTCGAGGAATCCAAGCAGATGCGCGCCGAGCACGCGGCGGGCAAGCAATAGCACGCAGGCAGGCCGGCGGCAGCCACTCTTGCGCTGCCGCGGGCCGGTGCGACAAGTCAAAGCGCCTCAAGATAGATACCCTCCTTGAGAGCCACCCTGCATGGGCGTAGCTCGCATTTCGCGTTCCCCCGCCGAACGTACACTTCGCTTGCCGGTTCGGTGCGCCCGCCAGGGGAGCCGCTGGGGTGAGGCATGGGCGAGGTACCTCAGTCCGGCTCGCTAGGCCCGGACAGCCAAGACGGCAATGCGGTGTCTTGACCAAGATCAAGGCATATTAGGAGTGAATGATGTGAATTGTGTCTAAAGCTAGCGTAAATCCAACGGGTCGGCCTCGACTCTCCGGCACCCGCGGCGGGCATAGCCGTGACGCCGGCGTGCGGGCACCCGTAGCGGCTCAGGCGGCATTCACAACATCCATGGGCAGCGCAGGCTGGCGCGACATGCAGGTCACAACGCGCATCGGAGGTTCACCGTGAACATTACCGCTGGTGACATCGGCCAGCTCAGGGCAACCAGCTTGTTCGCCGGATTTTCGCGAGGTGATTTCGACGAGATCCGGCGCCACTGCAAGGCGGTCGAGGTGCAGGAAGGGGATATCCTGTTTGCCGAGAACGAGCCGTGCAGCGGGATATATTGCGTCATCGACGGCCTCATCAAGCTGTTCGTAACCGGACCACGCGATCAGGAAAAGATCATCGAGTTTATCGAACCAGGAGAGACCTTTGCGGAGGGCGCCATGTTCTCCGGCCAGGGGTATCCGGTCTCGGCCATGGCCATCATGGACTCCCGGCTCGTGAGCGTGGACGCCTACCGATTCATGCGCTTCCTGAACCGCCGCCCGGAGCTGGCCTGGATGATGCTCGTGGTGACCAGCCGCCGCCTGCACCAGCTCGTCGCCCAGGTGCGGTCCATGTGCCTGCACACCGCCGAGCAGAAGGTGGCGAACTACCTGATGGAATACTTCGACCCCGACGCGCCCGACCAGCCGGTCGGCCATCTTCCGCTGCGCCGGGCCGAGTTCGCCTCGGCATTGGGCCTTTCCGTGGAAACCCTGTGCCGGGTCGTCACCAACTTCCGCAAGCGCGGGTGGATCAGAACCCACAACAGCGCCATCGCGGTCGACCGCCCCCAGGAGCTGAAGGCCTTGCTCGATGCCCCGGCGCCCACTTGCGGATCGGTGGGCGAGCCGGATCGGGAACGTGCCGCGGCTTATCGGCTTATGGTTGAACCGGTTTGAAGAACGCAGTCCCAATCTTCCTGGATCGGCCGCAGGCCGACGAGGGTAGCAAATGAACATCTCTGGAATCCTCGTCCTCGCAGCCCCGGCGCGCGCCGTGGCGGTCGCGGACAGGCTGCGGGTGTTGACCGGCGTGGACGTGCATCACGTCGAGCCGGACACCGGCCGCATCATAATCACCCAGGAAGCCGACTCCGTGGCTGCCGAAGTCGACGGTCTGCGGCGCATTCGCGCCGTACCGG
>CAYWTP010000472.1:0-2182 GCA_964461215.1 uncultured Ectothiorhodospiraceae bacterium | reverse complement strand
CGGCAGCCAGACGGGTGTGCCTGTGATCGAGGTAGAGGGCGGCACGATCTTCCTGCAGCGGCAGGGTAAGGCGCTGCGTGAGTTCCTGTATACCAATGTGCAGGAGTCCTACCAGTCAAACAATATCTCGATCCTGTCGGCACACCTGATCCGCTCGCCGGTGGACATGGGGTTGCGGCGCGCCACTGGCACCGACGAGGGCGACCTGATTCTGCTGCCGAACGATGATGGCACGATGGCGGTCTGCTCCACGCTGAGGACCAACGACATTACCGCCTGGTCGGAACTGACGACGCAGGGCGAATTCCAGACCGCGCAGGCGAATAAGTCGGGCAGCCTGTACTTCACGGTCAAGCGCACGATTGGAACCACGCCGAAGCTCTACGCGGAGCGGGCGAATTTCGCCAAGTTCACGCACTCCGGGATCACCTACACGCCTCCATCGGCCACGTCGATCATCACCGGCCTGGATCACCTGGAAGGCAAGGACGTGGATGTCCTTATCGGCGCGAATTCATACACACTGCAGGTCAGTGCGGGAAGCGTGAACCTACCATTCGAGACCCGGGAAACCGTGGAGATCGGACTGGCATTCCGACCGTATGTGGAACCGATGCCGGTCATCGTCGACCTGCCTGAAGGTAGCAGCGTGACACGGAAAAAGCGGATTGTGCGCGCCACCATCGAGGTATACGAGACCGGAAACCTGCTGGTAAACGGGAACCGCCTGATCCAGCGCCGGTTCGGCGTGGGCGTGATCGACAGTGACCCGCCGACCTACACCGGCAAGAAGAACGTCGCAGGGCTGCGCGGGAACCTGCAGGATGCGACATTGCAAATCACGCAGGATGCCCCGGCGCCGTTCAATCTGCTCGGGCTCGGTATGGAAATCAGTTTGTAGGGGAGAACGATGGACCCGGTAACCTGGACAGCGATTCTATACGGAAGTGCGGGCACGGCCACGACCGCGGCCACGACCGGCCTGATCGGCACGGCCGGCGCCTTCTCGCTCGGCACGGCGCTGACGACCGGCGTTGGCCTGTTCAGCGCATTCTCGGCCTACAGTCAGGGGCAGGCGGCCAGTGATCAGGCCCACACGGAGGCACTGCTGCAGGAGGTATCGCTGGCGCAGAGCAACGCCGCCGGGGCACAGAAGGAGGCTGACACCATCAAGCAGCTGCGGCGCACGTTGGCCGCCCAGGATGCCGGCTTCGCTGCCTCCGGGCTGGTCATCGGCGCGGGTTCCGGCACGCCGGCCCAGGCCCGTATCGACAGTCTGGCCGAGGGCAACCGCCAGCTTTCGACGGTTCGGTTCAACACGGCCAGTGATGCGACCACCTACCGGCTGGGCGGCTATGCGGCCAATCAGCGCGCGCGGAATGCCCGTCAACAGGGCTACCTGGGCGCCACAGTCAAGGCTGGCGGCACGTTTGCCAGCGCGTTGAACCGGGGTTTCTGATGGCACAGCCCACCTTCCAGAACCGGGCCCTGATTCAGGGCTTCCAGCAACCGGACATCCGCACGGGTGAGCCGGAGAAGTGGGCGAGTTTCACGCAGGTGTTTGACAGCCTGGCGAAGTACGGCAATGACATGCTGGACGAGAAGGCCAGGGCGCGGGCGGTCGACGAGGCGAACCGCATCTACAACACCACGGGGAAGTTCGACCCGGTGGACAAGGGGGGCACTTTCTGGACGACCTTCAACAAGACCGGGCTGGCCCTGCAGGCCGCGGCGCTGGAGACTCAGCTCGACACCGGCATTACCACGCTGGAGATGAAGTACCCGACGGACCCGGCCGGATTCAGCAAGGAGGCCGAGAAGCTGCACGCCGGCCTCCGGGAGCTGGCCGGCACCCATCTGCAGGCCGCCGTCGACAATGCGTTCACCAGTGCGGCCCAGAAGGCTGTGGCGCGAATCGAGCGCACGCAAATCAAGCAGACGATGCAGGCCAATCTGGCCGACCTCGACACCAAGGTCACGGATTACACCAGGGAGGGTGGCAACGCGGCCCGGTCCGGAGACCTGGAAACCGTGCTGAAGCGCCGGGAGCGTGTCGTGCAGCTGGCGAATCTCTCGCAGGCTTACGGAGCCGACCCGGCAGCGGTCAAGAAAACGGTCAGCACCTACGACAAAGAAGTGATGAAACAGTCGGTTATGGGAGAGTTCGACCGTGCGCAGCAGG
>CAYWTP010000471.1:0-2188 GCA_964461215.1 uncultured Ectothiorhodospiraceae bacterium | reverse complement strand
GCATGCATCTTCCGCATGCCAGTGCTGACCGGACTTCGAGGGCGGACCGGAGGCAGGAGTCTGTTCTTCAACCCCGCTCAGGAGACCGAGCGCGCCGTGAGCCCCACCAACGCCTCGATCACCGAGAGCAAGGCCACCAGCAGGAGAACCCCACGAACCCAGTTGCCCGCAGCCCGCTGGCGCGCCGCGCGTCGCAGGCGCAGTGGATCCTCTGGCATCGTGAGGTGCTCCCCGGAAACTGGTCCAGGTGAAATGAGAGACTGGGCCGAGGGAGCAGGGTATGCGGAAGAGCAGGCACAGCGAGGAGCAGATCATCCGGATCCTGGGTCGGGTGCAGTCGGGCGAGCACGTGAGGGATGTATGCCGGGAGGTTGGCATCGCCGAGGGCACCTACTACCGCTGGAAGGCGAAGTACGGCGGTATGGGGGTGAGTGAGGCGCGCCGGCTGCGTGAGCTCGAGCAGGAGAATCGCCGTCTGAAGGTGGCGGTGGCGGAGCTGACGCTGGACAAGCAGGCGCTGAAGGACGCGCTGTCGAGAAAATGGTGACGCCCGCGGCCCGGCGCGAGGCGGTACGACGAATCCGGGATGGTTTCGAGCTCAGCGAGCGGAGAGCCTGCGAGCTGGTGGGCATGTGTCGGTCCACGATGGGATATCGGCCACATGAGGGTGCCACGAACCGGTGGTTGCTGAGCCGATTGCCGGAGCTGGCGGCGATCAAGCCGCGGTATGGGTATCGGCGGCTGCATGTGATGGTCCGCAGGGAAGGCCGGAAGGTGAACCACAAGAGAGTGTATCGGCTCTACACGATCCTTGGGCTGGCGGTGCGACGCAAGAAGCGCAAGCGCGTGGCCCAGGCGAACCGCAGGCCGAGGGTGATTCCGCAGCGAGCAAACGAGCAGTGGTCGATGGACTTCATGAGCGATGTGCTCGCCGACAGCCGGCGGCTGAGGACCCTCAACATCGTGGACGACGCGACCAGAGAGTGCCTGGCTATCAAGGTCGACACGTCGATCGGAGGGAGCCGGGTGGCCCGGGTGCTAGACGAAGTGGGTAGCTGGCGTGGTCTCCCGGAGAGGATCGTTATCGACAACGGCCCGGAGTTCACCAGCAAGGCTCTTGATCAGTGGGCCTACGAGCGTGGCGTCGAGCTGAGGTTCATTCGGCCTGGCCGCCCCGTCGAGAACTGCGTCATCGAGAGCTTCAACGGCAGGTTCCGGGACGAGTGCCTCAATCTCCACTGGTTCACGACGCTGGCAGATGCGCGCACGATCATCGACGCCTGGCGACACGACTACAACCACTTTAGGCCGCATTCGTCGCTCGGCGGGAAGCCCCCAGCCGAGTTCGCCGAGCAAGCAGGCCTCCGGCCGACTCCGTCGGCCTCCGTCCTGCTTGCTGCCCACATCGGGGCCCACGAGGACCATCCACCATGTTGATGTCTCTCACTCCTCGTGGTACGAAGATGGGGAGCACCTCAGCCTCAGCACCAGTGCGTGCGGCAATTTGGATGTCCTCTCACGGCCGTTGCGCCGTGTGGCTTCCTACAGAGGTGGAAGCAGCGGTGCCTGACCTGGGACCGTTCCAGCCGTCTCCACCAGCGTTACCCGCTGCCGCCAACGCGGGTCGTCCACCCGCTCTGCCGTCACGCAGCGCACCCATGCATCTGAGTAGCAGGACGCGGGGAATCTGCACATCCGGATCTGTGGGGGGCTCGGGCGGGCGACCGCCCGGGTCTACCCGACACCGATCAGCTGCAATTGCATTGCTTAGGATCGAGGAGATGAAGAAACAAGCAAATTACCGGCGGAAAAACAGCCTGCCCGATTAACCGTAAGCGCGGGAGATGTAAGCGAAAAAGATGCGCTTGACTCAAGGGAAAGATCTAGTCGCCCTTTTTGCAATATTCATCAACCAGGTTGACGAACCACTCTCTTGCCCCAGTTGTCGGTTTTTGAAGGCAGGCTACCCGTCCCTTTGCAAAGTTCCGTTCTCTTACGCCATCCGGCATATTCCCGCTTGCCAGAACAAAGGGGATATCCTCCCGAATATCAACGAGACGGTCAATCAACTCCACTCCACTGCAATCCGGCAGATTGAGATCACTGACGATAAGCGCAATACGGTCTCCTCGCGCGCACAACTCCTCCAATGCCTCTTGCCCGTTCACCGCATGGAAGACGGATATGT
>CAYWTP010000470.1:0-2199 GCA_964461215.1 uncultured Ectothiorhodospiraceae bacterium | reverse complement strand
AGCGGGCTGGTGCACTCCGGATCGTCGTGCCGGGGACTATTGACGTAGGTGCTGACGGGCCACGCCTCCATGCGGCCCGCGGGATAGGGCTCGATGGCTGCCTCGGCGGCGCCGGCATCTGGGGCCAACCAGGCGGCGTAAGCATCCGCGGGGAGGATCAGGGGCATGCGCTTCTTGGTGTTGTGGATCTCGGCCAGCAGCTCGTTGGCGGGGATGGTGACAATGGTGCAGCTCTCGACCACGGTGCCGTCGGCACGGCGCGAGCTGTCCCACAGACCGCCCAGGGCGAACACCTCTTCGTCCGGCAGGCGGATGTACCAGGGCTGCTTGGCCGGCCGGCCGGGGACGGCCTGCCACTCGTAGAAGCCGTTGACCGGGAACAGGCAGCGCTGCCCGCGCTTCCACGGTCCGCGATAGGCCGGCGCGGTCTTGATGCGCTCGGCCGTGGCGTTGATGGTGCTGTACTTGGGCGGCTCGCCGTTGGCCCAGAAGGGAATCAGGCCCCAGCGCATGAGCACCGCCTCACGCTCGCCTTCTGGCGTGATGCGCACGATGGGGACGGCGGTGGATGGGGCAACGTTGTAGCTCTCAAACAATGGCGGAGGCCTGCGCAGGTTCCAGGCGCGTTCGAGGGCAGCCTCGACCTTGCTTACGTAGCGTCCGCACATGGGTGTGGCTCAGAGAAGTCTACCGGGAATTATGGCGGACGTTGAGCCGGGAACCCAATCGGGCCAAGTGGATGCGGATCGAGCGGCGCCGCTCTGTACGGGACAGGTTGATCACTCAGAGCTGCGTATCCGGTGGGGGCGGTCGCCAAAGAGGGTGCCTCCGGCGGCGCGGGCAAGCTGCTCACCGCGGAACTCCCCGCCGTCCCACAATGCCGGGTCCTTGGGATCTGGATAGCTGAGCCACTCATCGGGCCGGCCGTCCCTGATGGCGCCCAGCAGCCGTCGGCGGTGACTCGCCAGGACGCGGTAGACTCTGAGCATCAGCGGACGGGGTTCGACTTCGGTAGATCCGAGAACAGTATACCGAAGTGAGTCGGGCGCTCATCCCGCGGCCGACAACCCACAGTCAGGGGTGGATGCAGAGCCGCGAGCATACGGGTCGTGATATCCGGTCTTTCCCCTCACGCCACTTAACGCGGCAATCGTCGACAACTGCTCTGTGCGGACAACCGGCGTGCGAACCCCGTGCGGCCAGCGCGCCGGTGAGGAACGCGCTTCGAGCGGGCCGCGGCTCGGCGAACTCCCCGCCGAGCGTGTCAGTGCGTCGTGCAGTTGGCGATATGCAGCTCAGGATACACGCCGGCGATGTTCGTGAAGTCCCGGTCGTTGTGCACGAGGGCGAGATGGTGCTCGGCCGCGATGCGGGCGATCAGACAGTCCACGGTCGAGCGTATCGTGATCCCTCGATCACGGCATTGACGGTACAGGTCTGCGGCCTCGGCGTAGGTGGCCACCGGGTCCTGCGGGTGATAGAAGGTCAAGGAGCCAAGATAGGCCCGCAGGCGGTCATAGTCGGCGCGGCTGCGAGCCCCTTGGAGCACTTCCTGGTAGATGACGCCCGTAATCCCGTAAGGAACACCGTCAGCGACCAGTGCCTTGAAGAAGCGCACTGGCCCATTGTCGATCTCTCTCAGGCTGTCGATCCAGACGGAGGTGTCGATCAGATACAACTCAAGGCTCCTCGCGGCGCAGAGCCTTGTAATCGTAGTCCGGATCTATCTGGACCTTGCCGAACAGCTCCCCGATGTCGCGCCGCCGGCGGGCTGCGATGAACTCCCGCAGGGCCAGATCGACAAGCTCACGCTTGCTGCCGACCTTGGCATAGCCCATGGCCTCCGCCACGAGCTGTTCATCGAGCACGATATTGGTCCTCATCGTAGACACCTCATGTTGTGTATGGGCGTGTGTATAAAGTATGCCGCATAGCGCAGCATTGGGCCACACCTACCGCGCTGAGGGGGAGCCCGGGACTGGATGGTGCGCCCGACCAGCCTCTTACCGGAGTCGGCTCCAGCGCAACGTGCTGACACTGGTCACCGCTTATCCGGGGCTCGGGGTCTAGGGAAATGGAGACAGCGGTGCGCGGAATTTTGGGCTGCACCTCGTCATGGCGTGTGCTGCGCTTTGCGACTGTTCATACCGTGGTCGCTGCGGTCTATCAGCGACACCCTTGCCGGCATGGCCGGCACCC
>CAYWTP010000469.1:0-2206 GCA_964461215.1 uncultured Ectothiorhodospiraceae bacterium | reverse complement strand
CATCTTCGATGCCGTCATCGAGGCCGTGCTCAAGTCTACGGTCTCGGCCCAGACCGCTGGCCAGATCACCGACGTGTACTTCGACGTGGATGATTACGTCCCTAAGGGCGGCGTGCTGCTGCGCTTCAAGGATACCGAGCACCGTGCCCGGCTGGCCCAGGCCCAGGCGACGCTCAAGGAGGCCCAGGCCCGTAACAAAGAGACCCAGGACCAGACCCGGCGGCTGGAGGAGCTGTTTGCCAAGAAGCATGTGTCCACGGCCGAGATGGACAAGGCCCGGGCCGACCTGAAGTCCGCCAGGGCCCGACTGGACTCCGCCGAAGCGGGTGTGCAGCAGGCCCAGGAGCAGCTCGATTATACGGTGGTGCGGGCGCCCTACAGCGGCATCGTGGTGGAGCGGCACGTGGAGCCCGGTGAGTCGGTGAACGTGGGACAGCCGCTGATGACGGGCTTCTCCCTGGAACGCCTGCGGGCCGAGACCGTGGTGCCCCAGAATCTTATCGAGGCGGTTCGCACCCAGGCCGTGGCGCGGATCATCGTCACCTCCCAGGACAACCGGGAGATCGACGCGGAGAAGCTCACCTTCACACCCTACGCGGACCCCGCCACCCACACCTTCAAGGTCCGGGTGGATCTGCCCGAGGGCGAGCACGGCCTCTACCCGGGCACCTTCGTCAAGGTGGCTTTCATCACCGGCCGGGAGAAGGTGCTCATGGTCCCGGCTGCGGCCATCGCCTACCGCAGCGAGGTTCGGGCCGTGTACGTGGTCGATGACGCCGGGCACGTGGCCCTGCGGCAGGTGCGCCTGGGCCGGGTTCACGCCGACGGCGTGGAGATCCTGGCGGGGCTCGACGAGGGTGAGCGGATTGCCATGGATCCGGTAGCGGCCGCCGTGTACTTGAAGAGCCCGGCCGGGTCGGGGGACGGAGAATGAAGGAACGCCTGGGTCTGTCGGGCAGCATTGCCCGCAAGTTCTATCGCTCGGAGATTACGCCCCTGCTGGCGCTGGTGGGGGTGCTTCTGGGGCTGTTCGCCGTGCTGGTGACACCGCGCGAGGAGGAGCCGCAGATCCACGTCACCTTTGCCAACGTGTTCATTCCTTTCCCGGGGGCCTCCACCACCGAGGTTGAGCACCTGGTAGCCACCCCTGCCGAGCAGGTGTTCTCGGAGATCCAGGGCGTAGAGCACGTCTACTCCACCTCGCGCCCCGGCATGGCGGTGCTCACGGTGCGCTACAAGGTGGGCGAGGACCGCACCGACGCCATCGTGCGTCTTTACGACGCCATCTACTCCAACCAGGACTGGCTGCCGCCCAACCTGGGCGTGGGGCAGCCGATCGTTAAGGCCAAGGGCATCGACGACGTGCCCATCGTCACCCTGACCCTGTGGACGCAGGACCCCAAGCGTGGCGGGTACGAGCTGGAGAAGGTGGCCCACGCGGTGGAGGCGGAGCTCAAGCGAGTCAAGGGCACCCGGGACATTTATACGGTGGGTGGGCCGGACCACGTCGTGCACGTGCGGCTGGATCCGGTGCGCGCCGCCGGCTACGGCATCGCCGTGAGCGATCTGCGCAAGGCGCTGACGGCCAGCAACAGCACCCTGAGCGCAGGAGCCATCGTGAAGAATAATCACGATATCGTGGTGCAAGCAGGCGAGTTTCTGTCCACCGTGGATGAGATTGCGTCTCTCGTCGTCGGCGTCAAGGACGGCAGGCCGGTTTACCTGCGCGACGTGGCGGACGTCGGCGTGGGCCCGGACCAGCCGGAGAAGTACGTCTGGTTCGGCACCGGGCCGGCGGCGGGCGCCAAGGGGATCCCGGTACGCGGCGAGTTCCCGGCGGTCACGGTGGCCATCGCCAAGCAGCCGGGCACCAACGCCGTCGAGATCGCCGAGCAGGTGATCCAGCGCTTCGAGCAGCTCAAGGGGGTGTTCGTTCCCGAGGGGGTCAACGTGACCGTGACCCGCAACTATGGCGTGACCGCCGACCAGAAGGCCAGGAAGCTCATCGGCAAGCTGACCTTCGCCACCCTTTCGGTGGTGCTGCTGGTGCTGTTCGCCCTGGGCTGGCGCGAGGCATTCATCGTCGGTACGGCGGTCGTCATCACCCTCATGGCCACACTCTTCGCCTCCTGGGCCTGGGGCTTTACCCTGAACCGGGTGACCCTGTTCGCCCTCATCTTCTCCATCGGCATCCTGGTGGACGATG
>CAYWTP010000468.1:0-2216 GCA_964461215.1 uncultured Ectothiorhodospiraceae bacterium | reverse complement strand
GTGCTACAACCGTTCGCGGGCTAACGCCCGCTCCTACCTTGGGCAAGCAAAGAAAGTAACCCGCCAGCAGCAGTAAGCGCCACTCAGAGCACCGGTCGTGGATCGGGCGGCGTCAGCAGTGTGCCGTCTCGTTCCCGCGCAACCTCTTTCGGCGCTCCTCCTACCCGAGGGCCGCGCTGGCCCGCACCTCGTCGACGACGCTCTGGTGGTATTGGGACTGGTCCGGTCCCAGGCGTGCGAGCTGGTCGCGCTCGCGAACCCGCGTGAAGCGCTCGTAGTAGTGCTCGATGTCTTCGGGGCTTAGATCGGGCAGAGTGAGGATGGTCTGGCGGTGGTTGGCGGGCTGCTCGTAGTAGTCCTCGGGCAGATATCCGCGCTCGCGGCACAGGTGGAAGAGGGAGGTGCCGGGATAGGGATAGAACACGAAGTAGCCGAAGTCGTCGGGCGCCAGGGCGTCGTGCAGGGCCAGGGTCTGCTCGATGTCCTCGCCGGTCTCGCCCGGTGTGCCGATGATGTAGTTGGCGGTGACCAGCATTCCGGCCTCGCGGGTCCAGCGGAACACGTCGATGAAGCGCTGGTTGCCGGCGTGGCGCTGCATGATCTCGCGGCGCACCCGCTCGCTGCCGCTCTCGACACCGTAGACGATGTGGCGGCAGCCGGCGGCCGCCAGCTCCCGCAGCATCGCCGGATTCACGGTCTCGACCCGGGCGTGCAGGGAGAAGGGTACCCCGAGGCGCGGCCCGTAGAGAGCGCAGAAGCGCTTCACCCAGCGATGATCGATGGTGAAGGTGTCGTCCAGGAAGATGACGTAGCTGAGCAGGCCGTCGCGGCGGATCTGCTCCAGCTCGGCGAACACATTCTCGGGTGAGCGCCGGCGGCCGTAGGTTGCGTAGGCACCGTCATAGAGGTCGCTGAGCTGGCGGGCGGCGCAGTAGGTGCAGGGGAAGGGGCAGCCCCGCTGGGTCACGATGTGCACCACGCCGTACTTCTCATCCAGCAGATCCCGCGCCAGGAAGGGCAGATCCTCCAGGGGTGCGAAAGGCTCCCGTACCGCGGGACGTTCACCGCCCTTGGGCCAGATGTTGCGGATCCCCTCGGGAGGCGTCCCGCCCGATCGTTCCAGGTGCTGTACCAGCTCCAGCATGGCCTGCTCGCCTTCGCCCAGGCACACATAGTCGAAGCCGGGGCTGGCGAGCACCAGCTCGGGACTGAAAGTGGGGTGCAGGCCGCCGGCAATGAGTGGAACGTCGAGCCTGGCGCGGATGGCAGCCACGATCTCCCGCGCGCGCAGCCATTGGCGGGTGGTCAGCGACACGCCCAGGAGCCCCGGTGCGGCGGCGCGGATCCGCGCCGCCAGCTCGTCCGCGTCCATGCTCAAGCTTACACGCAGCAGCTCGACCCCGTGGCCGTGCGCGCGCAGGAAGGCGCCGATGAACGCCGGCCCGATGGAGGCCACGGCCCACTCGCGCTCCTGATCGATCTCCAGAAACAGGATGTTCATGGGGATATTATAGCTATCAGTTATCAGCCTCATTGGCGGGGACTGCGGGGGGCGCGGCGTGCGGGCAGGGGCTCTGTGGGATTGCGGCAGATGGCGTTGTCGGTGACCGGGATTCCCTGGCGGAGCTGGGCTGCCCGCAGGACAGGAAATTGTCGGCCTGCCACCACCCGCGGGTTGCCCTTTGGGTCCCCGGCCAGGACTTCCCACCAGTTGCGGCGGGTCTGCTTGCCCTCTGCCTTCCATTCCTGCGTGACTTCGTCGATGAGTGCGGCTACGTCGGGGTACTCGTTCTCCAGGAGCCAGCGGTTGGGGAGAAGGCCAGCGGTCCTCCTTGCAGCTACCGCCGTAACGGCACGGCCGTTCTTAGGTATCGGGCGAGCGCGATGGGGTGTGCTTGGTGTGGTTCTGGTCACAGCCGTTTGTGCCGCCCCGCGTTGGGCCGGCACGGGAAAGCTGGTAACCAGCACTTCTGCAACCTTTCCCCGTTTGTCGGCGCGGCTGTTGACCATGCGGCTGGCCATCACCCGAGTGATGTAGAAGTCCTTGTAAAGGCTCCGTGTGAAATCGGTCATGGAGTTGGACAACATGACCTTCACGCCTCGTTCAGCCAGAGTGGCGAACGTCCGCGCCAGCTCCTCCTGAGACTCCACCCCGAACCCGTCTTTGGCATAAGAGGTGAAGAACGCCGTATCGGACACGGGATGATAAGGCGGAT
>CAYWTP010000467.1:0-2225 GCA_964461215.1 uncultured Ectothiorhodospiraceae bacterium | reverse complement strand
GCAAGTCCTTCCGCAATGCCGCGACGCCAGGTGCCCCTTAAGGACTAGCCTATGAACCTCTGCAACGGTCCCGCAAGGGACCGCTGCTTTTTCAGGCGCATCCCGCGGTCGAACACAGGGAAGCCGCAGGGGCAGGCCTCACCTGCCCGGGGACCGCATGCTTCGTGTCGGGCGGATGCGCACGCTTGCTTCCTCATCCCACCGTCCCCATAGTGCTTATAAGCTGGAGACAAGTTCCGGGGCATCCTGGCGCTGCGCCACTCCTGGTCTCATCGGACGTGCTGGTGGGAATAATCCGCTCGCTTTGGGTCATATCGCCCAGGCCGAGGCGGTACGTGACCGCGAGCTGCGCTGGTAGCACAGGCAAGCACCGGAAAGCAGTACGGCCGCCTCCATTTCAAGCCGGTCTTTCGCCATTGGTCCGAAAGATGCTAGGCACAATCGACGATGAGATTGAAATCATGCCAAGACGTGTAGTGATAAACGGCATTCCCCTGGGCTGGCCAGAGCGTATCCTGGCGGGTGTCGTTGCCGTCCTCGTGATTGTGCTGGGGTTGGCCTTCGGGCTGGTGATCCTGGGCTTGGTCGTGGCCGCGGGCCTCGTTCTGGCGGTGCGGATCTGGTGGCTGCGTCGGCGTCTGCGGCGTGCGGGTGGCCATGGAGGCGCCACGGTGGTCGAGGGTGAGTACCGCGTGCTGGAGCGGCGTAGCCCAGACCGTGATGGCGACTGGCATGACTGACTGGCACGCCTGGCTGCGCACGCTGGTCGGGCTGGTGGTGATCGTCAATCCGCTTCTGGCGGCGTCGGCCTTCGCTGCGCTGACCGGCGGGGAGAATCCGGTCCAGCGCCGTGCCACCGCCCACCGGGCGGCGCTCACGGTGGCGCTGGTGCTGACCGCTTCGGCCCTCGGCGGCCGGGTCCTGCTGCGCTTGTTTGGTATCAGCGTGCCGGCATTCCAGGTGGGCGGCGGGATCCTCATTCTGCTCATGGCCATTGCCATGCTCCACGCGCGCATGAGCGGCGCCCGCCACACGGATGAGGAGGCCGATGAGGCCCAGGGCAAGGATCAGGTCGGCGTGGTGCCGCTGGGAATTCCTCTGTTGGCCGGCCCCGGGGCCATCAGCACCGTCATCATCTATGCACAAGGCGGCGGCTGGCTGAGCACGGGCGTGCTGCTGGCCGAGATCTGGCTCGTGGCGGGACTGGTATGGCTGTCGCTGCACCTGGGCGAGGGCCTGGCCCGGGTCCTGGGCAGCACCGGCATGAACATCGCCACCCGTATCATGGGCCTGCTGCTGGCGGCCATCGCGGTAGGCTTTGTTACCAGCGGGCTCAAGACGCTGTTGCCGGGGCTCGCCTAGTTCTACTCTGTCACATTGACCATCGCCCCGGTTTGAGAGGGGGTCCGGAGGGTCTTTCCGGGACCGTCGCCGGCAGGAAGCCGGCGATCGAGCCTCCAGGGGCGAACCGGGACCGAAGGGCCGGTGGCCCTTCGCAGCCCCCGGTGAGCGCCCATGCCCGGATGGCATGGGCTGGTCCCACAAGCGCAGCACGGATTGCGCAGCGCCGTGGGTATCCACGGCGTGTCCCGGAAAGATCCTCCGGACCGCCAGCCCGAATGTGACAAAGTAGAACTAGGGAGCTGCGCTCGCCACTGGGCGGCGTGTTGCCAATGACTCACGAGCCAGGAGAATGATGACTACGCAGAACGAGCGCGATCCTTCTTCCTTGACCTCCCGCCTGCTGCACCTGGGGCTTGCCGCGGGTGTGAGCCTGCAGCTTCTGCTGTCCACCTTCATGCAGCGGCCGCGTCCCCGGGTCACCCGTGCCGCGGTGGAGAGCCTGGGCTTCAGCCTGCACGAGATCCTCGGTCTGGCCCTGCTAGCCTTAATTCTGGGCTGGTTCCTGTGGCTCGCCCGCCGTCTCTACGAGCCCGGGTATCGCACGCTGTTCGGCTGGCTGACGGCTGCTGGAAGGGGTGCGCTGCTATCTGCAGCTCGCCGGGCCATGGCCGAAGCCCGACACGGGCGCCTGGCTCCAGAGGTCGATGTCCGCCCCCTGGCCCAGGCCGTGCACGGGCTGGGTGCCCTGTGCACGCTATTTATGGCGCTCACCGGCACCCTGGTATGGCTGGCCATGGCACCGTCCGGCGCCCTGCCGGGGTGGGCCGCCGTGGTGCTGGATCTGCATCAGGCGATGGCCAACCTCATGTGGGCCTATTTGA
>CAYWTP010000466.1:0-2226 GCA_964461215.1 uncultured Ectothiorhodospiraceae bacterium | reverse complement strand
GATTCAGTGGCTGCCCGGCGGCGGCTGGGCCATCTTCCACATCCTGGTTATTACCCTGCAGGCCTTCATCTTCATGCTGCTGACCATCGTGTACCTGGCGTTGGCGCATGAAGAGCATGAAGAGCACTGAGGGTCAAAGGTTCACTGCTCAAAGGAGATTACCGATGAATGCCGATGCAATTGCCATGATCTACGCCTACACCGCCATGGGCGTGGGCATCATCCTCGCCGCCGCCGGGCTCGGCTCGGCCTTGGGCTGGGGTCTGATCTGCTCCAAGTACATCGAGAGCATCGCCCGCCAGCCCGAGATGCGCCCGCAGCTTCTGGGCCAGATGCTCTTCACCGGCGGTCTGATGGAGGCCTTCCCGATGATCGTGCTGGGTATCTCCATGTGGTTCGTGTTCGCCAACCCGTTCATTGGCGCCGCCCAGTCCGCCATCGGGGGCTGAAGCCGCGAACCCGTGCCCCGCAAATGCGGGGCGCCTGAGCTCAAATCGGGAGTTGGACTGTGAACGTAACCGCCACGTTATTCGGCCAGATGCTCACATTCGCGGTGCTGGTCTGGTTCGTCAAAGGCGTCCTGTGGGAGCCGATGCTGCGCATGCTGGAGGAACGCAAGAAGCGTATCGCCGATGGACTGGCGGCCGCCGAGCGGGGCTTGCACGAGAAGGAGTTGGCCGAGAAGCACGCTCACGACCTCATCCATGAGGCCAAGGGCAAAGCGGCTGATATCATCGGCCAGGCCCAGAAGCGCGCCGGTGAGATCGTGGAAGAGGCCAAGGTCGATGCCCGCAGCGAGGGCGAGCGGCTGTTGTCCGCGGCACGCGCCGAGATCACCCAGGAGGTCAACCGGACCAAGGAAGGGCTGCGCAAGGAGGTGGTGGCCCTGGCTATGGCCGGCGCTGAGCAGGTGCTGATGCGGGAGGTGGACTCGGCCGCCCACAACGAGCTACTGGAGAAGCTGGCGGGCCAGCTCTAAGACAATGGAAGAGAAGAGCACACTTGCGCGGCCCTACGCCGTGGCCGTCTTCAAGCTGGCCCGGGAGCAGGATCGGCTCGGCCCCTGGTCGGAGATGCTGACGTTTCTCGCCTCGGTGGTCCGCGACCGGACCATGCTGGGGTTGATTGCCGATCCTCGCATCGAAAAGCCGCAGCTCGCCGAGCTGGTCATTGAGGTGGCGGGCGACCGCCTGACCACGGAGGGCACGAATCTGGTGCGGGTCCTGACCGAGAATGGCCGGCTGGCGCTGATGCCGGAGATCCTCGCCCTGTATGAGCAGGAGCGCGCCCGTGCCGAGAGGCGGGAGAAGGTGACTGTGCTGTCCGCGTACGCGGTCGGCCCGAAGTTCAAGAAGATGATCACCGAGGCCATGGAGAAGCGCCTGGGCTGCGAGGTTGAGCTGGAAGCACACACGGACCGGTCACTGATTGGCGGAGTCATCGTCCGCGCGGGGGACCTGGTCATCGACGCGTCGCTCAAGGGCCGGCTGCGCCAGCTCGGCGCGGCGTTGGGCTGAACGCGGGTATCTGCCGGCGACGCGGCGGCCACCGGATCGAGAAAATACTAGGGGTTCGATGATGCAACTCAGTGCGACAGAAATCAGTGATCTGATCAAGAAGAAGCTTGAGACCTTCGATCTGGGTACGGAGGCCCGCACCGAAGGCACGGTGGTGAGCCTGACTGACGGCATCGTCCGGATTCACGGCCTGAGCGACGTGATGCAGGGAGAAATGGTGGAACTGCCGGGCAATACCTACGGCATGGCCCTGAACCTGGAGCGGGACTCCGTCGGCGTGGTGGTGCTGGGTGACTACGGCCACATCTCCGAGGGTGACGTGGTCAAGTGCACCGGCAGGATCCTGGAGGTTCCGGTAGGACCGGGACTGCTGGGACGGGTGGTGAACTCCCTGGGCGAGCCCATCGACGGCAAGGGCGGGCTCGACGCTGCCAGTACCTCGCCGATAGAGAAAGTGGCCCCGGGCGTGATCGCGCGCCAGTCCGTGTCGCAGCCGGTGCAGACCGGGCTGAAGGCTATCGATGCCATGGTGCCCATCGGCCGCGGCCAGCGTGAGCTGATCATCGGCGATCGCCAGACGGGCAAGACCGCCGTGGCCGTGGACGCCATCATCAACCAGAAGGGCACCGGGGTTAAGTGCATCTACGTGGCGGTGGGCCAGAAGAACTCCTCCATCGCCGCGGTGGTCCGCAAGCTCGAAGAGCACGGC
>CAYWTP010000465.1:0-2252 GCA_964461215.1 uncultured Ectothiorhodospiraceae bacterium | reverse complement strand
GCCCAGGTCGATGATCCAGTGCGCCTCGGGAATCACGTCCAGGTTGTGCTCGATGACGACCACCGTGTTGCCGGCGTCGACCAGGCGGAGCAGGACCCGGATCAGCTTCTCCACGTCGGCCATGTGCAGGCCGATGGTGGGCTCATCCAGGATATACAAGGAGCCCTGCGCCGGTCTCCGGGATGACCGCCCCGGCAGACGGGCGGGGGCCGCGCGTGCCTTGGCCAGCTCGGTGACGAGCTTGATGCGCTGGGCCTCGCCGCCGGACAGGGTGGGGCTCTGCTGGCCCAGGGTGAGATACCCCAGGCCTACGTCCTGCAACAAGCTCAGGGCGTGATGGATTCCGGCATGCGCCGTGAAGAAGTCGGCGGCCTCATCGACGCTCATGGCCAGCAGGTCGGCGATGCTTCTTTGCTTATACAGCACCGAGCGGGTCTGGTCGTTGAAGCGCGTTCCGCCGCACACCTCGCAGGGTACCTTCACGTCCGGCAGGAAGCTCATCTCGATCTTCTTGATCCCCTGGCCTTCGCAGGCCGCGCAGCGCCCGTCCTTGACGTTGAACGAAAATCTCCCGGGAGCCCAGCCGCGCAGGCGGGCCTCCGGGGTGTCCGCGAACAGCCGCCGGATAGTGTCCCAGATGCCCACGTAGGTGGCCGGGCAGGAGCGGGGTGTCTTGCCGATGGGCGTCTGGTCCACCTCCAGGACCCTGGCCACCTGCTCCCAGCCCCGAAGCTCCCGGCACCCCGGCGGGGCGAGCGTCCGCCGGGAGCGCCCGGCTTTCAGGAGCGCCTTGAGGCCGCCGTGCAGCACCTCGCGGATGAGCGTGCTCTTGCCGCTGCCGCTGACGCCGGTGACGCACACCAGGCGTGCCAGCGGCAGGCTCACGTTCAGGTCCTTGAGGTTGTGCAAGTGGGCGCCCACTATCTCCAAGACGACAGGCTGCGGTGTGCTAACCGGCTCCGGCCGGTCCGACAGCGGATGGCGCAACGGGTTGGCCAGGAATCGGCCGGTAACGGAGGCGGGACTGGCCATCAGCTCGGCCACCGTGCCGGCGGCGACCACCTGGCCCCCGTTCGTCCCCGCACCCGGGCCCAGATCTACGACGTGTCCGGCCGCGCGGATGGTGTCCTCGTCATGTTCTACCACCACCACCGTATTGCCCTTGGCCTCCAGGCGCCGGAGCGTCTTCAGCAGCATCCGGTTGTCGCGGGGATGCAAGCCGATGGTGGGCTCGTCCAGGATGTAGCACACGCCCTGTAAGTTGGAGCCGAGCTGTGAGGCCAGGCGAATGCGCTGGGCCTCGCCGCCCGAGAGCGTGGGGGCGGCCCGGTCCAGCGACAGATAGCCCAGCCCCACCTCCTTGAGGAAGATGAAGCGAGACCGCATCTCGGCCAGAATGTCGCGGGCGATCCCGGCCTCCCGCCCGGCCAGGTGCAATCCCCGTACCCAGGTCTCGGCGGCCGCCACGGGAAAGGCCGTGATCTGGGCGATGGAGCGGTCGCGGAAGCGCACGGCCAGGGCCTCGGGCCGCAGGCGCCGGCCGTCGCAGGCCGGGCATACCCTCTCGGCGCCCTCCCACCACTCGTTCCACCAGATCTCCTCGCCCGTCTGCCCGGCGTCGAATCCGGGCAGTAGGACCCCGGTGCCGTAGCAGCGCTCGCACCAGCCGTGGCGGGAGTTGAAGGAGAACAGCCGCGGATCCGGCTCCGGGAAGCTGCGCCCGCATCCCGGGCAGGCGCGCCGGGTCGAAAACAGGGTTCCGGCGCCCCGGCCCCGGGCGGAAGCCACCTGTACCGTGCCCTTGCCCAGATCCAACGCCTGCCGAATCAGGCCCCGCAACGGCTCCTCGGACTCGGGCGTGACCGTGATCTGTCCTACCGGCAGCTCTATGCTGTGCTCCCGGAACCGATCCAGGCGGGGCCATGGGTCGGTGGGCGTCAGCTCACCGTCTACCCGCAGGTGTGAGAAGCCCTTGCCCGCCGCCCACTTGGCCAGGTCGGTGTAATAGCCCTTGCGTGAGACCACCAGGGGCGCCAGCAGCATCAGGCGCCGGCCGCGGTAGGTCTTGAGCACTTGTGCCAATATGGCCTCCGGCGTCTGGGGCTGGATCGGGATGTCACAATCCGGGCAATACTGGATTCCCAGCTTCACGTAGAGCAGGCGCAGGAAGTGGTAGGTCTCGGTCAGGGTGGCCACGGTGCTCTTGCGGCCGCCGCGGCTGGTGCGCTGCTCGATGGCCACGGTGGGCGGGA
>CAYWTP010000464.1:0-2259 GCA_964461215.1 uncultured Ectothiorhodospiraceae bacterium | reverse complement strand
TGCTCGGCATTCCGATCATCGTCATCCTGATGGCGGTGTCCCAGCACGTGGAGCAACTGCAGCCCCTGGCGGGGCTGCTGGGAGAATAGAGATCCGCCGACCATGCACCTCAATACTGAACCCCCGGGTACGCGGATCATGGAGAACTCGGGATGTATATACGTGTACTCGCAAGGAGACCGTGAACATGATGCGCGGCAGGGGCGGACCCGGCATGGCGGGTGGTCCGTAAAGCATCGTACTTCAGGATTGACCGTGCCGCTGGATACGGCCGGAGCGACGGCACGGGCTGTGCGCTAGGGTACGGAAGCCGATCCGCGCATGGAGGATGATGTGTACGATGACTGATTACCCTCAGGAACCTTCCCCTTGACCGCAGGGAGCGCAGCGAAAGTCAGCACGCGCCACACGTCTCGAGGGCGGAGGCCGTTAGCCCGTGACCGTCAGCGTCGGTATTGCGCCGTTCCTGTCTGGTGTTCAAGAGAATGCAGGCAACAGAAGGCGGAAGACCCAGCCACTTATGCATTTGGAGCAAGCATGAAACATTCATTCACCAAGAAACAACTCGGCCTTGCAATATCGTGGGCACTGGCACTGGGCATCGTATCGGGTGCGGCAAGAGCGGAAAGCAGCCCCATAGCCAGGGCATACGTCACTGACCAGCGCGAAGCGGTCGCTACGGGCGCCTACGGGGAGTGCTGGCACACGGGCACAGCCCTGCCGTCCTTGGAGTCCGCGATTCCCTGCGAACCGCGCGCAGGCGGTGAAGTCCTACCTGGCCAGCAAGGGCGTCCAGCCGGATCGCATTCAGGCCGGAGGCAGGGGTGAGGCGCAGCCGGTCACCAGAGCTGGGGGAATGCGACGGCCCCAAGAACGCCGAGGTAATCGCCTGCTTGCAGCCCGACCGCCGGGTGGACATCCAAGTAGTCGGTAGCAGCGTCGCTAAATGAGCCATGTGCGGGGCGCCCGGGCTAACCTGCCCGGCGCGCTGCGGTCACTCACCGCCGCAATTCGACGGCGAGACTGCCCAATGCCCCTGCTCTCGCATGCGGACCACTGGCACTACAGGAGATACAAGTCATGAAACGTTTATTATTCCCAGCCGCACTGGCCGCACTGGCCGCGGTCACCGCGCCGGCACTTGCGGCGGATGTCAGTGTTTCCGTCAGCATTGGCCAACCCGGCTTCTATGGACGTCTCGACATCGGCGGCTATCCGCAGCCGCAAGTGCTCTACCGCCGGCCCATTGCAGTCGAACGGGTGCCGGAGAATCGTCCGCCGGTCTATCTTCGCGTGCCAAGGGATCACGCCAAACACTGGCGCAAATACTGCAGGAAGTACAACGCCTGCGGCGAGCGAGTCTTCTTTGTGCAGGACGACTGGTACCACCGCGAGTACGCGCCGCGTTACCAGGAACAGCATCGTGAACGCCGCGATAAGCATCGTGAAGACCGGGATGACCGTCACGGCGATAATCGCAACCATGACGGCCATGGCAATGGCGACAAGCGCTGAGCCGTCTTCCCAACGAGTATCTCGGCTTCCATGCCCACACTTTCGCGAGGGTATACTTGTCCCTTCCCCCGGTCGCAGGATGGTGGCGCAAGTGTATACCCGCGAACACCCGTGGCATGAGCGATCCCCCCACCACCGTGCTTCTCGTCGAGGAGGACCGCGCCGATGCCGGGTTGATCCAGGGCGCTCTCTCCGGCTCGGGTGACAGTGTGCTTCGCGTCGAATGGGTGACCCGGCTCTCCAACGCCCTCGAACGACTGGCCGGGCGCGACATCGAGGTGGTAGAGCGTGCGTGCAGGATAGTCTTGCCTGCGCGCTGTGCGCTGGCCAGGAGCGTAACCCTCACCGTGAAGCTTGCATCTGGAACACACTTAAAGGAGGGGCAATGAGCGAACACATGAGAATCGGCCACCCGAAGGAGCGTCTATTGCCCACGGACGTGGAGGGATTCAACTCACTGGCCGAGCTTGCCCTGGATATGCGCTGGACATGGAATCATGCCACCGACCAGGTGTGGCGGCAGCTCGATCCCGTGCTGTGGGCGCTCACCCACAACCCCTGGGTGGTCCTGCAGACTGTCTCGCGGGAGAAGCTACGAGGTGTTTTGGCCGAGCCCGCTTTCCGCAAGAACGTGGACGACATGGTGCAAGCCAGGAGAAATGCCGCGAAGGCTCCTGCGTGGTTTCAGCAAACCCACCCTCAATCGGAGCTCAGCTGTGTCGCGTATTTCAGCATGGAATTCAT
>CAYWTP010000463.1:0-2261 GCA_964461215.1 uncultured Ectothiorhodospiraceae bacterium | reverse complement strand
TAGCGCCCCAATCCAGTATCACATCCGCCGCCGGCCGCTCTACAACACGGACGAACATGGCGAACGGGTGCTGTTGGAGCCTGGCGTCGACTGTGAGATTTACTTTGTCTCCCTAGACAAGCCGCGTGACGTGGGCAAGCTGCTGTCGTTCGAGCTGACCGGCGCCTGGGTGAACGAGGCGCGGCAGGTGCCGAAAACGCTGATCGACTCCCTGACCGAGCGTGTTGGCCGCTACCCGAACAAGCTCAAGGGGAGCTGCACGCGCGCGGCGATCTTCATGGACACGAACAGTATGGACGCCGATCACTGGTGGCCGCGCACGTTCGATCACCCGGACAAGACGGTTACCGAGATCAAAGTCGAGCGGGATGGCGTGGTGCATGTGGTCAAAATCAACTGGCAGGGATTCGTGCAGCCGCCGGCCGTGCTGGAAGTGCAGGCCATCGAGAACGGGAAGTATCGCAGCACCGAGCCGGGGTTCACGGACCTGGTGTACGAGGAAGGCGAGATCATCCCGGCGGCTGGCAAGCTGTGGGGCGTGAACCCGGAGGCCGAGAACCTGGCCAACCTGAAACCCGGTTACTACCATCAGCAGCTCAAGAACAAGCCGCTGGAGCACATTCAGTGTTACCAGCAGAACAAGCTGGTGTACGTGAAGGAAGGCCGGCCGGCGGTGCCGACCTACAGCGCCCAGATGCACGGCGGCATCTTCGATGTGCTGGCCGGCATCCCGCTCGTCATCGGCGTGGACGTTGGTGGTGGCACCCTGCAGCCGGCGGCGTGCGTGCTGCAGAGGTCCTCGTGGGGCATGTGGCTGGTGCAGGGGGAGCTGGTCGCATCGAGCATGAGCGTGGACACCTTCGTGACCGAGCTGCGCGCGTACCTGGCCGACCAGTTCCCGGACATCCCGATCAAGGCCATGTGGCTGGACCCGGCGGCTGAGCAGCATGACCAGATTTTCGGCGGCAAGGTGCTGAACTATTTCCGGGCGGCCGGATTCCCGGCGATGACCGGCCCGACGCAGGATCCGGCGGCCCGCATCAGCGCGATCACGGAGCCGACCGAGCGGATCATCCACGGCAAGCCGGGCATCATGGTGCACAAGGAGCGCGCGCCGATGATCCACAAGGGGCTGTCCGGTGCGTGGTACTACCGTCGCCTGAACGTGGCCGGCCCGCTGGAGAAGTTCGGCACGGTGCCGGAGAAGAACGAGTACAGCCACCCCTGCGACGCGCTCGGCTATGCCCTGACCGGCGAGGGTGAGGGCCGGCCGCCGAAGAAGTACCGGGAGCAGCGCAGGCTGGCCGGTGAGCCCATGGCCAGCACTGTGGACGTATCCGGCGACTACAGCCCGTTCGATGTCTAGGAGCAAACGATTCTGGGTGGTGTTCAAGGACGCCGAGCGCCGGAACTGGATTGCCAGGTGGTTGCGGCCTGGATTCGGCCACGTGTTCGTGCTCCACGAGGTCCTGCCGAACGTGATGCTGATGGTCGACGGCGGAGAAACGGTGCTGAATGTGCTGGTCGCGGAAAACTGCGCCTGGAACTGGATCAAGACTTCCCGGCTTGCCGGATACCGGGTGGTTGTGGTAGAAACCACAGTGCGGGAAGGCGGTTACTTCCGCGGCTGGCCGATCTGGAGCTGTGTGGCGGTAGCCGCCCGGGCCATCGGCATGAATACCTGGGCAGTGACGCCGTGGCAGCTCTACCGGCAGCTGATCGCCCAGGGGCACACGGATCTGGAGGACGTTACGGGTGGATAGCGGAGGCGGAGGCGACAACGCGATTGCCCAGCAGCAGCTGGACATGGCCAAGGCCGCCGAGGCCCGTTCCAACCGCGAGAAAGAGGCGCAGCTCCGCGCCATCGGCGCCTCCCGCTCCGCCCTGTTCGACCGCAGCAAGGGTTTTCGTGCACTGCTCACCGGCTCGGAACAGGGCGCAGGCGTAGTATCCCCCGCAGGCCCCGGCCGTGCCCCGCTCGGGCAGGCGCCGGGCGCTCCCACAGTGAACCGCACCGCCCGGGGCCGCAACGCACGTTCCAGCCTGTTCAACGCATTGGCCGGCCCGCAGGCCAGCCGGAGGCCGCAATGACCGACGATGATCCAGAAAACACCCCAACCGACGCCACTGAAGAAGCTGGCGGAATTGACCCGAATGCACAGGTCGATGAAGGCGAAGATGGACAGGAATCAGAGCAGGAACAGGCCGGCGGCGATGAAGCGGAAGCCGCAGAGGAAGTAGCTTTCCCAACGGATATCTCG
>CAYWTP010000462.1:0-2269 GCA_964461215.1 uncultured Ectothiorhodospiraceae bacterium | reverse complement strand
GCGAGGACGGTCGCTCGTGGTTCAGCGTCGACAGCCCCGAAGATCTTGCCGAGGGGCTCGAACGGTACGGGGTGCCGAGCTGACGAATCACAGCAGACAGCAGCCACGCCAGATCTCCGATGAGCTCGAGGAGTTCGCGAATCACTCTTCTCGATTGGTCTGTGTTTGCGTCTGGCACCCGGCGACCCTCTGAAGTATCGAATCGACGTACAAGGCGGCCGTCACTCCATTCAGACACCGGTGTGGCGGTGTGCCGGCCGGCCTCATGCGGGGCGGCCACAGCTAGTCTGTTTGTTCCGGCAAGGAACGGAACGAGTGCTGAATGTCTTGGCATGCACGCTGCTGGGCTCGTTGGGCGGACCAGCGATTCTGCCGAAGCGCGGCGGATCGTTGGCGACGGTAGTGGTGCCGGACAGGTCGGCCGGTGCCTAGTCGCAGCGGTGGCACCGCAGGTACCGATAGCAGCTGGTCTCGGCTTCGGGCGTTGTGGGAGCGGGTCGGCGAGAGCCTTTTCTATGTCCCGGCGCTGTTCATGGCTATTGCGTTGGCTCTGTCACAAGGTGTTGTGGTGCTCGATCGGGCACTCGAGGCGCATGTCTTGCCGGCGGTGTTCGACAGCACGGTTGACAGCGGCCGTGTGTTGCTCAGCGTGATCGCGGGCGGCACGATCACTGCCGCTTCGGTGGTGTTCGCTCTCACGCTGGTGGCGGTGCAGTTGGCGTCGACACAGTTCTCGCCCCGAACGTTGGGCTCCTTTCTTGGCGACCGGGCCCAGCAGATCATTATTGGGCTGGTGCTCGGAACCTATGTGTACTGCCTGTTGGTGTTGCGGGTGGTACGGGCTCCGCTCGAGGAAGGCGGGAGTCCGTTCATTCCGCGCTTCTCGGTGATGGTGGCTGTGGTTCTTGGGGTGGCGGCCATGGTGGCGGTGATCGCGTCGATCAACCGGACGGCCCAGAGGCTGCGGGTGGAATCGGTTGCCGGGAAGATCACCGAGGAGACGATGGCGGCGATCAACGACCAGTTTGGCGACGGCTACGGTGATGAACAATCGGTCGGCGCGGGCAGGGTGCCAAGCGGAGCTCCCCCATCGGATGCGTTTGTGGTGGAGGCTGGTCACGCCGGTTGGATCCAATACATCGGCGTTGATCGCATCCTGGAGGGCGTCCCTGAACGTAGCCACGTGATGATCCACCAGTCGGTTGGCAACTACGTGGTGACGGGCCAGCGGCTGGTTTCGGTGTGGCCCCGCCCAGAGGATCCGGATCGTGCTGCGGAGGTGTTGGCCAGCGCGTTCGTCACCGGTGACCAGCGGAGCCGGCACGGGGATGTCAGCTTCGGAATCACCCGGCTGGTCGATATTGCCGCGAGGGCTTTGTCGCCTGGGGTCAACGATCCCAAGACTGCTGAAGAGATTGTCCTACGGTTGGGCGAGATCCTGGTCGAGCTCGCAGTGCGGGACCTCCCCCCGGCTGAGTCGGTGGTTGATGGCCGGACGATCATCCGTGCAGCCGAGCTTCGACACGAAGACTACGTCGAGGCGGCGATCGAGCCGATCCGCCGGTTTGCTCGCAACGATCCCCAGGTGTTGTCGTCCATCCTGCAGACTCTGGCAACTTCAAAGAACGTTGCGGTCAGGCGGCGACCAGACGCTGCGGTGGAGTCGTTGGATCGTCAGGCGCAGCTCATTGTGGTCGACGCCGAGCAACTTCCCACCCAGTCCGACCGCGACCTGGTGATCCGGACGGCCACAGCGATCCATTTCGACTAGCACTCGCCCACACCGAGTCGGTGATGCCGGCTCCTTCATCGTCGCTGCGGTGGTACTCCCTTGGCGGAAGCCAGAAGGCGAGGAACAGAAGGCCGCGTTGCTGCTCAAACCGAGCGCAGGGGCCTCTTTCGCTACTACACGCACCACGCCCGGAAGCCTGCGCTCCTCAGCGCCGGGGTGGAGCGGAGCAGGGAGAACGGGATGCACGCCCTGAGACACCACTACCCCTCGGTCCCTCTCGAGAACGGCGTCAGCATCCGCGCCGTATCCGAATATCTGGGCCATCACGATCCGGGCTTCACCTTGCGCACCTATGCCCACCTGATGCCCGAGTCGGAGGACCGGGCCCGGGCGGCGATCGACGACGCACTCGGCGCTCCGGCGGAATCCACGCGGAACGCCAACCGCTTCTGATCGCGTTTTCCCTGGTCAGAGCGCTACAACCGGCCCTACCCGCCGATGTAGCTCATCTCCACTTTGGGCAGCCCGACCGTCGCG
>CAYWTP010000461.1:0-2279 GCA_964461215.1 uncultured Ectothiorhodospiraceae bacterium | reverse complement strand
AAACCTGGCGCTGCTGATCCTGGCCCTGAGCCTGCTGGTTGGCGCGGTAGCCTTGCCCTTGATGCAGAAGCGCCAGGCCATCCGTCAGCTCGAGCCCATTCTCGCCAGCGCCCGCCAACAAGCGGAGGCGGCGCAGGCTCTGCGCAAGAAGCTGGACGCCCTGCGAGTGCAGTCACACTTCCTGGTGGAGAAGAAGCGTGCCTCGCTGCTGGTGGTGGAGGTGCTCAACGACATCACCCACATCCTGCCCGACGACACCTGGCTGAACACCTTGGAGATCCGCAACAACGAGGTCCAGATCCGCGGGGAATCCAGCGGCGCGGCCCTGCTCATCCCCTTGATCGAGTCCTCGCACGTGCTGAGCAACGCCCGCTTTCGCTCGCCCGTGACCCAGAACCCGCAGGGCGGGGAACGCTTCCACCTGTCCGCGGACATCCGCCGGGAGGCGGGCGCGTGAGCCGGACTTGGACTCAGGGGCAGCAGCGGGCGGCGGCCCTGCTACTGCTCCTGCTCGTGGTCGGGGGAGTGCTGGCGGCCCTGATCCTGCCCGTGTGGTCGGCCAATGCCCGGTATACCGAGACCTTGGCCGACATGAGCGACCGCCTGGAGCGCCTGCAGCGGGTAGCCGCCACGCGCGATGGGCTGCAAAGCCGGTACACGGACCTGCAGCGCCAGCAGGGCCAGGACGTGTACTATCTGCAAAGCGAAAGCGAAGCCCTCGCCACCGCCGAGCTCCAGCGCATCGCCAAGCAGGGGATCACGGACAACGGCGGGCTTCTGCTAAGTACCCAGGTCATCTCCTCCCAAGTGGAAGAGGGCTTCACCCGGGCCACCATCCGGGTCCGGATGCGTGGCTCGCTGGAGGCCGTGGTCAAGGCGCTGTACGGCTTCGAGACCGGCACCCCGCTGTTGTTCCTGGACAACCTCTCCATGCGCGGAACGCCGGGCATGCCACTGTCGCGGCTGCGGCGCCAGTCCACGCTGCGCACCGACATGAACGTGGACTTCGAGCTGTCCGGCTACCTGGCGAGGGCCAAGCCATGAGCAGCGCCGCGCAGGGCAAGTCGCTTACGGTGGGGCTGCTGGGGGCCTGCACCGTGCTCGGCGCGGTGGTCGGTCTGGAGCTGCGCTACCCGCAGCGCCTGGAGCTGCCGCCGGTGATCCCCGCGCCGGCAGCGCCGGCTGAGCCACCGGTGCGTCTGACCTACAGTGCCCCGCCGTTGCAGGCCTACGACGAGATCCTGCTGCGGCCTTTATTCGCCAAGGACCGCCAGCCGCCCCCGGAGCCCGATGCGACCGAGCAAGGGGCCGACAGCGCCGCCAGCGACGACCTGGGTGCCTGGAAGCTCGAGGGCGTGGTGGTCACGCCCGAGCGCCGGCTGGCGCTGCTGCGCGATAGTGGATCGGGGAAGTTTCGCCGCCTCAGCCAGGGAGAGGAGCTTGCCGGCTGGCAGGTCAGCCAGGTACAGGCGGATCGGGTCGTGCTAAAGCAGGAGCAGGAACAGCACGAGATCCTGCTACAGGTGGCCAAAGGTGGCAGCCGCCCACCGGCGCTGCCCGCAACGCCGCAGGGCATGCCGGTTCCCCCGGCCATCCTGCTGCAGCGCCAGGCGCTGGAGCGGCGAAGAGCAGCGGCGGCGGCCCGCTCGCGCATGGTCAGGCCGCCGGCGCCGCAACGGACACCGCCGAATCCACCGGACTGAGTCGGGGGCGCGACAGACAATCAGGCCGCGTGCATCAGCGCCGCCTCGGGAGGGTTAAGAGGAACAAGAACATGAGAGCCATGCAAACCTATCTGCGCTTCCCGGGCGCGGCGCTCGTCGCCGTGCTGCTCGGGTCCTGCGCCCACAGCCCCGGCCCGCCACCGTCCCCAGGCCCTGCGGCACAGGCGGCGACGCCGGCCTCCCAGGCGTTGTCCCCGGAAACGGCGGCACCGGGGTCGACCACCGGGACGCCCCCGCCCGGCGCCGAAGCGGCCCAGCCCAGGCCGGCGCTCCCATCCTTATCCATGGGTACCGGAAAGTTCGTGGGAACGGGTCTGCCGCCGGCCACCAAGCCCGGTCCCCAGGCCGGCGGCGACGTCACCCTGAACTTCGAGAACACCGATCTGCGGGAAGTGATCAAGGTCGTGCTGGGGGACCTGCTGCACGAGAACTACTTGATCGATCAAAGCGTAGGGGGGACGGTGACAATCCACACCAGCAGTCCACTGAACCGGGACGCGGTGCTGCCGATCCTGGAGTCGCTGCTGCAGATGAACAACGTCGCCCTGATCCGCT
>CAYWTP010000460.1:0-2283 GCA_964461215.1 uncultured Ectothiorhodospiraceae bacterium | reverse complement strand
TCCGGATTATCTGTGATCCTTAAAATGGCTCCTATTTGCCACATCGCTGTGCCCTGATTGTTGCCCCTTTGCCATCTTACGCAACGGTCACACGCGTGCGCTACGCGACTCGCTGAAACTAAGGCACTTGCATTGTCACGGCACTACTCCCGTCGCGCTTCGAGTGCTTTTCAGATAGCACAGGAGATACTGGCTGAGCCCCATGTAGTCGCGGGAAACAAACCGCGGTCCGTTCCAAGGCCGCTGGTTGTCTTCGCCGAAGTCCCAGGTGCTGCTCGTCGTTAGCGCGCCGCGAAAGCGGGGCGCATCTGGTCGGGTGAAAGTCCCGGCATGGTAAGGGTTAACCACCCACCATTACCGAGTGTTGCGCCTCTGGCGGAGCGGTGTTTGTGGTGAGAACTGCGGCACATGCGAACAAGAGAGGTGAAGCGTACACAGGGTATGTTATAGGCCGGATGGGGACGCAGCCCCTTAGAGCTGGTATCGCTTCGAAAAGCCGTTCCGGATTGGCGAGCGTTGTAACGTGCGTGAAGCCTAAACGAGCTGGGCGTATTGGTGAGCCCGGGGAGAGCCGGCGGAGTTCTCAAGCTACGGCATGTAACAAGAGATGCGACATGAACGCGGGAGACCCTTGCGGCTCCTGCCTTGGTTCCACCAGGTAGACAAAGGCATATGGCTATTGAGGCACGAAGGGGAAACCCGGAAACAGAGCTAGGCCGGAGCCTACCGCTGCCTGGCACGCCCGAGACAGGTAGGGCTGTCGAACCCCGAGAAAGGGAACGGCACCCGAAGGCTTCAGGGGAGTCGGATCACCTCATAGTACTCCGAGACGGTAGAGCCGTTCACATGGGGAAGGGGGTGACAGTCGTACGTAGTCTGCAAAGGCCACTCGCGCCGGACAAAGTCGGGCCGGAGCACGTCGAGCCAACCTTCTTGCAGGCCCTATCCATGAAGGCGGGCACTGCGAGGTCCCACCGATTCCAAAACCTTTACGGCCAACTGAACGAGTCGCTGTTGTTCGAGGCTTGGTGCAGGCTGAACAAGCACGGTGCGCCAGGCGTAGACAAGGTGAGCATCGACCAGTACGGAGAAGAGCTGGGAGAGAACATCAGAAGGTTGGCCGAGCGCCTGAAACGCAATGAGTACCGAAGCCGGTTGATTCGGCGCAGGTACATTCCCAAAGGAAACGGCAAGGAGCGGCCCCTAGGCATACCGGTCGTAGAAGACCGGTTGCTCCAAGGGGCGGCACGGTTGTTGCTGGAAGCGATCTTCGAAGAGGACTTCCTCCCTGGCAGCTATGGCTATCGGCCGAAGACAGGGGCGCAACAGGCGGTCAAGGACCTGACCTACGAGCTCCAGTTTGGCAGCTATGGTTATGTGGTCGAGGCCGACATCAAAGGCTTTTTCGACAACATCGACCACGCTTGGCTGCTGCGGATGCTGGAGGAACGGGTCGACGACAAGCCGTTTCTGGGCCTCATCGATTGCTGGCTGAAGGCGGGCATACTGGAGCGCGACGGCGCGGTCATCCATCCGCACAGCGGGACCCCGCAGGGGGGAGTGATTTCGCCCATTCTGGCGAACATCTACCTTCACTTTGCATTGGACCTATGGTTCGAGCGGGTGGTCAAGCCAAGCTGCCAGGGACAGGCGTACATCATCCGCTATGCGGATGATTTCGTCTGCGCCTTCCAGTACAAGGACGAAGCCGAGCAGTTCTACCAGGGGTTATCGGACCGACTGGCCAAATTCAGTCTTACGGTCGCCCCGCAGAAGACCTGCATCCACCGCTTCAGCCGCTTTCACCCGAGCCGGAAGCGCCGGTTCGCCTTCCTGGGCTTCGAGTTCTACTGGGAAGCCGATACCAAGGGCGAGCCACGGGTATGGCGGCGCACAGCCAGAAAGAAGCTGCGGGCGAGCATCAAGGCCGCGAAGGACTGGCTGAAAAGCCATCGGCCAACTCCACTGGCACTGCTGATACCGGCGCTGAGCCGCAAGGTTCTGGGGCACTACCACTACTTCCGTGCCGTCGGAAACCAGCAATCGCTGTGGATATTCTACACGGAGGTCGTCAAACTGCTCTACAAGTGGTTGAATCGAAGAAGCCAGAGGCGAAGCCTGACATGGGAGGGCATTAAGCGGGTGCTGGCGCTGTTCGCCTTTCCCCGGCCCAACCAAGGCCGGGGCGGGTGTTAGGAATCGAGGGGCGTGCGTGAAGACCTGTTCTTCTGCGCGAGTGAGTATGACTGAAGAGCCCGGTGCGGGAAAACCGCACGCCGGGAT
>CAYWTP010000459.1:0-2289 GCA_964461215.1 uncultured Ectothiorhodospiraceae bacterium | reverse complement strand
GCGTCAAGCTGGCCGATGCCGGCTAGCAGCGTACGGAATGTGGACCGTAGGCCGCGGGCCGGAGGTAGAGAGCAAGTAACGCCGGGGCTTGGCGGCCCCCGCGCCCCTTGCTGGAAAGCAGCCCTGTCCGGCCTTTCCTGCTTCCACTTTGTCCCACTCACCTTCGCCCCGGCTTGAGAGGGGGGGCCGGAGAGTCTTTCCGCGACGGTCGCCGGCAGGATGCCGGCGACCGAGCCTACAGGACGTATTCACGGCGTGTCCCGGAAAGACTCTCCGGACCGCCAGCCCCGAATGTGCCAAAGTAGAGCTGCTCTCCGCCTCCCTGCTCCCCGCCCGCTTCAGCCGCCGTCATGACCCTGGACGATCATGTAGAAGGTCTCGTCCTTGCGGATCATGCCGAGCTCCCGGCGTGCCCTGGCCTCAATGGCACCCAGACCCTGTTTCAGATCCTGCACCTCGGCCTCAAGCTGCCGGTTACGCGCCCGTTGAGCGGCATTCTGCTCCTGGCGGGCAAGAAGCTGCTGCTTCAGGTACCAGATCTCCGCAAGGCTGCCGTCGCCCACCCACAAGCGATACTGCAACCCGCCAAGCAGAACCAGCAGCAGGACAATAACGGCTCTCATCAGCGTGGACCCGCCGACCGAGCCTCAGCCCCGACGCGGCGTCCGGTGCATGCGGGAACCGCCGCAGCCCGCACACGCCATCCCCTCCCCGGGACAGCCGCGCTCAGCGCCGGAATGCCGTCCATCCGGGATAGACGGAGCCTTCCTTGCGTTCCAGACGCTCTTCGATACGCATGAGGCGGTTGTACTTCGCCACCCGATCCGAGCGGGACATGGAGCCGGTCTTGATTTGTCCGGCGCCGGTGGCCACGGCCAGATCGGCGATGGTGGTGTCCTCGGTCTCACCCGAGCGGTGCGAGATCACCGCCGTATAGCCGGCGGCCTTGGCCATATCGATGGCAGCCATGGTCTCGCTGAGGGTGCCGATCTGGTTCACCTTGATCAACACCGAGGTGGCGACGCCGCGCTCGATACCCTGCTTCAGGATACTGGTGTTGGTGACGAAGACGTCGTCGCCCACGAGCTGCACGCGGTCACCCAGCGTCTTGGTGTGATGCACCCAGCCGTCCCAGTCGTTCTCGGCCATGCCGTCCTCGATGGTGACGATGGGATACCGATCGACCCAACCGGCCAGCATCTGGGTGAGCTCCTCGGAGCTCAGGCTGCGGCCTTCGGACGCGAGCAGATACTTGCCGTCGCCATACAGCTCCGAGCTGGCCACGTCCAGGCCGAGCACGATGTCCTCCCCCGCTTGGTAGCCGGCCTTGCCGATGGCTTCCAGGATGACCTCGATCGCCGCCTCGTTTGACGGCAGGTTGGGGGCGAAGCCGCCCTCGTCGCCAACCGCGGTGTTCATGTTTCTGGCCTTGAGCACGGACTTCAGGGCCTGGAAAACCTCGGAGCCGTAGCGCACCGCCTCACGTATGCTGGAAGCCCCCACCGGAAGGATCATGAACTCCTGCACGTCCACGTTGTTGTCGGCGTGGGCACCGCCATTGAGGATGTTCATCATCGGCACCGGCATGGTCATCGGACCGGCGCCACCCAGGTAGGTATACAATGACATCTGCCTACTTCGGGCCGCCGCCTTGGCCACGGCCAGGGAAACGGCGAGGATGGCGTTGGCTCCCAGACGCGACTTGTTCGGCGTGCCATCCAGATTGATCAGCCTGCGGTCGATCTCTTCCTGCGCCGTGACGGGCATTCCGGTGAGAGCCTTGCGGATCTCGCCGTTGACGTTGCCCACCGCCTTGAGCACACCCTTGCCGCCGAAGCGGGCCGGATCGCCGTCGCGCAGCTCCACCGCCTCGCGGGCTCCGGTGGAGGCGCCGGACGGTACGGCGGCACGCCCAATCACTCCGGAAATCAGAACCACGTCGGCCTCCACCGTCGGGTTGCCCCGGGAGTCGATGACCTCCCTCGCGCGAATTTCCAGAATCTCGGACATGTCGAACCCCGCTCTTGTAGTTGGTTGTTGCCGCGCTTCAGTCGCGCGTCGCCATGAGATCATCTTCGGCAAAGCGCCGGGCCTTGACCGCCCGGTCCAGAACCGTCAGCGTTTCCAGCAGCTCCGCCATACGATCCAGCGGCCAGGCGTTGGGACCGTCGCTGAGCGCGCGCTCCGGATCCGGATGGGTTTCCATGAACAGCCCCGCAACCCCCGCCGCCACCGCCGCCCGCGCCAGCACCGGCACGAACTCGCGCTGGCCGCCGGAGCTGGTGCCCT
>CAYWTP010000458.1:0-2322 GCA_964461215.1 uncultured Ectothiorhodospiraceae bacterium | reverse complement strand
GTCGAAGCAGACGATGCCGGCATGCCGGTGCAGCACGGCCAGCAGCATGGCCAGCCGACCCTGCTCCAGGCCCTGCGTGACCCGGCGGGGGTTGGCCAGGTGGGATTCGTCCACCAGAGCCTGCACCTCCACCAGCAGCGGCCGGCTGCCCTCGCGGGTCACCATGATGACGCTGCCCGACACCGGCTCCTCATGGCGCGAGAGAAAGATGGCCGATGGGTTCCCCACTTCCCGCAGCCCGCGGTCGGTCATGGCGAACACCCCCAGCTCGTTGACCGCCCCGAAGCGATTCTTGAAGGCGCGGATCACGCGGAAGCGGCTGCCTTGGTCGCTTTCGAAGTACAGCACCGTGTCCACCATGTGCTCCAGCACCCGGGGACCGGCCAGGGTGCCCTCCTTGGTTACGTGCCCCACCAGGAACAGAGCCGTGCCGGTGCTCTTGGCGTAGCGCACGAGCTGGGCCGCGCTCTCACGCACCTGGGCCACGCTGCCGGGTGCGGATTGCAGCAGATCGGTGTACACGGTCTGCACCGAGTCGACGACCATGACCCGCGGCCGTTCCCGCTGCGCCGTGGCGAGGATACGCTCCACCTGGGTCTCGGCCAGCAGACGCAGGCCGCCGGCCTTCAGCCCCAGGCGCTCGGCGCGCAAGCGCACCTGCTGGGGAGACTCCTCGCCGGTGACGTACAGCGTGCCCACGGCGTCCGCCTGGCCCAGAGCCGCAAGCGTCTGGAGCAGGATCGTGGACTTGCCGATCCCCGGATCGCCGCCGATAAGCACCACCGAGCCCGGCACCAGACCACCTCCCAGCACCCGGTCCAGCTCCCCCAGCCCCGAGGGCAGGCGGCTCTCGCTGATTAGCTCTACCTCCTCCAGGCGCTGCACGACAGCCGCCTGGCCGGTGTAGCCACCGCCTCGGGTTCCGCTGCCGCCCGGCTGCACCGCCTCCACCAGGGTGTTCCAAGCGCCGCACTCGGGGCACTGCCCGGACCATTTCGGCGCCTCCGCCCCGCAGGCCTGGCACTGGTAAATGCGCCGGTCCTTAGCCCGCATGTCTCACGCTCTCCTTGGGCACCCGGCCCGTCACCCCGCACAGCAGCTCGTAGGCGATGGTACCGGCATAGCGGGATACCTCCTCCAGCGGCAGGCCGGCCCCCCACAGCACCACCGGGTCACCCGGAACGGCCCGGGGCTGAGTGCGCAGGTCCAGGGTAATCATGTCCATCGAGATCCGACCCACGACGGGCACCCGCTGCCCATTGACCAGCACCGGCGTGCCCGTGGGTGCGTGGCGCGGATAGCCGTCGCCGTAGCCGACGGCCGCAACGCCCACCGGCATGTCCTGCGGGCACACCCAGGTGGCGCCGTAGCCGATGGCATCCCCCCGACGGCAGGCGTTGACGGCAATCAGCCGGGTCTGGAGAGTCATGACGGGGACCAGATCATGATCGGCCCCCTTGCCCGCCAGGAAAGGCGAGACGCCGTACAACATGATCCCGGGCCGCACCCAGTCGCCATGGGCTTCCGGCCAAGCCAGCACCCCCGCCGAATTGGCCAGGCTGGTCTCGCCCTGCATGCCGGCGACGGCCTCCCGGAACACCCGGACCTGCAATGACGTATAGTGATCGGCCGGATCGTCGGCGCACGCCAGATGCGTCATGAGGCGGACCGGCCCCGCCACGTTGCGGCTGACTTTCAGGCGCCCCAGCAGCGCGCGCACCTGCCCCGGGGCAAAGCCCAGCCGGTGCATGCCGGTGTCCAGCTTAAGCCATACCCGCACGGGGGCCGGCAGCGGGGCGGCCTCCAGCTCCTCAAGCTGCCGGGCGTGGTGGATGACCAGATCCAGACCGAGCCGGGAGGCCGGCTCCAGCTCCTCGGGGGCAAAGCAGCCCTCCAGCAGCAGGACCGGCTGCGACACGCCCGCCTCGCGCAGACGCTGTGCCTCCTCCAGGCTCGCCACGCCGAAGGCATCGGCACCTGCCAGGGCGCGGGCCGCGCGCACCAGACCGTGCCCATAGGCATCCGCCTTGACGATCGCCATGACACGCTGCCGGGGAGCGGCGGCACGAACCCGGTCCAGATTGTGGCGCAGGGCGTGCAGGTCGATGATCGCCCGCGTGGGGCGCGTCATGCGTAGGCCTCGTCGCCGTAGGTGTCGGGCGAGAAGTTCTCGAAGCGGGTGTACTGGCCCAGGAAGGTCAGGCGCACGGTGCCGATGGGGCCGTTGCGCTGCTTGGCCACGATGATCTCCGCGGTGCCCTTGTCGGCGCTGTCGTCGTTGTAGACCTCGTCGCGGTAGATGAACACGATGAGGTCCGCGTC
>CAYWTP010000457.1:0-2324 GCA_964461215.1 uncultured Ectothiorhodospiraceae bacterium | reverse complement strand
CGTAGTAGCTCGCGTCCCGCCGCCGCTCGTCGAGGTTGTAGCCGATGCTCAGCAGGCGTGATGCCTTGTCGTACAGGAAGCCGTACTCCATGTCCGCGAGCTCGCCGGCCTGCAAGGCCAGGCGCTGGATGGCCGCGATGCGGGCCCGGGCGCGCTCGCTGCCTTGCGCGACGTGCCGGCGCAGCTCGGCCAGCCACGCCGCCTGCCCGGGCGTCGCGGCTGCCTGCTGACGGCTTCCAAGACGGTCTGGCAATGCCACAGCGGATCCGGCGAGGGCACGCAAGGTCGGGATCGCGCTGATTTCAGGGAGATCATCCAGCCCGTCGGGCACCTCCGGCATCCCGCTCCAGGGGGCGAGAAACGCCAGCTCGTCGCGGGCGGCCCGGCATTGCCGGCTCAGCGCCGCCGCCCACCAAAGAGCACGGCTCCCGGGCTTGTTACCCGCGTCGCCGACGACCACCTCGGCGGATACCACCAGCCGGTCGAGAATGAGGCGCGCCGCCTGGAGCGTACGCGGCCGGGCACTGCAGGCGGATTCGAGATCCTGCCGGAAGCGGGCCAGCGTCGCCCGCGTGCTGTCGCTCGCGGCCTCTTCCAAGATCCCCAGTGTGTCGCTCAGGCCGTCCAGCCAGCGGGTCTCCAGGATCGGGCGATCCAGCAGTGCCGTCAGACCGGGGCGCAAGGTCAACAGATGGGCCGCGAGGTTGCCGCTGTCCACCGTCGAGATGTAAGCCGGGTGCAGGGGGCGCAGGGACTGGGTGTCGTACCAGTTGAAGAAATGGCCCCGGTGGCGCTCCAGTCCCGCCATGGTCTCCAGGGTATGGGCAGTGCGGTCGATCAGCTCCCCGGCAGGGATGTAGCCGAAGTCGTAGGCCGATAGGTTCGCCAGCAGCGCCAGTCCCATGTTGGTGGGCGAGGTGCGGTGGGCCAGCGCGGCCTCCCGGTAGTCCTGGTAGTTGTCCGGCGGCAGCCAATGGTCCTCCGGACCCACGAAGGTGTCGAAGAATGCCCAGGTCTTGCGCGCGATCCTGCCGAGAAAACGGGTCTGCTCGGGCGTCAGCGGGACCTCGCGGCGGGTCTGCGGCAGGCTGATCCACCAGGCGATGGCGGGGGACGCCAGCCACAGGATCAGAATCGGACCCGCGACCAGCAGTGCGGTCGCATTCATCACGGCCAAGTAAATGGCCGTGCCGGCGGCGAGGGTGGGCGCGAATCCCATGTCGCGGAACGAGGCGGCGAGATCGGTGCGGCTCAGACGTTCCTGATCGCCGGAGGGGTTCCATTCCAGCAGCCGTTGCTGGGTGACCAGCAAGCGCCCGAGGGTACGCAGGATCGCATCCAGGCTGTAGAAGGCCTCATGGGGCAGGGTCGCCAGGGCCAGGCCCGTCTGCATCAAACGCTGGCCGGCGGCGTGGGCTGCGGCAGCCAGATGCTGCCCCCCCCGCATGTCCGCCGGTTTTCGGAGCACATCCAGCAGGGCGGCCAGCACGGGCGGGATCAGGAGGACGCCGAGCACCGCCAGGGTCCAGAAAGCGGCCGATGACGACACCGTCCAGCCCAGCAGCAACAGCAGCGTCAACGTCGCCGGCACCAGGCTGCGCCGCAGATTGTCCAGCAGCTTCCAGTGCGACAGCGCCGAGAGCGGGTTCTTCCGGCGCCGCCCGTCCGGGCCGGGTACCCAGGGCAACAGCCAGGGCGCGAGCTGCCAATCGCCGCGGATCCAGCGGTGGCGGCGGTTGACGTCGGCCCCGTAGCGGGCCGGGTATTCCTCATAAAGCTGCACGTCGCTCAGCAGACCGGAGCGGGCGTAGCAGCCCTCCAGAAGATCGTGGCTGAGGATCCGGTTCTCGGGAAAGCGGCCTTTGAGGGATTCTTCGAAGGCATCGACGTCGTAGATCCCCTTGCCGATGAATGAGCCTTCCTGGAACGCGTCCTGGTAGACGTCGGAGACCGCCCGGGTATACGGGTCGATGCCGGGCTCGCCGCCGTGCAGGCGCGCATAGCGCGACTGACTGGTGCCGGGCAGGCTCACGCTCACGCGCGGCTGCAGGATGCCGTAGCCGGCCCGGACCCGGCCCATGCGCGCGTCGTAAACCGGACGGTTCAGCGGGTGCGCCATGGTACCGACGAATTGCCGCGCGGCGTCGCGCGGCAGATGCGTGTCCGTATCCAGGGTAATCACGTATTTCACGCCGGCGAGCACCGCAGTCGCCCCGACCACCAGCGAGAAGCCGTCGCTGTTTCCTTCGCGCAGCAGGGCGTTCAGGTCGGCCAGCTTGCCGCGCTTGCGCTCGTAGCCCATCCAGATCCGGTCGTGGGGGTTC
>CAYWTP010000456.1:0-2331 GCA_964461215.1 uncultured Ectothiorhodospiraceae bacterium | reverse complement strand
TGCCGTTGTAATGGCTCAAGTCTGTTGGAAACCGAGACCCGAAACGAAGGGGATTAAGACGCAGCGATGAATTCGTCAGTCATAATCTGGATCACGTTGGAAACCGAGACCCGAAACGAAGGGGATTGAGACGAGGAATGCGTGTAGGCACGCATTCCTTATGCGCTTTCAACCACGAGATTATGGCGATAGACTCTGCGGACAAGCGCGATGGACGCAGCAAGGTTGCCTGAAGGCAGGGAAGCGCAATCCGGAAAAGAGGGGCGGCGAGCTGCATACCCATCCGCGGCCCGCACCGCGCCATGCGGCGGCAGCTTCGGTCCTGGGTATCGAGGTCGGTGGGCCGTTTCAGCGCGGTAGAGGAAGCCCCGGGGGCTGGTGGATCCTTGACGAGCCTGAGCTTCACCTGGGAGCCGCCATCCTTGTCCCGGATCTCGCCGGGTGGCGCCGCGAACGGATGCCAGCCCTGCCCGAAACCGCCTGGTTCGAGCTGGTGCCGGACTGGGCCTGGCCGGTACTCTCCCCATCGACGGCGCGGGCAGCCCGGATGCTGAAGATGCCTTTCTACGCCACCACCGCAGTGGCGTACTGCTGGCTGCTGGACCCCACCGCTCGCACCCTGGAGGCCTTCAAGCTGAGGGAAGGCCAATGGCTTCTGCTGGCCGGCTTCGTCGACGAGGCAGACGTGGCGGTGGCGCCGTTCGACGCGCTGGCGTTTCCCCTCGCCGGCGGGAAACCGCGCCTGCAGATCCACGATCCCCGCCGACGCAGGCAGGGTCAGGTTTCCGCCTACCGGCTCATCTGCGTGCTGATCGCGCACCTCCGGCAGCAGGGTCCAGCCGAAGGTGGCGCGCTTGGACTTCGCGACGGACCTTCCCCCGCGGGGGCCGCTCCGGTTAGCATGCACGCTGTCCCGCCACCTCCCACCGATTCTCCATGAGCTTGCTCCGCACCAAGGCGGTCAATGCCGAACCTTGTCGCGCAAGAATTCGCTCACCACGGGGACCACGGGGTCCTGAGACATGCTCGGCTATCGTCACAGCTTCCACGCCGGCAACTTCGGCGATGTTTTCAAGCACGCGGTCCTGGCCCTGGCTCTGGAAGCCCTGGGGCACAAGGACAAACCCTTCTACTATCTGGACACCCACGCCGGGGCCGGGCGCTACGACCTCGCCGGGAAGTACCCGGTAAGCACCGGGGAATCTGCGGAAGGCATAGGCCGGCTATGGCCGCCGCAAGACACGCCACGCGCCCTGGCGCCTTATCTGGACGCGGTGACCCGCCTCAATCCGAACGGCCGGCTGCGCTACTACCCAGGCTCGCCTTTGATCGCTCGCGGCCTGCTGCGGGAAAACGACCGCATGGAGGCGATGGAGCTGCATTCCAGCGATCACCCGCTGCTGGCCCGATCTCTGACCGGCGATCGCCGCGTCCGCGTGGCGCAGGAGGACGGCTTCCAGGCCCTGCAGTCGCGCCTGCCGCCCCGCGAGCGGCGGGGCCTGGTGATGATCGACCCCGCCTATGAGCTCAAGGCCGACTTCGCCCAGGTGGTGGAGGGACTGGCGGCGGCCCACCGCCGCTGGGCCACCGGCGTGTACCTGCTGTGGTATCCCCTGGTGGGCACCTCGCCGGTGGGGCGCATGCTGAAGGAAATCCAGGCCCTGGCGCTGCCCAAGACCCTGCTCGCGGAGCTGCACCGCCGCCCGGCCTCCAAAGGGCGCGGCATGACCGGCTGCGGGGTGGTCATGGTCAATCCCCCCTGGCCCCTGACCGAGGCGCTGGCCGAGCTGCTGCCATGGCTGGGAGCACGCCTGGCAGCGCAGCCCGGACAGGGCCATACCCGCTTGGAGTGGCTGGTACCCGAGTAGAAATGCGGAAATTGCCCGTTCCTGCCCGGCCACGCATGGCCTGATAGGGGCAGCCGCAAGGCTGCGAGCCGACCTCGGGCGGTGCCAATGCCTTCGCGGGCTAACGCCCGCTCCTACCCCGGGCAAGCAGAGCAGGTAACCCGGCCGCTGTATGCGCGGCGGACGGCATCAGGACTTGACGGCCTCGATGGTGGCGGATACCACGTAGTCCTCCACCCGCCGTCCCGGCGCCCAGTCCCGGATGAACTCCCTGGACTCGTCCTTGGGAGCGATACGGATGTCCGCGAATCCCGCCTGGCGCATCATCGCGTGCAGCTCGTCAATCGTCGATGCCCCGGCAACGCAGCCAGCGTGCAGGAACGGGTCGGCGCGCATGTCCTCGGGCAGCTCGGCGGTTGCCACCACGTCCGAGATCGCCAGCCGGCCGCCCGGCTTGAGCACGCGGAACGCATCCCGGTACACC
>CAYWTP010000455.1:0-2342 GCA_964461215.1 uncultured Ectothiorhodospiraceae bacterium | reverse complement strand
GGTGGTGTTGGCAGTCCCGATAGTCCTGCTACAGCTGGGAGCTGTGGGAACTCTGGGAACTCGCTTTGAAAGTCTCGGAAAGTTTGAAATGGCCAATTCTTGGTTAAGGGGACGTCCCTGGGCCACCCGGCCCGGGTGACGCGCCCCGACACCGACACCCACCAAGCCACGTCAGGCAGACAACAACAACAAGAAAGGAGCTCCAAGTGGCACGTAGTGATAGCAATCCGACTGCAGCACAAGAACACCAGCGTCCGGCGATGCCGGGGGTGCCGGAGGTTCAGGACGCCCCGCTGAAACAGTCGGGTCCCGCCCCGACACCGACACCGGCCGCGGAACAGGCCATGGCGGCGGCTGCCGCAGCCCAAGCGCAGGCCCGGACCGTCCGCCCCGCCCCGGCTCGCACCTCGCGCAAAACGCCCTCAGACGCGTCCTCAGGGCCTGTGTCACACGGCGTATCGAAGGCGGGGGCTGAGAGCGTGTCGGTGTCGGGGCCTGCCCCCGCGCCCGCGGAGTCCACCCGCACGCGCTCAGAGGCCGCCCGTGCGCCTTCAGAGGCCACCCCCAACCGTTCAGAGCCTGCCCCCACGGCCCACGCCCCCGCTTTGTTTCCGTCGCAACAAACGCGGGCGCTCACGCGGACAAGCTCGAGGACGGCCGCCGTAGCCCTCCACGCGCCTTCCCTTGCCCTGCTCGCCCAGGCCCAGGGTGTCAGTGTCGAGGCGCTTGAGGCTCAGATTGTGTGTGTCAGGGAGGCCTGGCACCGGGGAGATCAATCGGCCATCGCCGATGCGCTTCTTAGCCAGGCAGCCTTACTCGAGGCAACGGCAGCCAGCCTGCTCAGGAACGCCGGAGCGGCGAAGAATCTCAAGACGATCGAGGCGTACACGCACCTGGCCTTGAGGGCCTATGAGCAGGCCCGTAAGACCCTCGGCACGCTTGCTGGCATGCGTGCGGGTCCTCGCCACCAGACGAACATCCAGGTGAACGTGGGTGAGGAATCAAAGGAAGTTTTGTCGGGAGACGTCCATGACGCGTAGAAACGGCTGGACGCCGGCGCGGCGCGCTAGACAAGCAACTCAGATTCACCGCTGGCAACCGTGGAAGGGCTCAACCGGTCCTCGCACGCCTGCCGGCAAGGCACGCTCAAGCGCCAACGCCTTCAAGCACGGCGCCCGCAGCAATTCGATCAGGCGGCTAAAGAGCGTCCTTAAGCTGATCGAGTCGTTTGAAAACCAGAAAAAGGAGAAGAAATGACATCAGCTAAAGACGATGACGGCACGCCCCGGCTTCCTCGCCGCCGGCCGATCTGGAACAGGAAGGACGTTCCGCACCGGGACTGGGCCGATGAAGGCACCTGGGATTCCCACGAGGATCCAGCATGGGATCCAGACGACATCATCACGTGCGAAATGTGCGGTCAAACCGGTCTACGGTATGTGCGCTTTCTGACGCACCCCGAATACGAGGGCACCATCAGCGTAGGCCGTAAATGCGCTGCGTCGATGTTACGTCCTTCGATCAAGAGGACAGGCGACGACCTTACGCGGTTGCAGATGCTGGGGTTAGCTGATGGTTGAATCTGAGCGCGAAACGGCCGACGAACTCGACGAGCCGCATAACGTACGGAGGGCGTATGCGAACTAAAGGGTTATCCAAGTCGAGGTTGCTAAGCAGCCTCCAGTGCCAGAAACGGCTGTGGCTTGAGATCAATCATCCGGAGCTCGCGGAGGTTTCGCCCGCCACGGAAGCGCGCTTCGCGGTCGGCCACAATGTCGGCGAGATCGCGCGGCAGCTCGCACCCGGCGGAGCGCTTATCGAGGCCGTGCATGACCTCCCTACGGCGTTGAAGGAGACGCGGCGCGCGCTGGAAGGTTCGCCGACCGTACTCTACGAAGCGGCATTCCAGCATCAAGGCGTCCTTGTGCGCGCCGACATACTGTCGGCCAAGAAGGATCGGTCGCTGCAGATCAACGAGGTGAAGGCCTCGACATCCGTCAAGGACTACCACCTGCAGGACGCCGCGATCCAGACCTGGGTTATATCCAACGCTGGATACAGCGTCGACGCGATCGCCATTCAACACGTCAATAACGGGTTCGTATACCAGGGCGACGGTAACTACCAAGGTCTCTTCACTGAAGCGCCCGTATCAAATGAGATCGAGCCCCTGCTAGGAGAAGTACCGAAGTGGGTAAAGCACGCGCGCAGGACGCTTTCTGGGGATGAACCTCAGATTATTACCGGTAAGCACTGTGGGCAGCCGTTTGGCTGTCCGTTCCTCGCACACTGCCAGTCAAAGGAGCCGCAGACGGAGTATCCCGTAACGATCCTCCCGTATG
>CAYWTP010000454.1:0-2354 GCA_964461215.1 uncultured Ectothiorhodospiraceae bacterium | reverse complement strand
GGATATGAACTCCAAGGAATGGCGAGTGCTTGCCTATCGTTCAAACTGACGCGTCGCTCGTTCGGGGTCACGGTCTCGAAGGGTGATTGAGAGGGACAATAGATCAATCTTCCCGAAGCCGGCGTGCAGGGTCCATGCGTTCATGAAGGATGCGAAGGATCTCGATACCGTCTTCATATTCCTTGAAGACGATGACATGACTGTGCTCCGGATATGTGCAAATACCTTCATGCAGCTCCGGTCGGGCATGCCACAGGGACTTGTTTTGGCACAGCCACCTCAACCGCGCCGAGATTGCCGCTCGATAGCGGCGGGCTTGCTTCTCGCCCCATCTATCCCTGGTGTATCGGCCGATTTCCGCCAGATCCCGGACCGCCGGTCGGGTTAGCCTGATTTTCATCAAGCGGTGGCCGTCGGAATCGCGCCACCTGTCATGATGCCATCCACGAAGCTTTCCAGATCGGACGCGTCGACTTCTACGAAATCGCCAGCAGCACTGGCGTCTAGACCTTTTTGAATCTCTGCGCGCAGACGTTCCAGCCTCATCGCCTCGATGTCATCGAACTCTTCCTTTGAGATGACGACAGCCACCGCGCGGCCGTGCTTTTCAATCGTTACCGGCTCTCGACGGGCTGTGTCCAGCAATTGCCCGAAACGTGCCTTGGCGTCGTGTGCAGAGAAACTTTGCATTTGAACTCCCGATGCATTTAGCCTATTTGGCCCAATATAGGCTAAGCAATTGCTCAATTCAATCACCGCTGTCCAGTGAACAGGAGCGCCGCCCAACGGGTAGTCCATGGACGGACTGCCCCGGTCCTGGCCGCCACGCAGGACCTCGTGGCGTAGCAGGCGGCCCGTCGCCGACGGGACGGGAATGGCCCCTTCGGCGAGAAGCGCAGATGTCCGCGAAGCAGCGCAACGCTCGGGGGCTCGCTTAGGTTACTTTGGATGATGTGGCGGTGGCTCTGCTGAGCCTCGAATGCGATGTCCGGCCAGTGGAAACGGCACACTTTCCGTGGGTTCCGTGGCCAATTCATCTTATGTCTTCAGGTTGCTTCCCTCTGCGTCTTTGCGCCTCTGCGCGAGAAATCTTCCACGTTTCTCAAGGAGCCCATCCCTGACATACGATAGCCCAGCGCCCCTACTCCTCGTGCTCCAACGCCTCCGGCGGCCTGGCGAACTCGCGGCTGGTCAGGGCCGCCCGGAAGAACTCCCGGTTCAGATGGGCGATGAAGCGCACCGGGATCTCCTTGGGGCATACGGCCTCGCACTCGTAATGGTTGCCGCAGTTGCCGAAGCCCTCCCGGTCCATGGCCTCCACCATGGCGATGGCGCGGTGGACACGCTCCGGCTGGCCCTGGGGCAGGAGAGCGAGCTGGGCGACCTTGGCGGCGACGAAGAGCATGGCCGAGGCGTTCTTGCAGGCCGCCACGCAGGCACCGCAGCCGATGCAGGCGGCGGCCTCGAAGGCCCGGTCGGCATTGTCCTTGGGGATGGGCGCGGTATTCGCGTCGGGCGCAGCGCCCGCGTTGACCGACACGAAGCCGCCGGCCTGGATGATGCGGTCGAATGCGCTGCGGTCCACCACCAAATCCCGGATCACGGGAAAGGCCCGGGCCCGCCACGGCTCCACGACGATATCCTGGCCATCCTTGAATTGGCGCATGTAGAGCTGGCAGGTGGTCGTTCCGCGCTGCGGGCCGTGGGCAATGCCGTTGATCACCAGGGAGCAGGACCCGCAGATCCCCTCCCGGCAGTCGTGATCGAAGGCGACCGGCATCTCGCCTCGGCCGCCCAGCTCCTCGTTGAGCAGGTCAAGCATCTCCAGGAAGGACATGTCGGGGCTGATGTCCCGGACCTGATATCGCACCATACGGCCCGGGGCCCGCGGCCCGTCCTGGCGCCAGATGTGGAGGAGGAAGTTCATTTGGGCTGTGGACTGCAGGCTGTGGGCTGTAGGTAAGAGACGGTGGGGGCTGCGCGAGACCTGGTTTCTGCCACCGGGCCTGGTTCTAGCTGTTGCTCATGGAGGTCAACACTCCGACCAGTACGTCCAGCGAGATTCTGACGGCCTGGAACGCGGCATCGACCCCTGATTCGACAATGCTGACCAGCGGCTGCTTTTCGGGCAGCTCCTCCAGGATATGTATCAACCGCGTCGGCGCGCCGGGCCCCACGGGCGGCACGCTCACGCGCCAGGTCGACTCCCGAAGCTAGAAGATGAATTACCAAGCAACGCTCCAAGCTTTCACCCGTACAGTCCTAAACCCCCAACCGAAAGCTCAAGCACGGTGCCTCGTTCCGGCACCCCCAAAACCCACAGTCTACAGCCCAAAGCCTACTTGTAGCTTCTC
>CAYWTP010000453.1:0-2364 GCA_964461215.1 uncultured Ectothiorhodospiraceae bacterium | reverse complement strand
ACCATCGCTCGCGGCACACCGGGATTCTCGGGCGCCGATCTGGCCAACCTGGTCAACGAGGCGGCCCTGTTCGCGGCCCGCGATGGCCGGCGGTACGTGGACATGGAGATGTTTGAGCGTGCCAAGGACAAGATCATGATGGGTGCCGAGCGGCGCTCAATGGTGATGAGCCCCGAGGACAAGCGCCTGACCGCCTATCACGAGGCCGGCCACACCATCGTCGGGCGGCTGGTCCCGGAACACGACCCGGTGCACAAGGTCAGCATCATTCCGCGGGGGCGGGCTTTGGGCGTGACGCTGTTCCTGCCGGAGCAGGACCGCTACAGCGCCAGCAAGCGCCACCTGGAAAGCCAGATCTCGACCTTGTTCGGCGGTCGCGTGGCCGAGGACCTGATCTTCGGCGCCGATGCCGTGACCACCGGCGCACAGAACGATATCGAGCGCGCCACCCACATTGCGCGCAGCATGGTGACGCGCTGGGGTTTGTCCGAGAAGCTGGGCCCGCTGTCCTATGATGAAGAGGATGGTGAGGTGTTCCTGGGTCAGGCGGTCACGCGGCACAAGAACGTGTCGGAGGACACCGCCAGGGCAATCGACGCCGAGGTCCGCAGCCTCATCGAGCGCAACTACGGGCGCACGCGCAGGCTGCTGGAGGAGAACATGGACAAGCTCCACGCCATGGCCGAAGCCCTGGTACGCTATGAGACGCTGGACGGCGATCAGATCGAGGACATCATGGCCGGCAGGCCGGTGCGCCCGCCGCGGGACGAGAACGGTGGCCAACCCACGGCCTCGGCCGGTGGGAACGTCGCGACCGGCAAAGCCGCGCCGCGTCCCGTAGGTCCGGCGGCGCCACGCCCATGCACGTAATGCAAGAATTTGTAATGAACAATTTTGAATTGTGTGGTGGTTGATTGGAGAAGCAGACATGCCTAATCGATGGCTTCAGGTCAAGGGAGACCCCTCCGTGCGCGAGTTTCTGTTTCAACAGGAGCGCAAGGAGAGCTTGTTCGACCAGCACTTGGACCAGGTCCATCACATCATGCTCGAGCTGCTGACCAGCCGCGGTGCTTTCCACGTCAAGGCGCACTACTCGTCCAGCCAGCTCACGGTCTGGTTCTTCGACGATCCTTACCACTACGTGGTCTACGTGCGCGAGGAGGTCCTGCTGCCGGATTTTCTTGAGCGTTTACCTGTCCGCTCTTATGAAGGGCGCCATCCGCGGCTGCGCGCGGAACGGATCCCGGCCATCCTTGCCGAGTTCCGCCGCCTGCGCACGGCCGATTCCACCATCTACCTGCGCAACGCCTCCATCAATCGCATGAACGGCACGATAGGCATGACCTTCTCCTGCGACGGAAGCCACTACATCGACTGTGACAGCTTCTTCTCCAAGCTGGAGCACTTCGGCGCAGCTCCGGCCGGTGGCTCTCATGATCCCGACAGCGCCTGCGGGATGGACGGGACGTCATAGGCCTAACTGCCTCGCGGCGCGAGCCGGTTGGGCTTGAGCCAGAGCTGCCCGAACTCAGCGGCCGCGGGCATGCAGGGAGTGCGTCGGGATAGGCGGCCTACGCCCGAATCTGCGGCTCTCAAATTACCGTCTTTGCTCATCAACGAGCGAGCGGCTCATGCGAACGGCGGCGTGAGCAGCCGCCGGGCGTACTCCCCCTCCTGCCTGAGCGGCGGAAACGCCTGCTCCAGCGCTGCGAACCGATCGGCATTGCGCAGGGGCCAACGGACTATGGTCGCCCCCCGTGTCCGTGTACGTGCAACGGGTGCGCGAGAGTTTCGAGGAAGCGCAGGTGGCGGGGGGTACCGCGCTCCAGGTGGGCGTATAGCCGCAGCTTGATCCAGTCCTCCACGACTACCCCGGCCAGAGCATATAGCCATACCCCCACGATGTAGGGCCAGGGCACGGCGGCCACGAACCAGCCAAGGCCTACGATCAGCACCGCCGTGGCCTGGGTGCCCAGGATCGCCGCCAGCAGCAGGCGAGCCGGATAGGGCGGCCGAAACAGGGCATGTCGGGTGCGCGTCACCAGTAAGGTGAGGTGGCCTGCCACCACCAGCTTGAGGAAGATCAAGGACTGTATGTGGGACAGATCCAGTTGCAGCCAGACGTGGGCGATGACCAACAGTCCGAATGTCTCCACCACCCCGGCGACGCCGAGTACGCTGGCGACGGTGAGCACGCGGCGCATATCCCAGCGCACCGGCCTTGGATCTAGCCAGGTGTTGTCCTTGGCGATCGCCATGATCGGCAGATCGTTCAGCAGCGCCAGCAGGATGATCATGATGGCGGTGACGGGGTAGAAGTTGTAGACGAGGATCGAAAGCACCATGAAGATCATGATGCGGATG
>CAYWTP010000452.1:0-2381 GCA_964461215.1 uncultured Ectothiorhodospiraceae bacterium | reverse complement strand
TAATAAATAAGGGTATGTCGTGCGCAGCCGCGACATACCCATTTGTTGAACAAGCCCGTGGTGGGGTTGCTGCATACTGGATAAGGGAACAAATCGGCAGGGAATGAAGGCCGGCGCGGTGAGCTTGGTCAGCGTGGGTATTGTCCAGGCGAGCGCAAGCCTCGCCGGGCAGGCGCTCTTTAAGAAATCGATGTTGTCATAGGACGGCTATCCTCCCGGTAGGTGGGCCGAGATCAGGCGTACCGTGCGGGTTCGTTACCCCGGTTGAAGCGGTACGCGCTCATGCGGCCGGATGAAGCCCGTGATGCGCGCAACGGCCTGGCAGCACGGGCAGATGATTTTGGCTTTCGGACGTGGTTGGGCCGGTGGGATCACGATGCGCAACAGGTATTGCAGCAAGCGTAGCTGGCGCTTGGCATTGCCATGCAGGAAGCCATAGTCGCGCGCGCGGCGGAAGCCGCGTGGCAGGACGTGCAGCAGGAGCAGGCGGATGAGTTTCTCGCCCGGCAAGGTGCGTGTTTTCGTACTGTTGGACTGACTATCCTTGTAGCGGAAGGTCACCCGGGAGCCGTCGTCGTGGATAAGCTGCCGATCCGAGAGCACCCCGCGATACAGGTAGCGGGAAAGATACTCAATGGCCTTCTTGCCTTTTCCAACCGGCTTGCAGTGAGCCACCCACTTGGCGGGATTCTCCGGGATGTCGAGGCCGGTGCGGTGCAGCCTTTTCAGGAACACCGCCCGGAAGACCCGGGCGAGGTTGAAGTGATTGAACAGATACTTTCCTTTCACCTTGCGCCACTGGCTTCGCGCGGCATGAAGCACACCCCCCGGCACGACCAGATGCACGTGGGGATGGTAGTCGAGCCGGCGGGTATGAGTGTGCAGCACGGCGGTGGCGGCGAGTTCGGCCTGCAGGCGGCGATCCTTGAGACCGAATTGTCGCAGGGTCTCGATGGCCGCCTCGAATAACAGGGCGTAGAGCGTTCGTTGCTCAGCCCTGGCCAGGGGATGGATTTCGCTGGGGAGGGTGAAAGTCAGCATGAAGTACGGCACGGGCAATAGCTTCAGGCACTGGCGCTCACACCACAGCGCATTGCTGTGCTGATGACAGCGGGTACAGGCGCGGTGGCCGCAGGACAGTGGCTGATGTTGCTGCCAGCCGCATTGCGGGCAGTGCAGCGCGAGTGTGCCGTACTGCGCGGTCCGGCAGCCGAGCATGGCGTGCAGAGCTGACCACTGTTGCGGGGTGGTGACGGCGCCGTAGCGGGCCGTATAGGCCGCGAGATAGTCCCGCAGGATGGATTGCACGTGCATGTCAGGCCCCCCACTGAATGACGAAGTCATCGACGAGGGCCTGGATATGGTCCAGGGTGTGCTGCTGAGCGGGCACGGTGATTTGGGTATAGCGCGCGGTCGTGACGGGCGAGGCGTGCCCCATGGCCTGCTGGATGGCGCGCAGGTTCAGTCCGGCCTCGACCAGGCAGGCACCGTAGGCATGGCGTAGACTGTGGGGTGAGATCGGTTTATGGATCCCGGCGTCCCTGGCGATGAGGCGGAAGGCCTTTTGGAGCGCACCGCGATGCATCGGGAGATCGGCGCCAGCACGTTGCGCCGGCGACTGCCCGCAGGGGAACAGCCAGCGGGCGTTGCGATGGGAGGCCCAGAGGCGGCGCAGCGCGTGCAGGGTGAAATCCGGCATGGGGACGAAGCGGTCCTTGTAGCCCTTGGCCTGTCGGATGTGGACCTGGTGGTGCTCGGTATCGATATCGGGGACGGTGAGGTTGAGGACCTCGCCGAGGCGCAACCCCATGGAGAAGGCGGCGAGGATGAAGACTTGGTAGCGCAGCTCGCGCGAGGCGTTGATCAAGCGAAGCACCTCGGCGCGGGAGAGCAGCGCGGGCAGGGTGTGTTTTTGCGGAGGCTTGACGAGGTCGAGCCACTGCCAGTCCTTGCCGAGGACATGGTGGTAGAAGAACTGGAGTCCATTGCGGTCGACCTTGACGGTAGACCACGAACGCTGGCTGATGAGCCAATCGAAATAGCGGGAAAGCTCATCGAAGGAAAGCGCATGCGGCGAGCGGTCGAACAAGTCCGCGATACGCCGCACGGCACGGGCATAGACGTCGATCGTGGAATCGGATTTGCCCTGTCGGCGCAGGGCGTTGAGATGTTGCTGGTAGAGTGAGCTGAATCTACGTTGCTGATAGGCATTCATGGACGAGTCCTCATGGAAGAGGGCGCCCGGGATGGGCGCCGCCCCATGAGGATTATCGAGGACTCGTCAAGTGATTGATTATTGCCGCGAAGCGGCTTCGTTCAACAACCCGCTAAACTCGGACCCGTAAACTGCTACGCTGCGCTTCGCAGTTTACGGTCCGGTT
>CAYWTP010000451.1:0-2389 GCA_964461215.1 uncultured Ectothiorhodospiraceae bacterium | reverse complement strand
CGCCGCACCCGCTACGGTGGGCCCTGTCCGCCCATCGGACGGCACCGCTATTACCACAAGCTCTACGCCCTGGACGTGGTGTTTCCCGAGCTGGGCCAGACCAATAAGGCCAAGGTGGAGCAGGCCATGAAGGGCCACGTGCTCGCCGAGGCGGTGCTGATGGGGACGTATGAGAAGTGAGCTGGCGGCCATCAGTTGTCAGAGGCAGGTCGGCAATCCCTTTTCGACGCTCTTAGGCCTCAACCCTCAACCCTTAATCCTCAAGCCCAATACCGATGACCGACGAAGCCCTGCAAACCCACGATTACAACGGCCCATATCCCACCGAGATCAAGCTGCACCAGCGCACGCGGGTGCTGGAGCTGCGCTTCGGCGACGGCTCGCACTTCATGTTGCCGGCGGAATACCTGCGGGTCTACTCACCCTCCGCCGAGAGCAAGATTGCCACCGAGCGGGGCGAGGTCATGACGGGCAAGGAGACCGTCGGCATCACGCGCATCGCTCCGGTGGGCAACTACGCCATCCGCCTGTACTTCAACGACGGGCACTCCACGGGAGTGTATTCCTGGCAAACCCTTTATGAGCTTTGCACGAGCCAGGCTACCAACTGGCAGAGCTACGTGGAGCGTCTGGAGGCCGCTGGCTACCAGCGCAAGGTGGAGGTGGGAGGCGGACGTCTCAGGCTGCTCTATTTTGCCAAGCTGGCCGCGCGTGTGGGGCGGGAGGAGGAAGATGTGGAAATCCCCTCCAGTGTCGCCGATGCCGGATCGCTGCTCGCATGGCTGCGCAAGCGCGGTGGAGACTGGGCGAAGTATCTGGCCGAAGGCGAGGTGCAGTTGACAGTCAATAAGCAGTTTGCCGAGCCCGCCACTCCGATCAAGGACGGCGACGAGATAGCCCTGGTCCCGACCCATCCCAGATAGGAGCGGCCGCGAGGCCAGGAGCCACCCTCCGGCAGCAATGACCATAGCGGGCGCGCCTGCTACGATACCGCAGCTACATTTCAGCATCTTCTACCGCCTCTGATGGAACATACGCCATGAATGCTCGAGCGCGCACTGCACTGTTCGTACACGGTGCCGGCGGCGGCGGCTGGGAGTGGCAGGTTTGGGAGTCGGTCTTCAGAGACCGCGGATGGCATACCTCCGCTCCCAGCCTTCAGCCTGCCAAGGCCGGCTTGCGGCGGACCCGGTTGGAAGACTACCTGGCTCAGGTGGTGTCCTGGCGACACCGCAGCGCCGATCCCATGGTTCTCGTGGGGGCCAGTATGGGTGGGCTACTGGTCCTGGCGGCGGCCCGCGGGCATGCACCGCCCGCCATGGTGTTGGTTAACCCGGTGCCGCCCGCCGGCACGCCCGGTTGGCCCCCCGCGGGGGCCGAGTTCCCCGATGTAGTGCCCTGGAACGCGAGACAGACCGTGGCGCAGACCCTGGCGCGCTTGCCGGACCATGCCTCGGACCTGGCCCTTGCGGATACCGCGTCGTGGCGGGATGAATCGGGCGCGGTAATGAGTGCTCTGTACGACGGAGTGGTCGTGCCCGCACCGACGACACCCACCTTGATCATGTCCGGCAGCGCCGATAAGGACGTGCCCCCCGATACCGCCCGCCACTTGGCCGGGCTATGGGGTGTGGATGCGGCGTTCTTTGCGGGGGTGAGTCACCTGGGGGCACTCCTCGGGGCCCGGGCCAAGGCGATGGCTGGCGTCGCATGCTCCTGGCTCGAAGCCGCGGGGTCATAGTAGCTGGCCTGGTCGAAGCCGACCGGGCGCCCGCCGCAGGTCTGCCGCGGGAAGCTTGCGCACATGCCTTGGCGGTGCCGCGGCGGAAGGTGCCCTGGCATACGCGCTGTCCTTGAGCTATCTTAGAAGCCTCAGGAGAAGAACCCGGTGCTCCCAGGCCCTGCGGGCTGGAGGAGGATTGCAATGGCATCTTTTGATCTTGTAATGGACCGTATCGCCCGGATCGCATCCGGTCGCCACCGGATAGCCGAGATCCTGGACAATCCCGCCGTGTACCCGTGCGTCGATGAGATGATCGACGACCTCAAGTTCCAGGAACAGTATTTCCACCGCCTTCAGGATCCGGAGCTGTTGCGCAAGCTCCGGGAGTTCTGCGCCGACTACTGCGAGTGCTCAAGAGCCTGGGCCCAGCTCGGTGGACGCGAGCTGGCCGAGTCGGCGGACAGTGAAATGTACTTCGGTTGCTGGCGACAGCGCGCCGTGGACATCATTAAGGCCTGCGGCTACGCGCTGGAGGACGGCGACCGTGCGGAGAGGGAGCATTAGGCGGCGAGCGGCCGGCAGCGAGCCGTCAGCTATCAGGCGCTCATAGATTAGTTCTTAAGCCAAGTACGCGGTGTCCATGCGAGGTTTGCAGGACCGTTAGCA
>CAYWTP010000450.1:0-2390 GCA_964461215.1 uncultured Ectothiorhodospiraceae bacterium | reverse complement strand
GAGCTTCGCCATCAATCATTACTTTGCGGGCTTCAACCCCTTCTATTTCAAGCTGACCAATCTATCCGTTCACCTCCTCAACGGCATCTGTGTCTACGTGCTGGTGGGGCTGCTTCTTAGCGCCGCCGCTGACCGGGGCGTGGTCCCGGATTGGCCGCCGGCCAGGCGCCACTGGCTGGCCCTGGCCGTGGCAGCGGCGTGGCTGCTGAGCCCCATCAACCTCAGCGCGGTGCTGTACGTGGTACAGCGCATGACGAGCTTGTCCGCGCTGTTTACTTTCCTTGCTCTCATCGCATATGTGGCGGGCCGTCGGCGTCAGCTGCTGGGCCGGGCCGGACTCGCCCTGATGGTTGCGGGAACGCTGTTCTGGGGCGCGCTCGCGGTCCTGTCCAAGGAAAATGCCTTGCTGCTGCCGCTGTTCATGCTGGCCATCGAGTGGACGCTGCTGGGCTTCGCGGCGCCACGCAGGGAGGACCGGTACGGAGTGTACGCGTTCCATGCCGTGCTGGTGGGCCTGCCAGCGCTGATTCTGATCGCCTTTCTGTTCTCCTATCCGCACTGGCTGATTGCCGGCTACGCGGGGCGCGATTTCACCCTTGTCCAGAGGCTGTGGACCGAGACGCGCGCCCTGTGGTTCTACCTGTGGATGACTTTTTTTCCCAATATCGCGCAGCTGGGGCTGTTCCACGACGACATGGTGCTGTCCACGGGGCCGCTGTCTCCCCCTCAAACCCTGGCCGCCGCACTGGGGCTGGCGGGCCTGCTGCTGTGTGCCTTGGGCTGGCGAAAGCGGGCTCCAGTGCTCTGTGTCGGCATACTGTGGTTTCTGGTCGGGCATCTCATGGAGTCCACGGTTCTGCCGCTGGAGCTGATCCACGAGCACCGCAACTACGTTCCTACCTTCGGGCCCCTGCTCGCGCTCTTCTACTATCTGCTCCATCCGGCCGTGTCCAGGACCTATGGCCGGCTGATGTCCGCGGGTGCCATCGGGCTGATCTTGCTGTATGGCGTTCTCACGGCCATTCGCGCCGAGGAGTGGAGCTCCACGGCGTCCATGGCTGCCGCGGAAGCTAGCCATCATCCGCTCTCGTCGCGGGCCCAGTATGAGCTCGGCCGCGTGTACTTCATCTTGTTCGACCGGACCGGCGATGCGAAGTACGAATCCCTGTCCAGGGAACGGCTTCTGAAGGCGGCGGCACTCGACCAGACCCGTCAGAAGTCTCTGTTTGCCCTGCTGATCCTGGATTACAGGGCGAATCGTACCCCTGAGCCGTCGACCCTGAAGCGCCTCGCCAGGCGGCTGGCACGGCCTCCGTTCCACGGCCCCGAGATCAACGATTTCGGGACCCTGGTGCAGTGCCAGTCCAAAGGGCTGTGCAAGCTCTCGCGCGACCAGATGGACGCTCTGTTTGCGGCTGCCAATGCCAATCCCTCGGTGCAGCGCGCGGCGCGTGCGGGATTGGTGGCGCGCCAGGGCATCTACTATGCGGACGTGCTGGGCGATTTCCCGATGACGGTGCGTCTGTTCCGGCAGGCGGCGGATCTGGTACCGGAAGATCCCCTCTACCGGATCAACTTGCTGCAAGCGCTGGCGGTGACGGGCCATGTCAGGCAGGCCCGCGAGCAGCTTCACGAGGCTGCCCGACTGGACCGGCTGCATGAGTACGACCGCTCTCTGGTCGGCCTGGACAAATGGCTTACGGATCTGGCCAGCAGCACCCGCACCCGGGATCCGTCCGCGTACTCGCTGCGCTGGAAAGCACCGGAATGAGCGGCCTAAGGTCCAGTCGGCTGAGCACCGGGCGGCGGGCGAGTGCCGGTCTGTTGCTGTTGGCGGTATGTGTCCTGGTCTACTGGCCGGGACTGAAGGGCCCGTTGATCCTGGATGATATCCCTGAGCTGTCGAGCTTCCTCGACCCGGCCTGGCTGCACGACACCCGCTGGAGCGACATCCTGTTCAGCGAGACCGGCGTGCTGGGGCGACCGGTTTCGCGGCTAAGCTTCTGGATGAGCGGGGTGATTGCAGATGATACGGTGTGGAGCTGGAAGCTCACGAATCTGCTTATCCACCTGCTCAGCGCCGGCCTGGCCTTCATGTTGGCGCGCCGGCTGTTCCAGGGTGTGCGGGCGGGCCCGGCGGGCGAAGGGTGGTGGCCGGCACTGACTGTGGCGGGGATCTGGATGCTGCATCCCCTGCAGGTCAGCACGGTGCTGTACACCGTGCAGCGGATGGCGGAATTGTCCACCCTGTTCATGCTAGCCGGTCTTGTGTGCTACGCCGGTGCCCGGCTTCGGCATCGCCACGGACAGAGTGGAGCGGGCTGGCTGCTGGTGGCCGCTTTCGGTGCATGTTTTCCGCTGGCGCTGCTCAGCAAGGAGAACGGTGCGTT
>CAYWTP010000449.1:0-2409 GCA_964461215.1 uncultured Ectothiorhodospiraceae bacterium | reverse complement strand
AGCGCCGCGGCCGTTTCGAGCAGGCGGACGGTGGCTCGCTGTTCCTGGATGAGATCGGCGACATGCCCGCGGAGCTCCAGACCCGCCTGCTACGGGTCCTGGCCGACGGTGAATTCTACCGGGTGGGCGGACATACCCCCATCCGGGCCGACGTGCGTGTCATAGCCGCCACCCATCAGGATCTGGCCCAGCGGGTAAGCCAGGGACTGTTTCGGGAGGATCTGTATCATCGGCTGAATGTGATCCGCATCCATGCACCGCCGCTGCGCGAGCGCCGCGAGGACATCCCGCTGCTGGCCCGCCACTTCCTGGAGCAGGCCGCCAAGGAGCTCAACGTGGAGTCCAAGGTGCTGCTGCCGGAGACCGAGGCCTATCTGTCCAGCCTGGACTGGCCGGGTAACGTGCGCCAGCTGGAGAACACCTGCCGCTGGCTGATGGTCATGGCCTCGGGCAACGAGATCCACCGCCATGATCTGCCCGCGGAGCTGCGCAGCGAGCCGGAGAAGGAGCGCGGTGGAGCGAGCTGGGAGGTAGAGCTACGGCGCTGGGCCGACCGGCGCCTGGCGCGCGGCGACAGGGGCCTGCTGGTGGACGCGGTGCCCAGCTTCGAGCGCACCATGATTGATGCCGCGCTCGCCCACACCGGCGGGCGCCGGCAGGAGGCCGCCAAGCTTCTGGGCTGGGGCCGGAACACCCTGACGCGAAAGCTCAAGGAGCTGGGCATGGGCGAGGCTTAGGCCTACGCCTGTTTCATAGGCTAGTTCTTAAGCCAAGTACGCGGTGTCCATGTGAGGATTGCAGGACCGTGAGCAGCAGGGATGCTGCGACCGAGCCCACACGGACGTGTTCACGGCGTGTCCTGCGGGCCTCACATGGACGGCACGGCCTAAAGATCCTACGTATGAGGCCTGTTTACACTGGGGGCCGCCCAGTGTTGCCGAACGTCGGCGTAGCGTGGTGGCCATGGACCGGTACGAGGGAATCAGTGTGGGTGTTCAGGCCAGGGAAAGCAGGGAGCATGGGAAACGCCAGGCAGCGCCATTGCCGTCAAGCCCTCCGGAGAGGCTCCGACCGGCGGCCGCAGTCCACCCTCACCTCAGGCCTCAGACCTCACCATTACCCTCGCCACCAGCACTCCCGCGGCCACGCTCGTCAGCACAGCCGAAGTGAGGAACGCCCACTGCATTCCCCGCCACTGCCATAGCGCGCCAAAGAGCAGGCCGCCGGGCAGGGCGAGCAAGCCGCTGAGCATGTGATAGAGGCCGAAGGCGGTGCCTTTCTGGGTCGCAGGGGCGAAGTCGCCGATGAGGGCGCGCTCGGGGCCTTCGCTGAAGGCGGTGGTGGCGGCATACGCGAGGAACAGGCCCCAGGTGAACGCGCTACCGATCGGTGCCAGCGCCAGGGCCGCGAGGCCTGCCACGCGCAGGCTCCAGCCGGTAACCACGATGGGCAGGCGGCCCACCTTGTCGGAAAGCTCGCCACCGATAGGCGCCACCAGCACGCGGGCCACATGGGCCGCGGCCCAGATCAGCGGAACCCAGGCCAGGGGCACGCCACGCTGCGTGGCCCACAGCACCAGGAAGGCTTCAGGTGCCGCCGCCAGGGCCAGCGCCGCGGCGGCCAGCACCAGAGCCCGTACCCGGGAATCCAGGGCGCTCCAGCGCAACCGTACCGGCGCGGCCGGGCGCACCCGTGGCCGGGGCGGCAGTCCCCAGCCCAGCAGGCCCATGAGCAGGAGGCCGGGCACCACGGAGATCTCGAACACGTGGCGCAGATCCACCTGGCTCTGCAACAGGGCGAAGGCCAGGAGCGGTCCCACCACGGCGCCGGCATGGTCCATGGAGCGGTGAAAGCCGAAGGCGCGGCCCCGGATCCGCTCCTCCACGGCGGCCGCGATCAGTGCATCCCGGGGTGCCGTGCGCAGACCCTTGCCCACCCGATCCAGAAACCGAAGCAGGATTACCCAGCCCCACCCGGCCGCCAGTCCCATGAGCGGCCGCACCGCGTTGGACAGGCCGTAGCCGCCCGCGACCAGTCCCTTGGGCGGCCAGCCCCGGTCGGCGAGGTAGCCGGAGGCGAGCTTGAGCAGGCTGGCGGCGGCTTCGGCCAGGCCCTCCATCAAGCCCAGCAGCGCCGGCCCGGCCCCCAGGACGCTGGTCAGGAACACCGGCAGGATGGGGGCAATCATCTCGCTGGCGGCGTCGTTCAGGAGCGACACCAGGCTCAGGACGATCACCGTACGGGGCAGAAAGGATTGCCTCACGCCCCAGCCCCAATATCGTGGCCCGGCAGGCGCGAGCCGCAAGGAGCGCCGGCGGCAGGAAGCCGGCGATCGAGCCTACAGGGGCGAACCGGGACCGAAGGGCCGGTGGGAGAGCAACGGGACAGGAGTTGCGAGCGGGCATTCCA
>CAYWTP010000448.1:0-2423 GCA_964461215.1 uncultured Ectothiorhodospiraceae bacterium | reverse complement strand
AGCTGGGGAAACGGCGGTACGACGTACACCTACTCCTACTATCCAACAGGCGAGCTCAAGGGAATCGATGCCACCAACCAGGCGCGCCGACGCTTCTTCTATACGGCTACGGGGGAGCGGATCTGCACCTGGGTGGATCCCGGCCCACCCCCGGAGGACCTTGTAAATGGGGGGCTCTTCTACACCTTCCGTGGGCTCGGAGGCAACGTCGTGCGCGAGATGCACGAGCCCAGCGGAACCTACACCTGGACCCGGGACTACGTCTGGGCCGACGGGCGCCTCCTCGCCAGCCAGAGTACGGCAGAGGGAACTCTGCACTACCATCTCGACCGGGTGGGCAGCCTGAAGCTGATCACGAACCGTTGTTGGGGCGTCGAGGGGACCTGCGGCTACCTCCCGTTCGGTGAGCTCGCCGCGGGCTCCGACCCCGGCCTGACTTCGATGCAGTTCGCGGGCCAGGAGCGAAACGGACACCTGGACTACATGCACGCGCGGTCCTACAACCCCTACTTGGGCCGCTTCCTGAGCGTTGATCCGGTGGGAGGGTCGAGCCTGTCCCCGCAGACCCTCAACGGCTACCAGTACGTGCGGAACAACCCGGCGAACTACGTCGATCCATGGGGATTGGACGACGAACCGATACCGACGCGGGACGACGACGGGAACTATGTCATCGACGTTACCGCGTCCCCTTTGGGCCCTGACCCGCTCTGGGCGCTTATGCTACGGCTCGGGGACGATCTGAATGCGGACCAGGGGAAGTACATGGATGCTACCAGACGCGAACCTCCAATATCCTACGGCTTGCTCAGGCGTATGGGCGTCGACATCCACCCCGATCTCCTCGATACCTATGCAGCGGTGAACATCGCCATTAGAGCCATATCAGGGCTGCGGATTGCCAGTGCCGCACGCTTGGCCGTCGTCGGTGAAACTCAGGTTCAGGCCGCACTCGCAGCGCTCGGCTACGACTCCGTGGTGAGTGCCGGGATAGCCGGAACAGGACTGACAGCGGGACCGATCATTGTGCTGACTGGTGGCGCATTTGGCGTGGGTGTTACTGCAGGTAGCCTCGCACGACGCCATGTCATTTCTGACGGGGCGAATCGATGGATTGGAGACAACTTGATGCGCGCCACGAATGCAGTCGGCATTACCCCCTACATCGAAAGAGGACAGGATGTCGTTTACTCGTGGACACACTGAGGGTTCATTGAAAGGGCTCAAGTGGCAGCGAGGATCGCCCGGGCAGGTGCCGGCAATAGCTGAGTTCCCACAACCAGCACCCATTACCGTTCGCCATGGTTTTGCCATCTTGGCTGTTTGCGGCGTGTTAGGTACTTTCCCGGCCATTGCGCTCCTAGCTGTCTTGAACATCGGTCTTCATGAAGTTACTGCGCGGTTGCTGGGCATCGGTGTCCACGTACCGTTTGAGATCATCCCGTTCTTGGGTGGGTGGCTCGCCTTTGCTTGGCCCGTGGTTCCCATTTACGGTAGGACGAGCCGCTTCATTGTCGAGAGCGTTGCGGAGTGGATCATCCGTGGCGACTTGAGGCGGGCGCGAGCGTTGGCCATTTCAAGGCAACACCTCGTCTGGTTCAGGCACTGGAAGAAGTGCGAGCCGTTTGTAGACTTGGTGTCGGAGAGCCCAGATGTCTTCGCGAACTCGAAGTATGAGAAGTTTGCCAAGCGCCTGGCTGCGAACCGTCCACTGAACGTGCCAGGCGTGCGCCAGGGAAAGCCTTGGGAAGGGGGACGAGATGACGTGAGTCCGAGATGACGAGCAGCGTTTCTGATGCCTTTTGGACGGACCCAGCGGGTTGAAGTCCCGACCGAAACGTACCAGTCACGCCCTTCCGGGAGTGGTTCGGGCTGAGCGAGCGGAGGGCGTGTGAGCTGGTGGTGCTGCGACGTTTTACGATGCGCTACAGCCCGACGCGAAGCCAGGTGAACTTGTGGCTTGGCATGCGGCTGCAGGGGCTCGCCGGGCAATGGCCACGGAGCGGCTACCGGCAGCTGTGGCGACTGATCCGCAGGCAAGGGCACGGGGTGAATCACAAGCGGGTCTACCGGGTGTACTCGAGTCTGGGTCTTGCCGTGCGCCGGAAGAAGCGCAAGCGGGTGGCGACAGCGAATCGGCGGCCGAGGGTGGTGCCGCCAGCGGTGCCGGGCTTGAAGAACTTGGGAAGTTCGACGTCCAGCGGCCGCTGGGCGTCATCCTAGCCAATCGCATCCTCGTCGAGGTCTATCTCCTTGAGGTGGAACTTCGGCTTTCCGCCACGCTGCTTGCTCCAGCGGCCGTAGACCACCACTGAGCGGTTGACCAACGGCCCCACGACCTCGTCGAGGGTCTCGGGCGGGCGCTGGAGTCCTGTAGCAGAGCTTGCGTGACTGAGGTCTGAGGTCCGGGACCGTCAGTCTTC
>CAYWTP010000447.1:0-2463 GCA_964461215.1 uncultured Ectothiorhodospiraceae bacterium | reverse complement strand
GAAGAAGTTGCTGCGTGAACCTGGGGTGCTGGGTTGAGCAATGGCTACGCAACCGTTCGCAAGCTGCTTGCTACGGATCAGGTCGATGCTTTCGATTGCGGCCAGGCCGCGCTGAACCAGTTCCTGCAGCGCTACGCGCTGGTCAATCAGAAGGCCAACAGCGCGCAGACCTACGTCTGCTGCCAAGGTGACGTAGTGGTCGGCTTCTACAGCCTCGCCGTCGGCAGTATCGATCCGGACGCCGCGCCGTCAAGAGTGATGAAGCGGCTGGCGCGTCACCCGGTACCGGTCATGATCCTGGCCCGGCTCGCGGTGGACAAGGAGCATCAGCGCAAAGGACTGGGCCAGGCCTTGCTCAAGGATGCGCTGCTGCGCACCGCACAGGCCGCCGACATCGCTGGCATTCGCTGCCTGCTAGTCCATGCCAAGGACGATGCAGCGCGTCAGTGGTACGAATCGTGGGAACTCGAGCCCAGCCCGACTGATCCGTACCATCTGTTCCTGATGCTCAAGGATCTCAAGGGCATGTTGAGCTGAGGTGGTGTCTCCACCTCAGAGCCCGACTCTCTCCCGCTGCTCATCCCACAGGGCCGGTGGATTGACCGCCAGATCGAACAGCGTGATGTGATTCGGCAGCGCGTCGTCCAGGATGGCGGCCACGATGTCGGGTGCCAGCGTGGTCAGGTTGACCATCCGGCTCACGTAGCTGTTGTCGATCCCCTCTCGTGTGGCGATCTCCTGCAACGACTTCCCTTCCCCTGATTCCAGCATCGCCAGCCAACGGTGGCCCCTGGCCAGTGCCAGTTGGATGGAGGTCGGTGCCACATCCCACGGCCTGGCTGGTGCGGTTTCGCCGCAGTGACGGGCAAAGGCACGCTGGCGCTGGCATCCGCGCCGACCGATTCCCTGGCGATGAGCCGGCGCCAAAACCGACCCTACCCGCCGGGCAACGTCAAGTTCAACAACGTCGCCTATCCGGCGGTGGCCAAGGGCGACTTGGTGATCTCCTGGGCGCACCGCGATCGGCTGAGCCAGACCGCGAGCCTCGTGCCCCAGACCAACGGCAACATCGGCCCCGAAGCCGGGGTGACCTACACGCTGCGCATCTATAAGGAGGCCGGCAGCCTGCGCCGCACCTACAGCGGCCTGACCGGCACGAGCCAGACCTACACCTTGGCCGACGACACCGCCGACTCCGGCCTCGGCCGCGATACCTTACGATCTCTGGGGACGCGGTGACTCGTTCGCTTCGACTGTATCGGCATTTGCGGGCGCGTTGCGTGAGAAGGGCTCAGCGGATGACCTATACGTCCTCTCGACAGCCGAGCATGGAACGGAAGCATTGGTTACCAACCGATTTCGGGTAAATGGATTGTGGGAGCTCCATTTCTTTCGACCGAAGTCAGGTGATAACCTGACAATGAACGGACGCGTCGAAATGGTGCTTTACCCTACTACCTTCGTCGCGGCTCTCTTCCATGCTTCTATGCCGGGAGCGACCGGCTTGTGGATACCGGTTGGCTTCATTTCCACGTTACCGAAGCACCTAAATAGCTGATCCGTTTGGTGCTACACCTTGGCCAACGCATGCCCACTGCCCGGAAACGGTTGTACCACATGCATGAACTTGCGCACGGCAGTCATGAGTGCCTCCATGGTCGGGTGTCGGTGATTGCGTGTGATGGTGTCATGCAGCTGTTTCCACAGCCGCTCAAGAGAAAAAGGCAGAAAAAGGGGACAGATCTATTTTCCGGTGGGTGTCCTGGCTTTCCCGCCGGACGCAGCGGCTGATGCAATGGTAGTAGGGGGTCGCGGCCAAGGAGACCAGCTCTCTGTGAACACGGGGCATGGGCTCGTTCTCCATGAGAAGGGTCAGGCATCCATAGAGAACCAGTGTCGAACATCAGGAGCGGAAGTCAACAGAGCGGTGGGTGTCCTGGCTTTCCCTGGCTCGCCCGGTAAAGCCGTCGCTATGGGGTAAACCCCAGCGTAGCCATAAGCCGTCCGACTGCCGAACGCGACAACTGCACATCGAATCGGCGCTGGATCAGCTCACCGATCAAGCGCAAGGTCCAAGGAGACCAAACGATGAACACCAAAGGAAAAACCACCCCATCCCCGGAAGGGCAAAAGCAACTGGAAACACTCCGCCAGGCCGTCCGCAAAACGCTGGAGAAGAAACGGCGACTGGGCCAGTACGCCGTGACCTGGAAGGACGGCAAGCCGATCGTTCAGGGCGAGGATGCGCCGAGCATGAACGACAACGCCCATTGAAGGGTCAGCCTATGAGCGCCTACCAACCGCCCTACACCATCACCCCTGAGATCCTGAACCGGGTCGCCGCGATCAGCGAGGCCGTCGGGCGGCTGACCGTGCTTACCGACCAGGCGAGAGCCTTGCGGCTGCGGCGCATCAACCGCGTCCGCACCATTCACGGCTCGCTGGCTATCGAGGGCAATACCC
>CAYWTP010000446.1:0-2481 GCA_964461215.1 uncultured Ectothiorhodospiraceae bacterium | reverse complement strand
TATCCTAGGGGCCACCGCGTTTCACCAAGACCAACAACGAGTAGAGGGGGAGCCATCCATGCCCGGTACCAGTTTCAGCGTTGAAGTGCGTCCGATTCTCCCCGAGCGCCTTATGCGCCTGGAGGAGCTGGCCAACGACCTCTACTATAGCTGGGAACGGGGCGTGCGCCGCCTGTTCCGCCATCTGGACGAGGGCTGCTGGGACTCCTGCCTGAGCAACCCCAAGGTATTTCTTCGCCGTATTCCTCAGACCCGCCTGGAAGCGGCCTCCCGGGATCCGATCTTCCTGTCTGAGTACCGCCGGGTCCTGTCCGCGTACGACACCTACATGGAGGAGCGCCCGCTGACCCAGGTAGAGAAATGTCTGGATCCGCAGGACGACCTGGTGGCCTACTTCTCGGCTGAATTCGGATTTCACCAGAGCGTGCCGATCTATGCCGGTGGCCTGGGGATCCTGGCCGGCGACTACTGCAAGGCCATGAGCAATCTCTGGGTGCCGTTTGTGGGCGTGGGCTTGCTGTATCACGAAGGCTACTTCACCCAGCGGATTCTGTGCTCCGGCGAGCAATTGGCCGACTATCCGCACGTGGATGCGGCGGACCTGCCGGTGGTTCCCGCGCTGGACGCCGCCGGCAACGACCTCCATGTGCAGGTGGCGCTGCCGGACGGGAACCTATTGTTGAAAGTCTGGGAAGCCAGAGCGGGACACATTCGTCTGTACCTGCTCGACAGCGACGTGCCTGGAAACACCCCGCAGGATCGAGCCATCACCAATAAGCTCTACGGGGGTGATACCACCACCCGGATCCAGCAGGAGATCGTGCTCGGGATCGGAGGTGTACGCGCCCTGCGTGCCCTCGGCCGGGAGCCTACCGTGTGGCACATCAACGAGGGCCACGCCGGATTTCAGATCCTTGAGCGCTGCCGTGAGTACACGGCCGAGGGGATGGACTTCGACAGCGCCCTTGAGGTGGTGGCCGCCAACACCGTGTTCACCACCCACACGCCGGTACCGGCCGGCCACGACATCTTCGACGTCAACCTGATGCGTACCTACTTCGGCGGCTTCATGACCGAGCTGGGTATCGACGAGGGCAGGTTTCTGGGCCTGGGGGCCAATCCGCGCAATGCCCAGGGCTTCAACATGACGGCCCTGGGCCTGCGGGGCTCACGCTTCCACAACGGCGTGAGCCGGATCCACGGCCGGGTCGCCTCGGAGATGGAGTCCTACATCTGGCCGCAGATACCGCCCGAGGAGAACTCCGTCGGCTACGTCACCAACGGCGTGGACGTGGACACGTTCCTGGGTATGTCCTGGGTCTCCCTGTTCGACATGTACATGGGGCGCGGCTGGCGGACAAAGCTGACCGACAAGCAGTTCTGGCGGGAATTCATCGGCAGCATACCGAACCATGTCTACCTGAGCGTGCACCAGGTGCTGAAGGCGGAGATGCTGGAGGACGCGGCTCACCGTGCCAGGCTGCAGTTTCTACGCGGTGGCTGCACCGAGTCCGTGGTGCATCAGATCACCCGCTACCTGTCACCTCGCAATCTGGACACCCTGGTCATCGGCTTTGCCCGCCGCTTCGCCACCTACAAGCGAGCGACCCTCCTATTCAAGGATCTGAAGCGGCTGGAGCGCCTGCTCAACGATCCCGACCGGCCGGTGCTGCTCGTGTTCGCCGGCAAGGCCCATCCCAACGACCGTCCAGGCCAGCAGCTCATCCGCGAAATCGCCGAGATTGCGATGCGTCCCGAGTTCCGGGGCAGGGTGATCCTGCTGGAAGACTACAACCTGTCTATGGCCCGCAAGCTGTATCCGGGTGTCGACGTGTGGCTGAACGTGCCGGAGTATCCCAAGGAGGCCTGCGGAACTTCCGGTATGAAGGCGGCCATCAATGGGGCGCTCAACCTGAGCGTGCTCGATGGCTGGTGGGGGGAAGCGTTCAACGGAGACAACGGATGGGCCATCAGTCCGCATCCCGAATCGGATCCCGAGGTGCGGGACCAGCAGGAATCCACCGAGCTGCTGAACATTCTCGAGGACCAGGTGATTCCGCTGTATTACCAGCGTAACGGCGAGGGCGAGCCCGAGGCCTGGGTCGAAAGGTCCAAGGCGTCCATGAGCACCATTCTGCCTCACTTCAACGCTATCCGCATGGCCACGGACTACCTGCGCGACTATTACAGGCCCGCCGGCACGCAGGGAGCCCGCCTGCGCGAGAACGGCGCAGCCGGGGCGAAGGAGCTGGCAGGTTGGCGCAAGCGCGTGGGCGGGGCGTGGCCGGGGGTCCGCCTGCGGCTGGTCAGTGCTCCCCCCAAGGCCATCATAGCGGGGCAGGCGCTGTCACTGGAGGTGGCGGTGTATCTGGATGGGCTCGCGCCGGAGGACGTGGTGGTGGAGTGTGTGCTGGGCAAGCAAACGGAGATGGGCGAGTTCGTGGCCGCCAACTGCGTGACGCTGGATCCCGCGCAGGATGG
>CAYWTP010000445.1:0-2483 GCA_964461215.1 uncultured Ectothiorhodospiraceae bacterium | reverse complement strand
GACGGTCCCGGAAAGACCCTCCGGACCGCCTCTCAAAGCGGGGCGAGGGTCAATGTGACAAAGTAGAATAAATGAGCCGCCGGCGACGGTCCGGCCCGATATGGTCCATCATTGGTTCTTCAGGACTCGCCATTGCCCTGTCCCCTGCCTGGAAGCCGGCATGGGCGGCCTATCCCCTGCCCATCCTGCGCGGCTTCCATTCGCCAACCTCGCTACTCCCACCGATATGCTAGAATGGCTGAATTTTATTCACTGGTGGTAGGGTCGTATGGCAGGCCATAGCAAGTGGGCGAATATTCAGCATAGGAAGAAGGGGCAGGACGCCAAGCGGGGTAAGCTGTTCACCAAGCTGATCCGGGAGATCACGGTAGCGGCGCGCTTGGGCAGCGGCGATCCGAACGCCAACCCCCGGCTGCGGGTGGCGGTCGACAAGGCGCTGGCGGCGAACATGACCAAGGACACGGTGGAGCGGGCCATCAAGCGCGGCAGCGGCGATATGGACGGCCAGTCCCTGGAGGAGATCCGCTACGAGGGCTACGGGCCGGCGGGGGTCGCGGTGATGGTGGACTGCTTGACGGACAACCGCAACCGCACCGTGGCGGAGGTGCGTCACGCCTTCTCGAAATGCGGCGGCAATCTGGGCACCAGCGGCTCGGTCGGCTTCCTGTTTACCCACGTGGGTCAGCTCTACTACCCGCCGGGCAGCTCGGAGGATCGCATCATGGAGGCGGCCCTGGAAGCGGGCGCGCACGACGTGGTGGTGAACAATGACGACTCCATCGAGGTAATTACCGCCCCGGAGGATTTCGGCACCGTGAAAGATGCCATGGGCGCGGCCGGGCTGGACCCCGAGGAAGCCGAGGTAACCATGCGCGCCTCCACCAACACGGTGCTGGGAGTGGACGACGCGGGCAAGATGGTGCGCTTGCTGGACATGCTGGAGGATTTGGACGACGTCCAGCAGGTCTATTCCAACGCCGACATCCCGGACGAGGTCATGGAAGAGCTGGCGTGACTCGGTCCGCGCATTTGAAGGATTTCCGGGGCCGGGGGACATGACCCGGATCCTGGGTATCGACCCGGGCTCGCGCATCACGGGCTACGGGATCATCGAGACCCGGGGCACACGCACGAGCTATATCGCCAGCGGCTGCATTCGCGTGGCGGGAGACACTCTGGCCGAGCGGGTGAAGATGGTGTTCGACGGAGTCAGCGAGCTGGTGAGCACTCACCATCCCGAGGAGGTCGCCGTGGAGCAGGTGTTCGTGCACCGCAATGCCGCATCGGCGCTGAAGCTGGGACATGCGCGGGGGGCCGCCCTGGTAGGTGCCGCCCTGCACGCTCTGCCGGTGTTCGAGTACACCCCCGCGCAGGTGAAGCAGGCCGTCACCGGCAAGGGCAATGCCGCCAAGGAGCAGGTACAGCACATGATCCGAATGCTCCTTGGCCTGTCCGCTGCGCCACAAGCGGACGCCGCCGATGCCCTGGGCGTGGCCTTATGCCATGCCCACACCCAGGGCACGCTCAAGCATCTGTCCCTGGCCAGCCGCCAGCCGCGGGAGCCATCGCCGTGATCGGCTGGCTGTCGGGGATTGTCCGGGCCAAGCACCCCCCGCACCTGGTCCTGGACGTTCAGGGGGTGGGCTATGAGGTGGAGGCCCCGATGACCACCTTCTACGATCTTCCGGCGGTCGGCACTGCCTTCGCCCTCTACACGCATCAGGTGGTGCGCGAAGACGCCCAGCTCCTCTACGGCTTCGCCCGCCAGAAGGACCGCGACCTTTTTCGCCAGCTCATCCGCATCAACGGCGTAGGTCCCAAGCTCGCCCTGGCCATACTCTCGGGCATGACCGCCCAGGAGCTGGCCCGCTGCGTACTGGAGGGCGACGCGGCCGCCCTGGTGCGGCTGCCAGGGGTAGGAAAGAAGACCGCCGAGCGACTCATCATCGAGATGCGGGACCGGCTGGCGGCGGCCGAAGGCGGCCCTGGTGTAGCGCTTCCCGGCAACGCGCCGGCCGAGGAGAGTGCCGGCAATCCCCAGAGCGAAGCCGTGAGCGCCCTGGTGGCCCTGGGCTACAAGCCCCAGGAGGCCGGCCAGCGGGTGCGCAAGGTGGCTCGCGACGGCATGGCGTGCGAGGACATTATCCGCACCGCATTGCAGTCCTTCGTCACCGGGCATTGAGGCGCAGCACCGATTCGGATGAGCGTGGCGCGAGGAATACGGAGCCTGAGTCCAGATGATTGACAGCGAGCGCCTGGTATCCCCCGCGGCCGACCGCCAGGATGATGCGGTGGATCGGGCCGTGCGTCCGTCGCTGCTGCGCGACTTTGTGGGCCAGCGGCCCGTGTGCGAGCAGCTCGATATCTTCATCCAGGCCGCGCGAGGACGGAGGGAGGCCCTGGACCACGTGCTGATCTTCGGCCCGCCGGGGCTGGGCAAGACCACGCTGGCCCACATCATCGCCAACGAAATGGAAGTGGGC
>CAYWTP010000444.1:0-2502 GCA_964461215.1 uncultured Ectothiorhodospiraceae bacterium | reverse complement strand
CATATGGAAGTCGCGGATTCGCTGACCATCGCCCTGTCCAAAGGCCGCATCTTCAAGGAGGCGCTGCCGCTGCTTGCGCGGGTGGGCATTGTGCCGGTGGACGATCCGGACAGCAGCCGCAAGCTGATCCTCGACACCAGCCGCAGCGACGTGAAGCTGGTGATCATCCGGGCGGCCGACGTGCCCACCTATGTGGAGTATGGCGCGGCGGACCTGGGGGTGGCCGGCAAGGACGTGCTGATGGAGTACGGTGGAGACGGCCTTTACGAGCCCCTGGATCTGGGAATCGCCCGTTGCCGGATGATGGTGGCCGGACGGCCCGGTCAGGCCGAGGTGCCGCGCCGGCTGCGGGTGGCTACCAAGTACGTGAACACCGCCCGGGCCTTCTATGCCGAGCAAGGGGTGCAGGCCGAGATCATCAAGCTCTATGGCTCCATGGAACTGGCGCCGCTGGTGGGGCTCGCCGATCGCATCGTGGACTTGGTAGACACCGGCAACACGCTCAGGGCCAATGGCCTCGTACCCCTGGATCACATCGCCGACGTCAGCTCCCGGCTGGTGGTGAACAAGGCGGCCATGAAGATGAAGCACACCATGGTCAAGGCCTTCATCGCCGGCCTGGCCGAGGCTGTGGCTGGCGGGGGACGGGCGTAGCGTGGCACCGGGCTGCGGCGCGCACGCGTTAATTGCTTGTCATGGGCCTAGCGATGTTTGTGCTCCTGTGGTGCGACGAACGGTTCCTTGGCAGGTGCTGGTTCGAAAATCAATAGTGGGTTGAGCCATGGTCGATATTGCGCGCCTGGACACCGGCATGGCGGATTTCAAGCAGCGCCTGGAGCGCCTGCTGGCGTGGGAGTCGGTGTCCGATGACAGGGTGGTGCAGGCCGTTCAGGACATTCTCGGCCAGGTACGCCTGCGCGGGGACGCCGCACTGGTGGAGTATACGAACCGCTTTGACCGGCGCCGGGTCACCGCGGCCGGGGAGCTGGAGCTGTCGAAGGACCAGCTCGACACGGCTCGGGCGGCCGTCGACCGGCGGGTACGGCAGGCTCTGGAGCTGGCGGCCGACAGGGTACGCCGTTACCACGAGCACCAGAGGCAGGCTTCCTGGCAGTACGAGGAAGAGGACGGAACCGTGCTGGGTCAGCAGATCACGCCCCTGGATCGGGTGGGACTGTATGTGCCCGGCGGAAAGGCTGCCTACCCCTCGTCGGTCATCATGAACGCGGTGCCGGCCAGGGTGGCCGGGGTGGGTGAGGTAATCATGGTCGTGCCGGCGCCGGGAGGCGAGCTCAACCAGCTAGTGCTGGCCGCTGCCGCAATCGCCGGCGTGGATCGGGTGTACACCGTGGGTGGTGCCCAGGCGGTGGGGGCGCTGGCTTACGGCACCCAGAGCGTGCCCGCGGTGGACAAGATCGTCGGTCCGGGCAATATTTACGTGGCCACGGCCAAGCGCATGGTCTTCGGTACGGTGGGCATCGACATGATAGCCGGCCCTTCGGAGATCCTGGTGGTGTGCGACGGGCGGACCGATCCGGACTGGATCGCCATGGATCTGTTCTCCCAGGCCGAGCACGACGAGGACGCACAGCCTATCCTGGTCTGCCCCGACGCCGCATTCCTGGACCGGGTCCAGGTTAGCGTGGAGCGGCTGCTGCCCGAGATGGAACGGGCCGAGATCATCCGTGCCTCCTTGTCCTCCCGGGCTGCCTTCATCCAGGTGCGGGATCTGGAGGAGGCGGTGGACGTCGCCAACTTCGTTGCTCCGGAGCACCTGGAGCTGTCGGTGGCCGATCCCCGGGCGCTGGCGGCCCGAGTGCGCAACGCCGGCGCCATCTTCATGGGGCGGCACACCGCGGAAGCCCTGGGGGATTATTGTGCGGGCCCGAATCACGTGCTGCCCACGTCGCGCACGGCCCGCTTCTCCTCGCCGCTTGGCGTGTACGACTTTCAGAAGCGCTCCAGCCTGATCATGTGTTCGCCCGACGGCGCCAACGGCCTGGGCGAGATTGCCTCCATCCTGGCCCGTGGAGAAGGCCTGACCGCCCACGCCCGCTCGGCGGAGTATCGCCTGAAGTCGCCGCCGGATGAGTGAAGATGGATGCCGGACGACGCCATTGTCCACGTACCACGGCGGAATAATTTGTGACCGACGAAGCTGTTGAGAAGCTGGTGGCTGAGCTGGTACGCCCCGAGGTGCGCGCCCTGGCGGCCTACCACGTGCCCGATCCCGGCGACATGGTGAAGCTCGATGCCATGGAGAACCCGTATCCCTGGCCCGGCGAGCTGGCCGAGCAGTGGCTGGCCCGGCTGCGGGGGGTTCTGGTCAACCGCTATCCCGATCCGCGCGCCGGGCCTTTGCGCCTGCGGCTGCGGGAGGTCATGCGCGTTCCCGATGGCTGCGAGATCCTGCTGGGCAACGGCTCGGACGAGTTGATCCAGCTCATCCTGCTGGCCCTGGGGCGGCCTCGGGCCGTGGTGCTGGCACCCGAGCCCACCTTC
>CAYWTP010000443.1:0-2503 GCA_964461215.1 uncultured Ectothiorhodospiraceae bacterium | reverse complement strand
AGAGGCCGGCATCCACGTGACCTATGGCGTGGTGGGCCTGAAGACCCACTGCAAGGTGACCCTCGTGGTGCGCCGGGACTATAGTGGGCTGCGTCGCTACGTCCACATCGGCACCGGCAACTACCACGCCGACACGGCCCGGCTGTATTGCGATCTGGGGCTGCTCACCAGCGACGACATCATCGGCCAGGATGTCACGGAGCTGTTCAACTACCTCACCACCGGGTACACGCCCAAGCGCAACTACCGCAAGATCCTGCCCGCGCCCAAGCTGCTGAAGAAGTCCCTGCTGGCCAAGATCGAGCGTGAGATCGGGTTACATTCCAAGGACGACCCCGGGCTCATCCAGCTCAAGATGAACGCCCTGGAGGACGCGGACATCACCCGGGCCCTGTACAAGGCGAGCCAGGCGGGCGTACGCGTGAATCTGCTCGTGCGCGACACCTGCCGGATCCGCCCGGGACTGCCTGGACTATCGGAGAGTGTACGGGTGGTGGGGATCGTAGGCCGGTTCCTGGAGCACACCCGGGTCTATTACTTCCGCAACGGTGGCGACGAGGAGTACTACATAGGTTCGGCCGACGCAATGAAGCGTAACCTGGAGCACCGGGTGGAGGTGGTCGCGCCGGTTGAGGACCCTGCCCACCGGGCCGAGCTGCGGGCAATCCTGGACACCCAGCTCAACGACCAGCGCGGTGCCTGGGACATGCAGCCGGACGGTTCCTATGTCCAGCGCCAGCCACCGGATGCGAACGCCAAGAGCAGCCAGCAGCGGCTGATGGAGATGGCCGAGCAGCGCTCCCGGGAGGCACGCCGGCTCCGCAAGCGTAAGCCGGAAGGCCTGCTGCGGCGCAATCTCAAGCGGTGAAGAGGATCTACAGCTCCCACGACAGCATGCTGGTGGGGTACCTCGGCAGCATTCTCGAGGAGCATGGCATCGCCTGCATGATCAAGAACACCTACCTCCTGGGCGCCGCGGGCGAGATCCCACCCACCGAATGCTGGCCGGAGCTTTGGGTAGCCGATGAGGATAGCCTCCAAGCCCGCCGCCTGCTGCGGGTTGAACTTTCGGGCGAGGCGCGCAACGGTGAGCCGTGGACCTGCCCGGACTGCGGAGAGCCCATCGAGGGCCAGTTTACGCAGTGCTGGCGCTGCGGCACGGAGAGGCCTTAGCCTTTTTCGGGCTCGAGCCCCGAGGCCTGATTGAGGGCTACGCGGCTCGGGACGGTCGTGGCGGTCGCCGGGATGTGGGATAATTCCATCCAATGACCGAGCCCCAGATCCATGTCTCGCCCGATCCGAACGCCCTGGCGCGGGATGCCGCTGCCCGCTTCACCGTACTGGCGCGGGAGGCGATCGCAGTGCGTGGAGCGTTTCACGTCGCCCTGTCCGGCGGCTCCACGCCGCGGCGTTTGTACCAGGCACTGGCCGCCGCACCTTTCGCTTCCCAGGTGCAGTGGCCCGCCGTGCACGTCTACTTCGGCGACGAGCGGGCGGTGCCTCCCGAGCACCCGGACAGCAACTACCGCATGGCCCGCGAGAGCCTGCTCGAGCACGTTCCGGTAACGGCGGCTCAGGTCCACCGGATGCACGCGGAGCTCGCCGGGCTGCGCCGCAATGCTGCGGCCTACGGCCGGCTGCTCACAGAGGGGCTACCACTATCCGGTCAGAGCATCCCCCGCCTTGACCTGGTGCTACTGGGCCTTGGCAACGACGGCCACACCGCCTCCTTGTTCCCCAACACCTGCATCCTGCGTGATCCGCGTCCGGTGGCGGCGGTGTACGTTCCGCGCCTGGGCGCGTGGCGCATGAGCATCACCCTGCCCGTCATCAACGGTGCGTGGCACGTCCTGTTCATGGTGGCCGGAGCCGAGAAGGCGGAGATCGTGCAGCGGGTGCTGCGTGAGCCCGCGGGGGCGGATGAGCGTCCCTTGCCCGCCCAGGCTGTTCAGCCCGGCGACGGAAGGCTGGAGTGGTATCTGGACCAGGCCGCGGCCGCCCGCTTGATCTGAGCCAAGGCAATTCCCCGAGTACCTGCCTGTTGAACGCCGTCGGAGCGACCATGCTCGAACCATGCACATTCGTGATCTTCGGGTCCACCGGCAACCTGGCCCAAAACAAGCTGCTGCCGGCCTTGTATCACCTGGAGGCGGCCGGCAAGCTTCCTGACGGCATGACCATCGTCGGTTTCGGGCGCCGTGACTGGAACGACGAGCGCTGGCGTGACGAGGTGGCGGCAGGGCTGCCCTCGCGCATCCGAGGCGGCATGGACGCCGATCTGTTTCAGCGCTTCCGCGGGCGGCTGCATTTCTTCCAGGGCAACCTGAACGAGGCGGAGTCCTACCGCCGGCTGGCAGATACCCTCCAGGACCAGCCCCAGTTTCGCGACAACATCGTGTTTTACATGTCTATCGCACCCGGCGAGTACGGTCCCGTGGCCCGCTCCCTGGCGGCGGTAGATCTGAACAAGGAGAACGCCGGCTGGCGGCGCCTGGTGGTGGAG
>CAYWTP010000442.1:0-2509 GCA_964461215.1 uncultured Ectothiorhodospiraceae bacterium | reverse complement strand
TCGAATGGACCCAGGCCCACTGGCTGTCCGGGGGGATGCTGCTGTTTGCATTCGCTGCTCATGGACGAGCCTCTGTCGGCCCTGGACCATGGCTCCAAACAGGCGATCTTTCCTTACCTTGAACGCCTGCACGGCGAGCTGTCCATCCCCGCTCTGTACGTCTCCCACGATCCCGACGAGGTGGCGCGCCTGGCCGATCAGATGGTCCTGCTGGAGTGCGGGCGGGTCCGTGCCACCGGCACGGCGGTGGACCTGCTCACCCGCCTGGACCTGCCCCTGTCAGGCTTCGACGACGCCACCGCGGTCATCAAAGGCGTCGTCGCAGGCCACGACGAGACCTATCACCTGACCTGGATCGACACCCCGGCCGGACGTCTGGCAGTGCCGCGCGAAGATGTGGCCGCGGGGCACCATCAGCGGGTTCAGATCCACGCTCGGGACGTAAGTCTGGCCCGCGGTGCCCACCACGATTCCAGTATCCTCAACATCCTGCCCGCCGTGGTCGCCGACACCCGCGAGTGCGACCGTGCCCAGCTCCTGGTGCGCCTGCGCCTGGAGGACGATCAGACGCTGCTCGCCCGCATCACCCGCCGCTCCGGCGTCGCCCTGGGGATCCGCGAAGGCATGTTCATCTACGCCCAGATCAAGAGCGTCGCGCTGGTGGGGTAGGGTGGCGGGAGTGGCGGGGTGGGCCGGGGCGGCGAGAACTCCGTACGGGGGCCGTGGGCTTTGGACAGGATGGGGGGTGTGGAGAGAGGCGAAGATGTGGCCGGTAATTCCTGCCCTGGCGGTACCCCGGATGTCCGTGTAGCACCGCAGGAAGGTGGTCCGCGCAGTCCGGATGCAGCCGTGCGAAACCTGGCAGTATGGCTCGCCCTCGAGCCGGGTTGCGCTACGTGTCATCCGGGCTAGAATCTAGAATCTCGCCGGGGAGTCACTCGGACCCCCAGCGCCGCTGCCCCGCTTCATGGGCGTAAAGCTTCCCAGACGGGCGAACATCATGGGCTTCGAGGTAAAGAAGACAGAGCATGGTGGTCCCAAGCACGGTCATGGCTTCTGGGGCCGTAAGGCGGACGCCAAGCGTCAGAGCAGCCGTACGCGTCGGAGGCTCCAGGCTCAGGAGATTAGACGGGCCGTTGCCGAGCCTTCGGTGCCGAACAGCGAGCGCTGGGAGACCCACGAGAATGCGAAAGCAGTATAAGAACAAGTCCCGTAGCTGTGCTCTGTGCAAGCCGCATAAGCGGGGTTGGGATCATCGCTGGAAGCCCAAACAGCGCGCAGCAATGCTCGAGGCCTCACGAGAAATACGCGCGGCATCATGGCATCGCGACTAAGGGCATCCCTACCGGCGCACCACCGCTCGTTGGGGCTGGCTGGCCAGAAAGCCGCGGTCGCGTCAGGCATACACGCCATCGCCCAGGCGTGACCAACCTATCACGCGGCAACCCTCGCGTTGATAATCGCCCTCGCCGCCGAACACCAGCCACGGTGGCCAAGCCTCGTCACCGAACAGGGCCGACAGCTTGCGCAGGGGCGCGATCCAGTCACTGCCCACGGTAGTTGCGGTCGTCTTGCCCGACTAGCGCGGCCCGGTTATGGCCACAAGAGCGAAGCCCTGGGCCAGGCGGTGCAGCGCGGAGGAGGCTGCGCGAGGGATCATGCATGTGTCACCCGCTACTCAGATGGCGATGTTGAGCGCTCACCATAGAACTAGCCCATCATGGCCTCAGCAATGTGTGAACTCTAGCGGTTGTTGGCGCGACTGCCACGGCCGAGAATCTGGTCGCTGATTATTCCAAAATCACCTCGTCCAGTTGCGCGCAAGTCTTCCGTCAACTCCTGAAGTTTTTGGATCGACTGATCTGCCAGCACCGCAATTACCTTGGGAAGTGCGTCTTGCCGCGACTTCAAGCTTCCTGCCGGAACGCCTTGAGACTCTTAAAATCGCTTTACGTCCCTCACGCGCGGCCTTCGCATATTCAATAGTGTCCGAGCAATATCCTGCCTCCCCTAACCCCTGACATCTCCGTGTCCCCCCGTGGTGAAATCTTCCGGCTTTCCGCCGACTTGTCGCATTGCCCCTTAGCGTGCCGCCTATTGTCGGGTTTGCTACAAGCCAGGTGACGCTAACCCGCTGTTTTTCCGAAGACTGTGCTTGGCACACGACTTGCTCCAGTCTGCCGCAACGGCAACTCGAACCCTGGGGCAACCATGAAGCCCAAAGACGTTGCGGCGCTGCTGGACGAGCCGGCCTGCGCCCACAACAAGAAGTCCAAGTCCGGCTGCGCGCGGCCCAGGCCCGGCGCCTCGGCGGGGGGCTGCGCCTTCGACGGAGCCCAGATCGCCCTGCTGCCCATCGCCGACGTGGCCCATATCGTCCACGGGCCCATCGCCTGCGCGGGAAGCTCGTGGGACAACCGCGGCACGCGCTCCAGTGGCCCGGACCTGTACCGCATCGGCATGACCACCGACCTGACCGAGCAGGACGTGATCATGGGCCGGGGCGAGA
>CAYWTP010000441.1:0-2536 GCA_964461215.1 uncultured Ectothiorhodospiraceae bacterium | reverse complement strand
TTGGTGGGCGCTATAGAATTGCCGTCCGCCCGAAATGCATCCGGAGTCGCACCCCGATGGCCACCGCCACCAGCCCCCAGTACTACAAGCAAAACCGCCTGCAGCAGTTGCGGGGCTTTTGCTACGCCGCCAAAGCAGGCAGCATTTCCAAAGCGGCCGAGCGGCTGCTGCTTAGCCAGCCCAGCGTATCGCTGCAGATCCAGGCCCTGGAGCGCGAGCTGGGGACGACTCTGTTCGAGCGCCGCGGCCCCCGGATCAAGCTGACGCCCGAGGGTGAGAGCCTCTACGAGCTGGCCCAGCCCCTGGTCAAGGGCATCGACACGCTGCACGAAAGCTTCGCCGCCACGGGCGGCAGGCTGGAATCTGGGGAGCTGAACATTGCGGCGGGGGAGACCACCATCCTCTATCTGCTGCCCGAGCCGATGGCCCGCTTCGCCCGGGAGCACCCGGGGGTCGCGCTGCGCCTGCACAACGTCACGGGCCGTGACGGCCTGGCCATGCTGCGGGCCGACGAGGCAGACTTCGCCGTGGGTTCCATGCTGGAGGTCCCGGCGGACATCACCTACCGGCCCGTCTTCCGCTACGACCCCGTCCTGATCACGCCCCTGGGGCATCCTCTGGCCGGGTGCGACAAGGTGACCCTGAAAGACATCAGCCCCTATGGCCTGATTCTGCCGCCCCGGCACCTGAGCACGTGGCGCATCGTGGACCTGGTGTTCGGCCAGCACAGCGTGCCCTACCGGGTGGCGCTGGAGGCCGGCGGCTGGGAGGTGATCAAGAAGTACGTGGAGATGGGGCTCGGTGTCTCCATCGTCACCGATCTGTGCCTGACCGGCAGCGAGCGCCTGGCCCGCATTCCGCTGGGCCGGTACTTTCCCCGCCGCAGCTACGGCATCGTCCTGCGCCGGGGCAAGTTCCTTTCCCCCCAGGCCCAGCGTTTCATCGACATCATGGATCCCGAGTTCTTTCGGTCAGCGCCGCGTTGACTCACTCCCGGACCCTCTGCCATAGTCCGTCATGTTGTCACGGCCAGGAGGCACCGACATGGATCGAGCCCGCCGGGTGGCCAGTGCGGTCCGCGCTCGAACGAGCTGTGTCGGTTGCGGTAGCGTGCCCAAACCCCGGGCTTCCCTCAGGCCGCCCGCACCATCCACGATCCCCGTTCCTCCCTCACGCCGCTTCCCGGCCGGTGGCCGCCCCACGGCTGTCCCGGTGCCGGCTCGGCCGGACCGTCGGGAGCGGGCAGGAGCCCGGACAGGGGGCTGCGTACGGCCAGTCCGCCACGCTGGATGACGTGCGTATAGATTTGAGTGGTGCGCACATCGACGTGCCCGAGCTGCTCCTGCACCGTGCGGATATCCATGCCGCGCTCAAGCAGGTGGGTCGCAAAGGAGTGGCGCAACGTGTGGCAAGTCGCCGGCTTCGCGATTCCAGCCCTGCGCACCGCCGCCTTCACCGCCTTCTGCACGGCGCTCTCGTCCAGATGGTGGCGCCGGCGCGCTCCTGAACGGGGATCCTCGCTGACGCGGCTGCTGGGGAAGACGTACTGCCACGCCCATTCGCTCTCGGCGTTTGGATATTTGCGCGCCAAGGCATACGGCAGCTCGACCGTCCCGAAGCCCGCGCGCGAGTCCTGCTCGAACATCGTCTTGCGATTTTCAAGGTGACGCTGCAAGGGGACGACCAGCTCGTCGGGCAGCGTGACGATCCGATCCTTGCCGCCCTTGCCGTGACGGACAAAGATGGCACGATGGGCGAAGTCAAGATCCTTGACGCGCAGACGCACACTCTCCATGAGCCTGAGCCCGGATCCGTACTGCAAACAAGCCACCAGCCAGCTCACGCCCGAGAGAGAGGACAACACACGGGCCACCTCGTCTCGCGTAAGTACAACTGGCAGGGTAGGACGCTTTGTAGCGCGGACGACGCCCGGAATCTCCCCGAGTGGTCGTTGCAGGACGTGCCTATAAAGGAAGACCAGCGCATTCAGCGCCTGGTTCTGGGTCGCCGGAGCGACGTTGCGATCGGTGGCCAGGTAGCTGAGAAAAGCCGCCACCTCCGCCTCTCCCATCTCCTGTGGATGGCGCTTGCGATGAAACATAATGAACCAGCGTATCCACAGCACGTACGTCTGCTCCGTGCGCAGGCTGTAATGCCGCAGACGTGCAACCCGGCGCACCTCGTCGAGGAACGGTGAAGTTCGTCTATGCTGAGCCATGGGTACCTCCCTGTTCCGGAATTGGTGTACAGTATAGAAAACTTATGGAGAACGTCAAGGATCGTATGGACACTGGCCGGATTTCACCAGGACACCAGAAGCCATCGCGGCCATCTGACGGTGACGTCAAAGCATATATGTCGATGATCTTGAAAAGAGAGCCCCGTACCCGGACGGTTTGGTTGACCGCCCTCGGAGACGACGATGCCCGGGGATAGACGGCAATGTTCCGTGTTTAAACACGGCCATCGTCCAGATACTTAGACTGTTATGTTCAACAAGGGGTGAGACTATGAAAAGGAGCATTGCAGTCGTATG
>CAYWTP010000440.1:0-2540 GCA_964461215.1 uncultured Ectothiorhodospiraceae bacterium | reverse complement strand
GAGCTGGTGCAGCGGGCCCTGAGCTACTTCCACGACCAGCCCTTCGTCTACACCCTGGAGCCGCCGCTCACGCCTGGAGACTCAGTGGACCAGTTCTTGTTCGACACCCGCCGCGGCTTCTGCGAGCACTACGCCGCGGCGCTCACGGTGCTGATGCGGGCCGCCGGCGTGCCGGCGCGGATCGTCACCGGCTACCAGGGCGGAGAGATCAATCCGGTGGATGGCTATCTGGTGGTGCGCCAGCGCGATGCCCATGCCTGGGTCGAGGTGTGGGAGGGCAAGGCCGGCTGGGTGCGCGTGGATCCCACCGCTGCAGTCTCGCCCTCGCGCATCGAGCAGGGCGCGGACACGGCGCTGCCGCGCCGGGTGACTCCGCTCATCGGCCTGAGCATCGAGAACACCACTGCCCTGTATAATCTGCTGCACCGGCTTCGCTTCGGCTGGGAGGCCATGAATAACTGGTGGAATCAATGGGTGCTAGGCTACGGCCCCAGCCGCCAGAAAGAGCTGTTGTCCCACATGGGTCTGAACCCCCGCAACTGGCGCCAGATTAGCACCTGGCTGCTGGCCCTCACCGCCGCGCCGCTGCTGGCGGTGGCGCTGTGGCTGCGCCACCGGCTGCGGGGACGCCCGGACCGGGCGCGTCGGCTCTACGACCGGTTCTGCCACAAGCTGGCCCGCCGGGGCATGGTCCGGCGCCCCAGCGAGGGACCCGTGGACTTCGCCCGGCGGGCGAGCCGCCGACTGCCCCGGCACGCCGGGCAGATCCTGCGTATTACCCGGGCCTACCTGGGCGCCCGCTATGGCCGCGGCGTGGGCGACACGCGCCACCTGCGGGCTCTCATCGCCGGCTTTAACCCATGAGGGCAGACCCTTGATAGACTTGGAACATTGTTTCGCCAGATACAGACCGGAACGCTGAGTAAACGGACATGACGCAGGCACACTTTACCGTGGACGAGCTGGAGCAGGTGCAGATCCTGCGTGGCGTGGATCTGGCCTCGGTGGCCCCGCTGCTGGCGAGCTGCGAGGTAATCGAAATGTTGCCACAGCAAATCGTCATTCACCGCGGTGAGGAGAATAGCCACCTGTACCTGATCCTGTCCGGACGCCTGCGAGTCCACCTGAAGTCTCCCGACGAGGCCCCGCTCGCACGCCTGGAGGCCGGCGAGGCTTTCGGCGAGCTGTCCATGATCGACCGGCGTCCCGCCTCGGCGTACGTGGTCACTGACAGCCCCACCCGCCTGCTGGCCATCGACGAGGACATTCTCTGGACCCTGGTGGACCGCTCCCATGCCGTCGCCATCAATCTGCTGGCGGCCCTGGCCCACCGGCTGCGCTATGGCAACGAGGTCATCTACCAGAACATGGAGCTGTTGCGGGAGTATCGCTGGCAGGCACTGGTAGACCCACTGACCGCCCTGTTCAACCGGCGCTGGCTGGACAAGATGCTACCCCGCCAGATGGAGCGCTCGGAGCGTGAGGGCATTCCCCTGTCCCTGCTGATGATCGACGTCGACCACTTCAAGGACTTCAACGACCGGTTCGGGCACGGGGCCGGCGACCGGGTTCTGCGGCGCGTCGGGCGCGAGCTTCAGGATAAGGTCCGGCCCGGCGATCTGGTGGCCCGTTACGGCGGCGAGGAGATGGCCGTGCTGCTGCCCGACGCGCGCCTGGAGGATGCCATGACGGTCGCCGAACGGCTGCGTGCGGCCGTAGCCATTGCCACCATCGGCGCCAAGGAGGGCACCCCGCTGCCACCGGTCACAATCTCGGTGGGTGCGGCCCGATGCGCGGGAGAACAAACTCCCGAGGCGTTCATCCAGGCCGCCGACGAGGCCCTGTACCGAGCCAAGCGGGAAGGCCGGAACCGGGTATCGGCCTAGGCCGCACATCTCAGCCGATAAGACACCCCGGCTCGCGCAAGACTTGGCCCGGCGAATTCAGATAGAATGCGCCCACACGCGCAGTGTGGACCCTGCGGCAACGGTTTCAGATTAGCTACTTGAAGGAGTGGTTCATGTCCAAGAAACACCCCATTGTCGCCGTGACAGGCTCCTCCGGTGCGGGCACCACCACGGTCAAGCGGGCCTTCGAGCACATCTTCTTCCGGGAAGGCGTCACCCCGGCCATCATCGAGGGAGACAGCTTCCATCGGTACAACCGGGTCGAGATGCGTCACGCCGTCCAGCAGGCCGAAGAGGAGGGCCGCAACTTCAGCCACTTCGGGCCGGAATCCAACGTATTCGATGAGCTGGAGAAGACCTTCAAGCAGTATGGCGATACCGGTGCCTGCCGGCGCCGCTACTACCTGCACAGCGAGGAGGAGGCGGCCCCCTACGGACAGGAGCCCGGCGAGTTCACGCCCTGGGAAGACATCGCCGCCGGCACCGATCTGCTCTTCTACGAGGGCCTGCACGGTGGCGTCACCACCGAGGACGTGGACGTGGCCCAGCACGTAGACCTGCTCATCGGCGTGGTGCCGATCGTGAATCTGGAGTGGATCCAGAAGATCCACCGTGACACGGGTGAGCGCGGCT
>CAYWTP010000439.1:0-2545 GCA_964461215.1 uncultured Ectothiorhodospiraceae bacterium | reverse complement strand
CATCCCTGCTGCTCACGGTCCTGCAAACCTCACATGGACACCTCGTACTTGGCTTAAGAACTAACCTATGTGGGCCCGATAGGCATCGTACCTGAGCCCGTCTGGGCACTCAAGCCGACAGCGCACGCACTGATCCGCCACCTCACGGGAGCTCCCAAGCGGGGACTGCTGCCCCGTCAGCAATCAGCCGCCCGGCTCCCCCGACGCAATCCTACGAGGATCTACTGGTCTTCGAGGCTGGCCGGACCCACCACGGGCACGGGGTCAGGCCTTGTCTAAGGTGGGCCACCTGTTCCAGGGGCGCTTCAAGGCAATTCTGGCTGGCGGCCCGAGCGAGCAGCCCGGGAAATGCGTGGTCTAACCCTCCAACTTCGCAACGCTGGGAGGTATGACCATGACTGCGTATCCCGAAACACGGCCCCTGGCCCGCTGGATAGTCGTGCTAGGCGTCATCCTGTCCGCCTTTCTGTCCATCGTCCCCTTCTACTCGGCAGGCTATAAGCTGGCCTTCGGTACCTTGCTTTGGACGATAGTGCCCTACGTCGTCTACGGATCCTTCTCAGAGCTGCTCAGGGGCTGGGCTCTCGCGGTTCCCGGCGTAGCCATCCTGGCTCTGGACGTCCTGGTGCGGCTGGTGCCCCGTATTATCGAGGGTTCGGTTCAAACGGATCCCCTGACCACGTGGGCGCCAGCGTGGCTCACGCTGGTGGTGTTTCCGCTGGGCGCACTGGCCGGTCACTGGCTCGCGCGAACCCTGGAGAGTCGGACCGGACATGCTGCCGGCGGAAGTAGTCCTAACGCTGCGCCGCATGCGGCCCGGTAAGGAGCCTCAGGCCAGTGCGCGGATAATTATCCTGCCACCGTGAAGGCTGGCAGGTTTCCTCCTGCGGCAATATGCTCCTCCTAGGCGTCGCGGGCGGCAGCCCGTGGGCAACTGAGGAGCGCGGACCGTGGGACACCTGAACTACAACCATCTGCATTACTTCTGGGTCGTGGCCACGGAGGGCTCTATCGCACGGGCGTCCGAGAAGCTGTTTCTGACGCCCCAGACCATCAGCGGACAGCTACGCACGCTTGAGGAGGCACTCGGCGCCAAGCTGTTCAAGAGATCCGGCCGAAACCTGGCCCTGACTGAGACCGGGCAGGTGGTGCTGTCCTACGCAGACGATATGTTCCGCCTTGGCAGTGAGCTGCGTGACGTGGTACGGGGGCGTCTCCCGGGCAGCGCGCTGACGTTCAACGTCGGCGTGGCCAACGTCGTGCCCAAGCTCATTGCTTACCGAGTCCTGGAGCCGGCCCTGAGGCTGGAGCAGCCGGTGCGCATGATCTGCCACGAAGCACCGCTCGAATCGCTGCTAGCCGATCTTGCCATGCACAAGCTGGACCTGGTGCTCAGCGACAGCCCGGTCAGCCCTACGGTCAACGTGCGACTGTTCAACCACCTGCTGGGTGAATGCGGTGTCAGCTTCTTCGCCGTGCGGCGGGAGGCCAAGCGTTATGCAAGAACATTCCCGCAAAGCCTCAGTAGCGCCCCGCTGCTGCTGCCGGCCTCCGGCACAGCCCTGCGCCGAGCGCTCGAGCAGTGGTTCGAACGTGAGGGGCTCGAACCAAAGATTATCGGTGAGTTCGAAGACAGCGCGCTGATGAAAGCCTTCGGCCATGCCGGGGCCGGCCTGTTTATGGGCCCCAGCGCCATCGAAGCCGAACTCTGCGAACAGAACCAGGTGCAGAGCGTCGGCCGTACGGACACCGTCGTCGAGCGCTTCTACGTGATCTCGGCCGAACGCCGCCTCAAGCATCCGGCGGTTTTGGCGGTCGCCGACAGCGCCCGTGCGCGCCTCTTCGGATGAGAACCTTACTTCGCTATTACCGATTAATGTCATAGGAAAGTCCGACTTTTTCCGTAGGGTCAGTGCCCCTACACTTTGGACAACCCAAGGTCGGTGGCCCGTGCCGCGACCTGGATCGGCTGAATCGGAGGAAACGTTCGTGAACACCAAGTACAGAGGCATCCTTTTCTGGCTGGCGTTGGGCCTGCTGCTCACCACGATCTTCAATACGTTCGGTCCGTCGCGGCCGGCGACGCAGGAGGTCCAATATTCCCAATTTCTCGCCGATGTCCGTCAAGGGCGCGTCCAGGAAGTGCTGATTCAGGACCGCACCATTCGCGGGCGCACCACCGACGGCATGCTCTTCCAGACCTACGACCCGGGCGACCCCGGGCTGGTCGGCGACCTGCTGGATGCGGGCGTGCGCATCGGCGCCCGCCCGCCCGAGGAGCCCGGACTGCTGTCGCAGCTCGTAATCTCACTGCTGCCCATGGCATTGCTGATTGGGGTATGGATCTGGTTCATGCGTCGCAGCGCGGGAGGCGGCGGTGGCGTGCTGGGCTTCGGCAAGAGCCGCGCCCGCCAGCACGCCGAAGGCGAGGTCAAGGTGACGCTGGCCGACGTGGCCGGCGCCGATGAGGCGAAGGACGAGGTGGGCGAGCTGGTGGAGTTCCTGCGCAGCCCCGACAAGTTCCGCAGCCTCGGCGGCATGATCC
>CAYWTP010000438.1:0-2557 GCA_964461215.1 uncultured Ectothiorhodospiraceae bacterium | reverse complement strand
GCCGCCCAAGACCGAGATCGCCCGTGAGGTGGAGCTGCAAGGGAGCCAGCGGGACCTGTACGAGAGCATCCGCGTGGCCATGCACGAGAAGGTGCGCCAAGCCATCGCCACCCAGGGCCTCTCCCGCAGCCACATCATCATCCTGGACGCCCTGCTGAAGCTGCGCCAGGTGTGCTGCGACCCACGCCTGGTGAAGCTGGAGCGCGCGGCCAAGGTCAAGGAGTCCGCCAAGCTCAGTCTGCTGATGGATCTGCTGCCCGAGATGGTGGAGGAAGGCCGGCGGATCCTGCTGTTCTCCCAGTTCGCCACCATGCTGGGACTGATCGAGGACGAGCTGAGGCAGCGCGGTCTCGACTACGTCAAGCTCACCGGCCAGACGCGCGACCGGGCCACTCCCGTGGATCGCTTCCAGGCCGGCGGCGCGCCCATCTTTCTCATCAGCCTCAAGGCCGGCGGCACCGGCCTCAACCTCACTGCGGCGGACACCGTGATCCATTACGATCCCTGGTGGAACCCGGCCGTGGAGACCCAGGCCACGGACCGCGCCCACCGCATCGGCCAGAGCAAGCCAGTGTTCGTCTACAAGCTGATCACCGCCGGCACGGTGGAGGAGAAGATCGTGGCCCTACAGCAGCACAAGCGCCGCCTGGCCGAAGCCCTGTTCGCCGAGGACGGCAAGGGTGTGGCGGCGCTGTCGGCCGCCGATCTTGAGGTGCTGTTCGAGCCGCTGGACCGGGACCTGTGACATGAGCGCGGACGACAAACGCATTCAGGCGGCCGTCGATCGCCTGATTCTGGACCAGGGCGCCTACTCCCCCGTCGAGCTGCTCATGGCCCTCGGTCGGCTGCCCTACGAGCAGTATGAGGCCTGGCGCAGCGGGGAGCTTGAGTATCTGGAAGACGCCCTGTCCGGCAACCTGGATCGTATCGTCGAGCAGCTCGGGACCGCCGCTGCCTGGGCTACCCGCCTGGGTCTGCGCGCCAGCGCGGAGCCTTACCACGGCTGGAGCACCCACGCCGGGCAGAGGCTGCGCCTGGCGCGCTCAGCCACCGCCGTCGAGCTGCTGCGCACCCATTACCGCAGAGCACGGGCGTCCGCGCCCCAGATGGACCTGTTCCTGGACGGCGGCGCCGAAGCCATCGTCAAGGATCTCGGCGGCGCCCTGGCGGCCCGCAATCGGGTGCTGGCGGAACAGCACCTGCAAGCCCTGCTCAGCCGCCAGCCCGAGCACCGCTTGCGCCCGGCGGCGGAGCAGCTCTGCGACGCCCTGGGGCATCTGGAAGCGCCCGGCCCGCAAGATCCGGCGGCCGAGCTGGCATTCCTGGACAGCCACCTGGCACCCCTGGCCAGGAAGCTGCTGGGGCACCGGGCCAGGGATTATCTGGCCCCGTTCTGGCGCCGCCTGGGCCAAGCCCTCGAAGGCCACCCCTTCGATCCCACACAGGATCACCTGCACCCGAGCTGGGCCTACGCCCAATGCCTGGACTGGCAGGCGGTGCACGACAGTGTGCTCAGTACTGCGAAGGCCCTGGAACACCCGGCACTGCTGGGCCGGCTCGCCGAAGCCACCCGGCGGCTGGACCGGCGGCTGGAGGCCATCGGGCTATGGTGCGATCTATGCCGGAGGTTCCCGGACAATGCCGCGACCCTGCTCGGGGATCCGGATCTTCCCGACACCGGCGTACGGGCCGCGTGGGAGAGCTACCACAATCAAGAGCAGGTGGAGCCGGACCCGGCCTGGTTCCCCGCCTGGCTGCTGCTCACCGAGCCCGGCCTGGCCCGTGCCCTGCCGCAGGAAGAGGCTGGACCGGCCTCAGCCGCCGCGCGCGGCTTCCGCGTGCTGCAAGACCTGTTGAGCCTGGCACCTGATGCCGAACATCGGGAGCAAGTGGGCCTGCGGCGGGAGCTGCAAGAGGCCCATCCCGGCTTCCTGACATTGTACCTGGAGCGCCGCGGCGGCACCGGGCCGGGGCGATCGTAAGCCCGGGTCACGCAACGCATATCGCACCAAAGGCACCAAGCGCGCAGAGGAAGAGCCTGGATTCCTGAGTACACTTAGTCTGCGCCATCGAGGTCCATCGTGTTCTCGGACCGGGCTTAATCGAGTCAACCGATTAGCAGTGGTTGGCACATGAGCTACAGGGGAGCGGTTCAAGCTCTGACGCTCTGTGTTCTCTGTGCTCTCGGCGCACGCTCCCGGCGGCGCTCTACCTCCTGCATCCGTGCAGTCGTCTGTGGTGAAAGAGAACGCAGTTCGAGCCAGTCGATGTCGATTCCTTGCGCCGCGCAGGTTACTTTGCTTGCTTGCGCAGGGCAGGAGCGAGCGCCAGCTCGCGAACCGGCGACCCGGGCTCGTCCGGCCACTCTCGACTAAGCCGCCACGGCGCCAAGGCAAGGCGAACAATGATTCACCACGGGGGACACGTGGAACACTGGGTTTGCTCGCGATACCCCGGCGAGCGGAGATCTCCCTACACCCTCGTAGATCGACAAGCCTTTGCCGACGCAAGCTGAACGTCGGCTACCCACGGTACCGGACGGGCCGCCTGCGGATTG
>CAYWTP010000437.1:0-2596 GCA_964461215.1 uncultured Ectothiorhodospiraceae bacterium | reverse complement strand
TGCTGCTGGGCGACGGCTTGTGTGCGGCACTGGCCGACACCGGCTACTCGGTGGACTGGACCAAGGACGGCCAAGCTGCCGATGCCGCCCTGCGCGCTCGCAGCTATGATGCGGTTCTGCTGGACCTGAATCTGCCTGGGCGCTCCGGACTGGAAGTTCTCATCGCCCTGCGCACTCGCGGCAGCAGCGTTCCTGTGCTGGTCATCACGGCTCGCGACGCCGTGGGTGACCGCGTCAGAGCTCTCGACGGGGGAGCCGACGATTATCTCATCAAGCCTTTCGACCTGGATGAGCTGGGAGCCAGGCTGCGCGCATTGCAGCGGCGCGCCAGCGGCCGCGTGGCCCCGCTTCTGCGCCACGGGCCACTGGTTTTGGACCCCGCTGCCCGTACCGTGACTCTGGATGGCCGGCGGATTGCACTTGCGCCCCGGGAATTCGCGGTGCTGCAGGCGCTGATGGAGAACCGCGGCCGGGTTCTGTCTCGCCGGCGCCTGGAGGACGTTCTCTACGGCTGGACCGACGAGGTGGAGAGCAATGCCGTTGAGGTCCACGTTCATCACCTGCGCCGCAAGCTCGGCATCAATCCCATCCGCACGGTGCGCGGCGTGGGCTACATGATTGAGCGCGGGAAGTGACCCGCTCGATTCGCTTCCGCCTGCTGTCCACCCTCCTGATCATCGTGCTCCTGGCCTGGGCCGTGATCGCGGTCCTTACCTATCTGCGCGCCAACGAAGAAGTCTGCGAGCTGTTCGATGCGCACCTGGCCCAGGTCAGCCGGCTGCTGGTGACGACCGCCCGCCACGAGGGCTGGGAGAAGGACTTCGAGCAGTTCCAGGCCGATTTGCAGCACCAGGAATACGAATACCCGGTGGTCTTCCAGGCCTGGTCCGGCGATAGGAGGGCCTTATTCCACAGTCCCGGGGCCCCGGCCTTGGGCTTTCCGCGTGGTGGCGACGGCTACGCCGATGTGGAGCTTGCCGGCGAGAGCTGGCGAGCCCTGTCGGTGTCCGTGAGCGACGGAGCCTACCGAATTGTGGTTGCCGATCGTCTCGCGGAACGTCATGCCCTGGTGCGCCGGTTCGTGCTTAAGGTGCTCAAGCCGCTGCTGCTGGCGATTCCGTTCATTCTCCTGCTGGTCTGGTCCGGTGTGGAGGAGGGGCTGAACCCGGTGCGCCGCGTTGCCGCCGCCATCGCGCGGCGTGGGCACGCCAGTCTGGAACCGGTGAGTGTAGCCGGCGTGCCGGTTGAGCTGCAGCCCCTGGTCAAGGAGATCAACTTCATGCTGGTGCGCCTTCAGGCAACCCTGGAGCGCCACGTCAGCTTCACGGCCGATGCCGCCCACGAGCTGCGTACGCCCCTGGCCGGGCTGCGGGTCCAGGCCCAGCTCGCCCTGCGGGCCACCGACGCGGAAGGGCGGCGCAAGGCATTGGCCCAGGTGCTTCAGGGGGTGGATGCGACCAACCGTCTGGTGGACCAGCTCCTGACCCTGGCGCGCATCGACCCGGAGCGCACGATCCCCTCTTTCGAGGCCGTGGACCTCGAAGCCCTTGCCGAGGACGTGCTCGCCAACCTGGCTGTGGTGGCCACCGAGAACGGCATCGACGTGGCCCTGGAGCGCAACGGCCGCACGGTTGTGCGCGGCAACGGCGATCTCCTCCGCATACTGCTGCGCAACTTGGTGGAGAACGCCATTCGTTACACACCCGTCGGCGGACAGGTGCAGGTCCAGATCGGCGGCACCGGCGAAGGTCCATGGCTGGCGGTGGAGGACACCGGTCCAGGGATCCCAGCCGACGAGCGCCAGGAGGTCTTCGCGCGCTTTCACCGCCTGCCCGGCTCGGGAGTGCCGGGGGCCGGATTGGGGCTGTCCATCGTGCAGGGGATCGCCCGTCTGCACGGCGCCTCGGTCGCCCTGGAGGACCGGCCCGGCGGCCCCGGTCTTCGGGTTTTGGTCAGATTTGTCGGCTGATTGGCATTCAATCTCTGGGGTTTTAACGAAACCTTGATCACCTCCTAAGCGTACCTTAAGGACGCTCTTCTAGACTCTTCTCCGCCCTGCCAGGTTCTTAGCTTGAGTTCATGGCTTGGGGGTAGCGGACGCCGTGGCGTGGTAGAGCAATTCCAATCCCTCGCGCAAACCACGGCGACCGCGCATTGAGAACCAACCCGAGGAAGGAGAAGGCCATGAAGACACGTTGGCGAATAGCGTTAGGGGCGGCCATTGCCCTGCTCGTACTCTACACCGCGGCGGCGCCCGCGGAGGAGGGGCACAGCAGACGCAGTAACATTAGCATCAGCTCCGCGTCCTGGAGCAACGCCAACCAGCGCCTCAGCGCGAGCGGCAGCAACGCGCAGCGGCGCAGTACGGTCACCATTACGTACTACGGTGACAATACGCTCATCGGAACGACACGGGCGAGCCGGCGCGGAAGCTGGTCCGGGAATTTCTACAACCTGAATCCGGTACCCTGCCGGATCCGGGCCACCGATGGCAGCGGCACCGCGACCCGGTCCGTCAGCAATGCCCCCAGCAACTGCAGCGACAACGGCGCGCCCGCCAACCAGCCGCCGGTGGCCGATGCCGGGGGCCCGTACA
>CAYWTP010000436.1:0-2644 GCA_964461215.1 uncultured Ectothiorhodospiraceae bacterium | reverse complement strand
ACATCAAGACCGTGCTGGTGTCCTGCGGCACCTGCATGGATCAGCTCATGGCTTACCAGTTCCAGCACATTTTCCCCGGCTGCCGGCTGCTGGACATCCATGAGTACCTGATGGAGAAGGGGGTGTCCATGGACGGGGTGAAGGGCGTGCGCTACCTGTATCACGATCCCTGCCATACGCCTATCAAGTCCTATAACCCCGTGAACGTCGCTTCCACGCTGGTGGGCCAGGACGTGCTGCTGTCCGATCGTTGCTGCGGCGAGTCCGGCACCTTCGCCATCGCCCGCCCGGACATCGCCACGCAGGTCAAGTTCCGCAAGCAGGAGGAGCTGCAGAATGGCCGCGAGAAGCTCGCCGGGGCCAGCGGCGACAAGGTCAAGATCCTAACCACCTGCCCTTCCTGCCTGCAGGGCCTGGCCCGCTACCGGGAGGAAGTCGACGTGGAGGCCGATTACATCGTGACCGAGCTGGCCGCGAACCTGCTTGGCAAGGACTGGCAGCGCACGTTCCTGGCCCGCGTCAACAAGGGCGGCGTGGAGAGAGTCCTGCTCTGAAGCGGTGAGGCGTGAGGGGTAAGGCGTGAAGAGCGAAGAAGTCACCACAAAGGGCGGGCTGTGGCCGCCAGAGCCCTAGCAATTTGCCACGGTACCTACGGAAGGCGTTGGAAAGACTAGGGGTGAGGTGTCAGCTGGCGTAGGAGCGAGCTTGCTCGCGAACGGCCGTAGACCACGCCTCGGAGGAAATGTAACGTTGCGTGGGTTCCTTAGCCATAGTCCGGGGCGCGTGGAGCTGGCGATTGATTGGGAGGCGGAGATGGGGACTATCAAGGTGTTGTTCTGGCTGGCAATTATTGGGATCGCCGGGGGGATTGCCACCATGTATTCCGGCATCATCGACGTGGCGGCCACAAACCCCCACAGCGCCCTGACGGAATGGGTGCTGAGCACCACCATGGACAACTCGGTACGTCATCATGCGCGCGAAATCAAGGCACCGCCCTTGGACCACCCAGCAATGGTGATGGACGGATTCAGGCACTACCGGGAGATGTGCGTATCCTGCCACCTGGCTCCCGGCATGACGGAATCGGAGCTGCGCGAAGGCTTAACCCCGGAGCCGCCCCGGCTGCAGGAGGCGGTCGAGGAGTGGACGCCCGCGGAGCTGTTCTGGGTGATCAAGAACGGTATCAAGATGAGCGGCATGCCCGCCTGGGCGCCAAGTCATACCGATGAACAGATCTGGGCAATCGTAGCGTTCCTGGAGAAGCTTCCCCGCATGACGGCGGCCCAGTATGCGGAGATGGATAAGGCGGCCGGGCCGGACGAAGAAGGCGAGGCGGGCGACCGCCCGCACGACACCCATGGTCATGACCACGGAGCTGGCTTGAACCCTGCGGGCTAGCGGATTCCGTTGCCAGTGCTGGAAGTCCCAACAGATTTGTGCGAAGTTGCGCTCAATAAGCACTGCGTTCGGTCCCCCGGATTCGCTGCGGGCATGGTGGTGGCGGGTCGCGTCCTGCCGTGAGAGATTGAACAAGGTGCATCGCTGCCGCCTCTCGCGGGGGTGACTCACGCCCAAGGCGGGTTGTCGCGTCCGCAAGGGACGTCGCGCGGGGCATCGGTGTCCGGCAGCGAATAAGCTTCATAAGAAGATCGAGGAGGGGTATGCCTCTGCAGCGGGCCGCACACAGCGTGTGCACGGCGCGGGCCAGCCATGGGTGGGCCGCGGGGGTCTGCTCGCATGCCGCGGGCGGGGTCGCACCTCAAGCATGCCCGCCAAGGTCCCGGCGGTGGCTTTCCTCGCGCGCGCGTCGCTACCTGGTGCCGGTACTGGCGCTGCTGCTGCTGGGAGTGTCCGCCCGGGCGGAGCCCGGCGGCGACGGGACGCCGGGCACCGGCGACCTGACGGATCTCAGCCTCGAAGCCCTGATGGACATCGAGGTGACGTCGGTCTCCAAGCGTCCCCAGAAGCAGTCCGAGTCTGCCGCCGCCATCTTCGTCATCACCGCCGATGATATTCGCCGCTCGGGCGCCACCAGCATACCGCAGGTGCTGCGAATGGTACCGGGGCTCCACGTGGCCCGGATCGACTCCAACAAGTGGGCCATCACCGCGCGGGGCTTCAACAGCCGCTTTGCCAACAAGCTGCTGGTGCTCATCGATGGGCGCAGCGTCTACACGCCGCTGTTTGCGGGCGTGTACTGGGAAGCCGAGGACACCCCCCTGGAGGATATAGACCGGATCGAGGTGATTCGCGGGCCGGGCGGCACGCTTTGGGGTGCGAACGCCGTGAATGGCGTCATCAACATCATTACCCGGCCGGCCCAGGAAACCCAGGGCGCGCTGGTATCGGTCGGCGCCGGCAACGAGGAGCCAGGCTTCACGACCCTGCGATACGGCGGTCGGCTCGGCCCCGCCGCCTACTACCGTGTATATGGCAAGTACGCCGGTCACGACACGGGTTACAGCCCGGCCGGAGCCCACGACGACTGGGAGAAGGGCCAGACCGGATTCCGGATAGATGTCGACGGCGAACCCGGGGATGCCATGACCCTGCAGGGTGACTATTACCGGGGTAGCGCGGGACAGCAGACGACCATAGCGGTCGGTGCTGGCGCTGCCACCAGCACCTTCGCCGAGAACGC
>CAYWTP010000435.1:0-2654 GCA_964461215.1 uncultured Ectothiorhodospiraceae bacterium | reverse complement strand
CAGGACCAGTTTGGGAACCGGCTTGAGGACCTGGCGCCAGGCCCAGTTCATCGCCGTGATGCTCATGAGGGCGCTTTGAGGCCGGGCGACGATTACTCGCCAGTGCCGATAATGATTTGGGCAACCTCCGTAGCGGGGTAATACACCCGCCTGCCGATCTTGCGGCCGCAGGCCTTCAGGGCCCGGGTCTGTCCGTCGGTGGGATAACAGAGGCTGTAGCGCAGGCCGCCGGGCGTGCGCCCCAGCAGGTCCGCGAGCTGTGTCTGTGACAGCAGCAGTCCGTAGCGCTCGGTGAGCTGGTTGCCGAGGGCCTCCAGGGTTTGGCTCGTCGTGTCTTGCATGGCCCGTGTTCTCCTGTTTCAAGCTTGCAAGGCACAGGGTTGCCCGTGTCACCCTACGTGGGCAATAGGAAATTCCACATCCGATTTGAGGAGTTTCTTGGGGCGCAGCCAGGCTTCCAGCACATGAATGCACACAGGCGCACGCAGGGGAAAAGAAGTACAACGAAGAAGCGCGCCTTGTGGTGAGCATGTCCGGGCCAGCGAGAGACAGGAGGCGTGCTGGTCGAGTTTGGATTGACAGGATGCTCAAGAGGCTGGCGGGGCCTCAGCACTCGGCGATCTTCAATGGATAGTGCTGGGCGATGGGCAAGAAGTCCCGGTCGTTATGAAGCAGCCGGCATTGGTGCTCCAGGGCGGTGGCGGCAATGATGCAGTCGTTGGTCTTACGGATCGTGATGCCGCGCTTTCGCAGGGTGCGGTAAATTTCCGCCGCCCTCTCGAATACGGCCACGGGCATCGGCAACATGATCAGTGGGCGAAGATGGCGGCGAACGCGCTGATGCGTTGCGTCATCGCCGATACCCTGGAGGATCTCGGTCAATATGATGCCGCACAGGGCGAGGTCTTGATTGTCCTTGATGAGCTGCTCCAGAGCGGCTACGTGCGGCACGTCACGCCCGGCGAAGAAGTCGATCCAGACGCTAGTGTCGACCAGGATCACCGCTCGCGCCCGGAACGCATCTCCGTCAGATCGCCCTCCCAGGTCACCTTACCCTTGAGCGACAAGAGCTTCCGCTGCTGGTTGTGGCGCAGCAGCTCGCGCAGGGCGAAGTCCACCAGCTCGCGACGGGTCTTGAGCCCCGTCGCCTTAAGGCCGGCTTCAATGAGTCTGCTGTCCACCACAATGTTGGTTCGCACGGTATTGGAATCCATCAGGTCGGCTCCGCTGGTCTGCGTACACACATATGTCTTGCGAATGTGTATAGTAGGCCGGCGCGCAGGGCGCGACAAGGTGCACCCGCGGCACGGGATCTCAGCCCATTAGCTGATCCAGACGCGCCACGAGGTCCTCGGCGCGCAGGTGCGTATAGCGGCGCAGCATCTGCATCGACTTGTGGCCGGAGATGGCGGCGACCTCCTGGTCGCCGAGGCCGGCCTCCACCAGACGGGAGACGGCCTCGTGGCGCAGGTCGTGGAAGCGCAGGGCGGGTATGCCCACGGCCCGGACGATTCGGTGCCAGGCGGGCCGAAACTCGTAAGGGCGCCGCTTCTTATCCCGGCCGGGCTCACCGAAGAACACGAGGTCGGTATCCAATGGCCGGACGGGGTTGGCGAGGGCTTCCCTGAACGCGGCCACCGCGGCCTGGGTCAGCGGCACGGTGCGCACCGAGCCGTTCTTGGTGTCGCTGAGGCGGACGACGCGCCGGGTCAGATCCACCTGATTGCGGCGCAGGCTCTTGATCTCGCCTGCACGCATGCCGGTGTACAGGGCGATGCGGACGATCCAACCGAGCATCGGGTTGGAGTGGCCGTCGCAAGCCGCGAGAAGCTTCGTCTCCTCGTCCGCGGCCAGCCGCCGGTCGCGCCCCTGAGCCGGGGCGGGCTTGCGGATATTGGCCACGGGGTTGTAGGTCAGGCCGATCCGCCACTCCTTGATGGCGATGGTGAAGAGGTGCGAGAGCAGCGCCAGCTCCAGGCGCACGGTGCTGGCGGACTTGCCCTCGGCCATCCGCTGGTCGCGGTACTCGGCAACCAGATCGGGGCTGATCGCGGCCAGGCTGTAGGCACCGAGGGCCGCCTTGAGGGCCTTGGCCTTGTGCTGCTCGGCGAGGGCGGTGGAGGCCTTCTTGGTCCCGGAGACCTCCGCGAGGTAGCGATCCAGGGCGTTTCTCAGCAGCAGGCGTTCGGCGCCGGCGCGGTCGATGTAGACGCCGCGCACCATCTCGTCCTCGGTGCGCCGCGCCCAGTCTTCGGCGTCGCGCTTGGTGCGGAAGGTCTTGATGGTGGGGGGCCAGCCGCGCTTGCGCACGACCGCCTTCCAGGTGGCCGATGGGGTCTTGGTGATGGTGGCCAGGGACAGAATCGAACTGCCGACACGGGGATTTTCAGAGGCATAAAAATCAATAAGTTACTGATTTGGTTGGAGCTGGTGATGTTCGGATCAGTTAGCCAAATGTGAGTTGAAACAGTAGGTTGGCATAGGTTGGTGCAAAGCGCGAGATCTCCGAGGTGATCCGTAGGTGTACCGCGAGTTCACGTCGGGAATTCTCTATCGGTAGACGCCGAGAATCCAACCGCCGAGGCGGGACTTGTGCAACGCGGGCCGGCTGAGCGGTTCTCTTGCGGATACCGGGGGCCGGGGGCGGAAAAAGC
>CAYWTP010000434.1:0-2658 GCA_964461215.1 uncultured Ectothiorhodospiraceae bacterium | reverse complement strand
CCGATGGAGGTGATGAACGGGAACTTCATGTACGACCAGGGTTTGACCTCTTCGATGAGGTAGTCCCAGTAGCGGCTGTAGTCCACGCCGTCGAAGATGATCCCGCCGTCATCGGAGCGCGCGCGCAGCACGCCGTGGTACAGGTCCATGGAGCCGTCCGGCGCGACCAGGCTCATGAAGTTGGAGCGGAAGGCGCCGAAGCTGTTGTACAAGCCGACGTTGGCCATGTGCAGCTTCTTGGCGAGCTGCACCGCCGAGCGGCACCAGGCCACGATCTGGTAGACGTCCCGGCGCAGCGTGTCGCGCTCCTGCTGCGTCAGGGACTTGTTCACGCCGCCGGGAATGGCGCCGGTGCCGTGTATGCGCTTGCCGGCGGTGACGCGAATCACCTCCTGCCCGAACCGGCGCAGCAGCACGCCCTGTTTGGCGATGTCCGGATACTCGGCCGCCACGCCGACGATGTTGCGCTTGGCCACGTCCGAATCGAAGCCGAACAGCAGATCCGGGGAAGAAAGGTGGAAGAAGTGCAGGGCATGGGACTGCAGGATCTGACCGTAGTGCATCAGCCGCCGGATCTTCTCCGCGGTGGGCGTGAGGTGCCGTACGCCGATGACCTGGTCCACCGCCTTGGCGGCGGCCAGGTGATGGCTTACCGGGCAGATCCCGCACAGGCGCTGGACCATGACCGGCACTTCCCAGTAGGGACGCCCCTGGATGAACTTCTCGAAGCCGCGGAACTCGACGATGTGCAGTCTGACCTGCTGCACGTGGTCGTCCCGGTCGAGCAGGATCGTCACCTTGCCGTGGCCTTCCACGCGCGACAGCGGCTCTATGGCTACCCGGCGCAGGGTTGCGGGGTTGGCGGCGGTTTCCAGCTCAAAGCTCATGAAATTACGCTCCGCAGACTCAGTCGTAATGGATCAGACCGTGGCCCAGATGGGGTGTTCGCCCTCCGATCAGATCGGTGAGGAATTTCCAGATGGCGTCCGCGGTCGGTGGACAGCCTGGCAGAAAGTAGTCCACCTTCACCACTTCGTGCAGAGGGTGGACCTTGTCCAAGGGCAGCGGCAGCTCCGGATCGTTGGGTATGCAGCCATGCCACAGGCCGGGCTCGGTGAGGTAGACCTCCTGCAGGCAGTCCCCCAGATCCAGATGGTTTCTCTGCGCCGGCAGGCCGCCGTTCACCGCGCAGGCGCCCACCGCCACTAGGATCTTGCAGCTGCTGCGGAACTCCCGCAGCACGTGAACATTCTCTGCGTTGCAGATCCCCCCTTCGATCAGCCCCAGGTCGCAGGGGCCGCAGTGCTTGATGTCGGTCAGAGGGGAGCGGTCGAGCTCGACCAATTCCAGCAGGTCGAACAGCCGCTCATCAATGTCCAGCAGCGACATGTGACAGCCGAAGCAGCCGGCCAGGGAGGTGGTCGCTACCCGCAGCTTATTCTTCTCCATCTCGCTCATGGCGCACCTTCACTCTTCGCCGCCGGCTGGCGCGGAGCGTCCTCCAGGGCCTGGGCACTGATCGGGCGCTGATCGTAGCGCCGCTCACCGATGGGCACCGCGAAGCCCACACGCTTGCGCAGGATCACCCCGACCGGACAGACGTCCATTGCCTTGTCCGTCACCGCGATATTGGTGTCGGCCAGACGCCCCGATTCGGCGTTGACGATGAGGTGCTTGCTGAGGCCGCGGCCCGACAGGGCGAAGACGTTCTTGCCGTCCACCTCGGCGGAAGCCCGCACGCACAGCTCGCACAGGATGCAGCGGTTGAAATCCAACAGAATGTCCGGGTGGGAGGCGTCCACCGGACGGTTGGGAAAGAAGTAGTCCAGATCGGTGGACATCATCTCCAGGTCGTAGGCCACGGCCTGGAGCAGGCAGTTGCCGCTCTTCTCGCAGGACGGACAGAAGTGGTTGCCTTCCACGAACAGCATCTGCACCAGCGTGCGGCGCTTGTCGTTCAGATCCTCGGTGTTGCTCTCCACTTCGATGCCGGCCTGAGCCGGCATGGTGCAGGATGCCGCGGTGTGGCCGTTGACCTGGACCGTGCACACCTTGCAGCTTCCGTGGGGTCTGAACTCCGGGTGGTAGCACAGGTGTGGGATGTAGTGCCCAGCCGCCAGGGCGGCCTGGATCACCGTCTGGCCCGGCACGAAGGGGATCTCATCGCCGTCCAGGAGAAAGCTCAGGCGCTCGCGCTCTCCATTCATTCCTGCGGCTCCAGATGGGCGTCTGCGTCGTCCCGGGCGGTCATGGCCCGTGCCCGCGCCAGTGCGCCGTCCAGGTCGAATGCCGGCTCGAACTCCAGCGACTCCAGCCGCCGCTCATAGGCCGGGCGGAAGCGCTTGATGGTGTCGGACAGAGGGTTGCAGGCGGTATGGCCCAGGCCGCAGTGGCTGGAAGCCTGCAGCAGCCGGTTGAGGCGAAAAATCCGCTGCAGATCGTGCTGCGAGCCCTTGCCCGCTTGGAGCTTGTCCATCACGTTGCGCAGCAGCGTGGTGCCCACGCGGCAGGGTGTGCAGAAGCCGCAGCTCTCATGGGCGAAGAAGTGAGTGAAATTGCGCGCCACCTCGAACATGTCGCGGCTGTCGTCGAAGACCATGAAGGCTCCGGCGGTGGGCAGATCCTCGAAGGCGATGCGCCGATTAAGCTCGTCTGCGT
>CAYWTP010000433.1:0-2662 GCA_964461215.1 uncultured Ectothiorhodospiraceae bacterium | reverse complement strand
CTGAATCAGATCACCCACGTAATAGATACCCTCGGCCTTGAGGCAATTGGCCGAGCGTACCGTAAGCTCCAGATCGTCCACCGGGCGCAGCAGTATGGGATCGATCTCCGGCTCGGCCTTGACGGTGCGCTCCCGCTCCCGCTCGCCCGTCAGATCCACGAACACCGAGAGCTGCTCCTGGAGAATACCCGCAGCCTTGCGGATGGCGTCCTCGGGATCGATGGTGCCGTTGGTCTCGATCTCGATGATCAGCTTGTCCAGGTCGGTGCGCTGTTCCACACGTGCGGCTTCCACCACATAGGAAACCCGCTGCACGGGGCTGAATGACGCGTCCAGTAGCAGCTTGCCGATGGGCCGATCCGCCTCTTCCTCGGAAAGCCGGATGGCAGCCGGCTGGTAACCCCGGCCGCGCACTACCTTCATGGTCATGTTGAGCTGTCCGGCCTTTGTCAGGTGCACGAGCACGTGATCGGGGTTGATCAGCTCCACGTCGTGATCCAGGGCAATGTCACTGGCCAGCACCACGCCGGGCCCCTTCTTGCTCAGGCTCAGCACGGCTTCGTCCCGAGCGTGCATGCGCAGCGCCAGTCCCTTGAGATTGAGCAGGATCTCCGTGACGTCTTCCTGCACCCCCTCAATGGTGGTGTATTCGTGCAGCACCCCGTCGATGTCCACTTCCACCACTGCCGCGCCCGGCATGGATGACAGCAGGACCCGCCGCAGGGCGTTGCCCAGGGTATGGCCGAACCCCCGATCCAGGGGTTCTATGGTCAGCTTCGCGCTGGTGCCGCCGATGGGCCGCACCTCGACGAGGCGCGGCTTGAGAAGTTCGGTGAGATTGGACTGCATGGCTGTTCCCTCTAAAGCGGCTTACTTGGAGTACAGCTCCACCACCAGGTGCTCGTTGATCTCGGCTGGCAGCTCGCTACGCTCCGGGGGCGCCTTGAATACGCCCTTCAGTCCTTTCACGTCGACGTCGATCCAGTCGGGGAAACCCCGTTGCTGGGCAAGCTCCAGGGCGGCCTGAATGCGCAGGTGGGCACGCTGGCGCTCGGCCACGCTCACCACGTCATTGGGACGCACCTGGTAGGACGGGATATTCAGCTTGCGGCCGTTCACGGCAATTCCGTCGTGCCGAACCAGCTGACGAGCCTCCGTGCGCGATGCCGCAAACCCCATACGATAGACTACGCTGTCCAGGCGCCCTTCCAGCAGCTTAAGCAGATTCTCGCCGGTGGAGCCTTTACGGCGGTCGGCCTCTTCGTAATAGCGCCGGAACTGCTTTTCCAGCATGCCATAGACTCGCCGCAGCTTCTGCTTCTCGCGTAGCTGCGTCGCATAGTCCGACAAACGCGTGCGGCGCTGGCCGTGCTGCCCGGGAGGAAAGGGGCGGCTCTCAATGGGACATTTGCTGGTGTAGCACTTCTCGCCCTTGAGGAACAGCTTCTCCCCCTCACGGCGACACAGACGACACTTTGCACCGATATACCTAGCCAAGGCAGCCTCCAGGCTCAAACACGCCGTTTCTTGGGCGGACGACAGCCGTTGTGCGGGATAGGCGTCACGTCCGAGATGCTGGTGATCTTGAAGCCAGCGTTATTAAGAGCACGCACGGCGGAGTCACGCCCGGGACCCGGACCCTTGACCCGCACCTCCATGTTCTTCATGCCGAATTCCTTGACGACCTGGCCGGCCTTGTCGGCCGCCACCTGGGCCGCGAACGGGGTGCTCTTGCGCGAGCCGCGAAACCCGCTCCCGCCGGAGGTCGCCCAGGCCAGGGCATTGCCCTGCCGGTCTGTGATAGTGATGATAGTGTTGTTGAACGATGCGTGGACGTGCGCAATGCCGTCCACGACGTTCTTCTTGACCTTCTTACGCGTCTTCGCGGGTGACTTTGCCTTTGCCATACCTGTGTCCTGAACCGGTTATTTCTTGATCGCCCGGCGCGGGCCCTTGCGGGTACGCGCGTTGGTCCGCGTGCGCTGGCCGCGCACCGGAAGGCCGCGGCGATGACGAAACCCGCGGTAACAGCCCAGGTCCATGAGCCGCTTGATGCTCATGGAGATCTCGCGGCGCAGATCACCTTCCACCGTATGCTTGGCTACCTCGCCGCGCAGTTGCTCCAGCTCGCCCTCGGTAAGGTCCTTGAGCTTGACCGCAGGATTCACGCCGGCACCCGCACAGATCTGCTCGGCCCGCGTGCGGCCTATGCCGTAGATGTAGGTGAGGGCGATGCAGGTATGCTTCTGCGCCGGAAGATTGATGCCGGCAATTCTGGCCATTTACTACAGTCTCCTGTCTGATGATCCCGCGCCCGCGGAAAACAGCGAAGTGTACGGCGTCTGCGGGGCAAATTCAATCAAAACTATCACCCTCAGCCCTGGCGCTGCTTGTGGCGGGCATCCTTGCAGATCACCCTGACTGCACCGTTACGCTTGATAATCTTACAGTTACGGCAGATCTTCTTCACCGAGGCTCTGACTTTCATGACAATTCTCCAGAGATGCGTGCACGAACTCTAACGGGGCACGCCACTGCGGCCGAGACCCTTTAGATTGGCTTTCTTCAACAGACCTTCGTACTGGTGGGACATCAGGTGCGCCTGCACCTGGGCCATGAAGTCCATGACCACCACCACGACGATCAGCAGCGAGGTGCCGCC
>CAYWTP010000432.1:0-2671 GCA_964461215.1 uncultured Ectothiorhodospiraceae bacterium | reverse complement strand
TGATTGACGTGATCCGCGACAGCTTGTTCCTGTTCGCCGAAACGCTCGCCGCCACCGGCGACCGCTTCGCCGTACACGGTTTCTCCTCGCGCCGGCGCGACCCGATCCGGGTGCATCTGCTCAAGGATTTCGACGAGCGCTACGGCGAGCGGGTGCGCGGGCGCATCGCCGCGATCAGACCCGGCTACTACACGCGCATGGGAGCGGGCATCCGATACGCCACCGAGCTGCTGAAGGTCCAGCCGGCCGAGCGGCGCCTGCTCCTGCTCCTGTCCGATGGCAAACCCAACGACCTGGACCGCTACGAGGGACGCCACGGCGTCGAAGATACCCGCCACGCGGTGCAGCAGGCCCGCGCCCAGGGCCTCCAGCCCTTCTGCGTTACCATCGATCAGCGCGGCAACGACTACCTGCCCCACCTCTTCGGCACGGACGGGTACGTGGTCATCCGCCGTCCCACGGAGTTGCCGTCCCGTCTGCCCGTTCTCTACGCCCGGCTAACGGCCTGAGGGCACTGCGCGGACGCCTCGTTCCAGCCCGAGCTCGCCACCGAGTGGAGGCACGAGCCACACGCCAGCCGTGAGAGGGCGACTCAGCCCGGCTGCCCGTCCACCCGCGCCTGCGCCAGAATGGGCAGATAGACCCAGCAGAACAGCCCGAAGGCCAGCACCCAGAGCAGCCCCGCCAGCAGGATCGCATACAGGTACCACGCAGGTGCCAGCCAGGGTCCGAGCACGCGGACGGCTGCGGCCAAGTTGAGCAGCACAAAGGCGGTGTTGACGGTGGCCACCGACCGCACCTCCCGACCGGTGTGCCCCAGTGCGACCCTCGCCATCATGCCCAGAGTCATGATGCCGATGGCCCCGGCGGTCAGGGCGTGTATCGCCGGGGAACGGGGCACCGAGCCGGCGGCACTCAGGCCATACAGGATCAGACCCGCCGCGAGCCAGGCATAGCCCGTGTAGAGCACCCATAGAATGGGGATCCGCCACACCCTCCGGTCGTGCCACCCCGCCAGCCTCAGCATCTGCACCGCGCCGGCACCCACCGCGATGGCGGTCACGATCGGCCCGGAGAAACCTGTCGCGCAAGCCAGCGCTAAAGCGACCATCAGCGACGCCCCGGCTGCCTCCAGCCACCAGCGAACCCGGGGCCGTGCTCCCGCTACGGCCCTCTCGGTGAAGAAAGGCATGACGCGCCCTGCTACCCAGACCAGCAGGAGCAGGACCAGAACGAGCATCAGCTCGATGCCGCGCCCCGCCGTCCCGCTGGGCGCCAGGCCCACAGCCTCGGCATGGACCATGGCGTTGGCCAGGGTCATCGCGAAGAGCAAGAGTAGGAACAGCCTGTTCCAGCGGTTTGCACCGCCCCAGAGCGGGCGCAGGAGAGCGAGCCCGAATAACGGAATAAAGGCCATATCCACCGTGACAACGAGCCAGTCTGCCACCCCGGGGATCCAGGGCAGCACACGCCCCGCGAGCCAGACCGCGGCGAGACCGGCAAGGGGCGTCCCGGTCGGTGTGGCCATGCCGGTCCAGTTGCGCACCGCCGTCAGCAGGAAGCCGGCAACGACCGCGACCGCATAGCCGAACAGCATCTCGTGGCCGTGCCAGCCCAGCCGTCCATAGTAGGCCCCCGGGGGAAAGCGGCTGTGCCACAGAAGAAGCCAGAGGGCGATGAGTACCATCCCACCCAGTCCAGCCAGCATGAAGAATGGGCGGAAGCCCAGAGCGAATGGCACGAGCCCGGAGGGCACTCGGACATCCGGCGACGTTCGAATAGGGATCATAGGCACGGTCAATCTCCCATTTGTGCCATTGAAGCGCAACGCTCGGCAGCCGCCGAGCACAAGGCCGTGACGCGCACGTTCGACGATGGTACACCCGCACATAGCTTCGCCACCCTGGGGCTTTTCCCTTGGCGTGCCTCAATGGCTGGTGCCCGCAGACAGCGTGATCTTGTTATAGACGTTGTACTTGCCGGAGGGCTTTACCATCGGCAGGCGCTTCAACTCCTGCAGGGTGTTGGAGTCGTAGACGACGATCGCTCCGTCCATTTCCCAGATACTCAGCAGGGCGCGCGAGCCGTCCCGCGTGAACTCGACGTGGGCTGCCGTCTTTCCCGGCGCCGGGCGCAGGGTGCGGGCGATCTTCAGCGTGCGCTTGTCAATCACGTGCACCGCGTCCTTGTCCTTGCCGAAGAACACGTCCACCCAGGCGTAAGGCGTGTTCTCGTGACTGCGCATGAAGAAGCCGGGGCCCAATGTGGGGATGCGCTTGATGACTTTCCAGGTGCTCATATCAATGACGGTCACCACCGCATCCTTGAGATCCGGCGTGGCGAAGACGCGCTTACCGTGGTAGAGCCACGTGATGCCGGATCCCAGATGCGGCATGCCCGGCAGATCCAGCCTGGCCACGACCTTCCCGGTGTTCAGGTCCAACACCTGTCCCTGACGACTCCTGCGGGCCGCGCCGATGAGGTAGCGGTAACCAGGATCGAAGAAGAAATCGTCCAGCACATCGTCCACTGCAATACGGCGGATCGGAAACTGCGGATCGCCATAGGGGATCTCCCACACTTCCGGCACATCCTTCAGCGCCGCGATAAAGCTCCCGCGGGGCTCGGCCTGGTACACCGCGCTGACGCGCGAAGGCTTGCCGTTGACACC
>CAYWTP010000431.1:0-2681 GCA_964461215.1 uncultured Ectothiorhodospiraceae bacterium | reverse complement strand
TCCACCGAGTAGCCGGTGTCGGCCAGTGCCGCACACAAGCCGTCGCCCAGCAGCAGATCATCTTCGGCCAATAGCAGATGCACAGGCTCGCACACGCCAAGCTGTTCCGGAGGACCCTCCCACCCGGTTAGCGACCACATAAGCGCCCCCCCGACGAAAGACCCGCTCGGCGCATGCGCTCGGTCGCCGGCCATCCGTCACACTCCCGGGGAACATCCCTCACATAACATTAACATGCGTCAAGCACCGTTCCCACTGTCCCAGAGGCCGATGGTCCCGCCTGACAAACCGGCCATCTGCTGGGAGTAGAACACACCCCGTGGCCCGCTCGCCGTTCCCCCATTTCGCCACCACACGCCATGGGCCTAAATCGGTGCCCCACGGCATCCACCGCTACCGCTATACTTAGCTTTGCTGCCGCTGACAAGTTGCCCAATCTGGCGGCGCGCGGTGGAGGATCCGAGTGAGGCGCGGTGGCGAACGGAATACTTAAGGGCGGCCATATGGGGACCGGCTGCAGCCCGGAAGGCGCGTTGTCGGGAATTCTTACAGGGGGGCCCGCCGGGGTGGCGCAGTCGCAAGGCATTGAAATATTTTGAAATACGCAATACCAGTGCGAAGGCGGTCACGGTTGCGGAGCGCAATCACGCGGCCACCCTGTCGAGAATTTTTACAGCTCTAGCGCCTGGCGGCCACGGCGATTGCGTAACTGACTAATCCAAAAGATAAACTTTGGCGTGGACCGGATATTGCAGTATTTAGGACAACCCAGCTTGGCCGGCGCCGGGGAAGTGCGAAGCAGGAGCATAGCAGGCCAGGTAATGCCATACCATTTACGTTTGTACGAATCGTCGTAAGGAGTATCTAAAAATGCGCGCACAGAGATTTGCCGTCTCCGCCCTGCTGGCATCCGTGCTGGCGGTGCCCCAGGCCCAGGCGCTGGTTCTGACGGACGTCAGCGGCAGCTCGGCGTATACCGCCAGCCTGGGGAGCGTCGATGCAACGGCCGGGACAGCCACCATCACCGAGAGCTATGGTGGAAATATAACGACGGATGTATTCGGTAGCCTCGCTGGGTCACCCGCCCTTCTCGGAGGCTCGAACAAGGTCGTACGCTCTGTGAAGGATACCGATTCTTCAGCGGCTTGGTTCGACATCGTCATCGACCAGCAGCCGGGTCCCCTGGTCCCCAGCGTGTGGACCTTCACCTTCGATATCGCCAACGACTCAGGCAAGGACTGGTCGGACTTCCATTTCGTCCTCTACCAGCCACTTCCCAGCACTGGTGTCCTGACCGATACATTGATGGATATCACCCCAGGCATCAGCACCCCGGTCGCCTCCGTATCCGGGTTCAGCCAGAAGTCATCGGACGACCACACGGTGGCCTACTGGGACGGCGGCCAGAACATCGGCAATAGCAAGCAATACACGTTGACTGTGGACTTCAGCCAAATCGACACGACAGGCACCAGCACCATCGGCATCCGCCAGGTCGCCACCTGGGGCGGTACGACGCCGGAGCCGGCCACCGTGGCCCTGCTGGGCATCGGACTGGTTGGCTTGGGCCTGCGGCGGCGCAAGGCGCGCGCCTGACCTCGCCCGGCCCTCACCCGAAAGGCCCCGCCCTCGCGGGGCCTTTGTTTTTTTACATCCTTCGTGCCTCTGTGGTGTCCAAACCCCAAATTGGGCGTCAAGCGCGCTGGTGGTGGCCGTAGAGGCGGCTGTATAAGCCGCCGCTGCGCATGAGATCGTCGTGGCCTCCCTCCTCGATGATGCGGCCGGCGTCGAAGACGTAGACCCGGCCTGCCTGCTTCACCGCGCTCAGGCGGTGGGCGATGATGAGGGTCGTGCGCTCCTCCAGGAAGGACCGCAGGGCCTGGTGCAGCCGGGCCTCGGTCTCGGTGTCCAGGGCGGAGGTCGCCTCGTCCAGCACCACCACCTTGGGCTCCGACAGCACCATGCGCGCCACGGCGACGCGCTGGCGCTGCCCACCCGACAGACGCACGCCCTGGCGCCCGATCACGCTGTCCAGGCCTTGCGGCAGAGACTCGACGTCCCGGCGTAGCTGGGCGATCTCCAGGGCGCGCCACAGGGCTTCGTCGGGCAGATCACGCCCCAGGGTCAGGTTCATGCGCAGGGTGTCGTTGAACAGGGCCGGGTGCTGCAGCACCGTGGCCACGTGCTCGCGCACCACGTCCAGGCCGATCTCCGTGACCGGCACTCCCCCGAAGTGGACAGTCCCGGTTTCCGGGGCGTACAAGCCAAGCAATACCTGGACGAAGGTGGACTTGCCGCCGCCGCTGGCGCCTACCAGCGCGACCTTCTCGCCGGCGTGGATTTCCAGGCAAAGGTGATCCAGCACGGGGGGGCCGTCACCATAGCGAAAGCATACATCGTCGACCCGCAGGCCCACCGTGTGCCTGCCGGAGAAGGGGTTGCGCAGATGGGGATAAGCGGGCTCCTCGTGCAAGACCAGCAGGCGGTTGACGCGCCCCAGCGCCGCCTTGGCGCCGAAGTAGGCATACTGGATACCCAGCACCTCCTGCACCGGCGTCATCATGAACCACAGGTAGCCGAACACCGCCATCATCTGGCCGATGGTGAGGTCGGAGTACACCACCAGCAGCATGCTCACGGCCCGGAACACCTCGAAGCCCATCACAAACACCAGGAAGGAC
>CAYWTP010000430.1:0-2698 GCA_964461215.1 uncultured Ectothiorhodospiraceae bacterium | reverse complement strand
GCCATCGGCGTTCTTCCTCGTCACCTTCTCCTCAAGCCGGCCGGAGAGGTCGTAGCTGAAGTAGGTGGTGGCGCCGTTCGGGTGGGCCTGGAGGGTCACCCGGCCCGTCGGATCGTACTCGTAGGTCGTCTCCATGTCCGTCTTGCCGTCTAAGACGCTGACCATCCGCCCGACTTCATTATACCTGTAGTATACCGTGCCCTGGCCGAGGACCGTAAGCTCGGTGCGCTGGCCGCGTTCGTCGTAGGCGTAGTAGACGACGGTCTCGCGCGGATCCTGGCGGCTGATCGGACGGCCCAGGGCGTCGTAGGTCCAGTAGGTCGCGCCCCGGCTCACTCCGCCGAAGCGGCTGCGAAGGCTGGATCTGTCCTGCACCAGCGTGCGACGGCCGCCCCAGATGGTCCGATAGCAGCCTTCCTCCGCAGACGACCTTGGACCGACCTTGCCGGTTGTCGGATACGACGACGGTTGACGCACGGCCAACGCACTAGAGCCATGCTCCACGGCACCGGACGGTATCCGCTCTCCTACGTAGTCGACAGTCCCGCCGCTGGACGCAGTGCCACCACTACTCCGTGCCCCCGGCCGCGCGAAGCAGGTCCGCTACGTCCTGGTCATGGACAGCAAGGCCCAAAGGCGTCCTGCCTTCCTTGTCTCGAGCGTTCACATTGGCCCCCGCCTCCAGGAGTAGTCTGGCGACCTTGTCCCTACCCGTGAGAGCCGCGATATGCAGCGGGGTCTTGCCTCGAGCGTCGAACACATTCACGCGCGCCCCATGATCCAACAGGAAAGGGACCAGCCCAGGGTCATACACTACGGCGAAATAGATGGCAGTCCACCCATCTTCACAGGCTACACTGGTGCCCGCGCCCTTTTCCACCAGGAGGCGAGACGCCTCACTGTGGCCGCCTTGCAGCGCCCAATGGAGCGCCGTCATCCCAAGTAGGTCGCGTGCGTCCAAGTTGGCGCCACCTCCGATCAGGGCTGCCACAACGTCCTCATCACCCTTTCCCGCCGCCCAGTGCAATGGAGTCCACTTGCCCGGGCCAGTTGCGGTGCACGTCGAGCCTGCCCTCAAGAGAAGGTGGACCACCTCTTCGTTCCCAGTCATCGCGGCAAGGTCGATAGGGGTGTTGCCGGTCAAATTCGCCTGGCCAACACGTGCGCCCTGAGCCAAGAGCAAACGCACGGTAGCTGCCTGCCCTTTCAGTGCCGATAGCCCCAAAGCGCACCAGTTCGCCCCATCCAGGCGGTTCGGGTCTGCACCACTCCTCAGGAGAGCTGCTATGATTTCAGTGTTACCCCGCAAAATGGCCTCATTCAGTGGAAGCCATCCATACCCGCTAAGACCGTTTGGGTCGACACCTGCTGCCAACAGCTTCGTGACAGACGCCAGATCGCCCTGCCGGGCGGCTGTGGCCAGGTCCGCGACCAGCTCGCTGTCGGCTCCACTGGCGGGCGAACTCGCCGTCGGGACTGGTCCGTAGTCCCGTAGTGTCAGACTGCCCCGGCTCTGCTCAAGGAACTCCTTCACACCTATTGCTGTTTGCCAACCAGGTTGGACGAGCGTGTACATCCCGTCGTACTTGCGGTCCCAACTGGGCCAAAGCAAAGACATATTGGTACTGCCGTACTTCACCATCGGCCACGCGGTCGTCGTGGTCGGACCAAGCCCTGTCCTCAGAGCATCGAGCACGCGCCGGGCGATGTCAGGGTCGACGCCGACCCAGGCAACCGCAAGCCACCAGTCGGGACCGTAAAGCCCTTGTGCATCGTCCATCCATTCTTCTGGAATGGCCGGCGGCCGCTTCGCAACGGTGAGAAGAGCACAACGCTCTCGTTCTGGGAGGCGCTCGTGGGAATACGGGATTCCGAAGAGGGTTTGCCTCCAGTCGCCAGTGTCAACGCGAACCTGACCCTCAGTCAAGGAGCCAAGGCCGGGGAGCAGGACTTCCCAGGCCATAAAGGCGGCAAACGCCAAGGACAAGGCTACAAGATACTTCATGCGCAGCCTCTTCACCATCTCACTGCCTCCGGACTTCTCCTCGCCCCACCGTGTGTCACAAGCCCTCTCCGAAGAGACATGAAGTGCAATCCTCTGGCTGAATGCCTTGACACCCCACTCGCAAGACGCCGGAGAAACTACACTGCGAACGGCTGGCAGACCAGCAGGTGCATCTCCGCAAGTCATGCCATGCCTGAATGCGGCCGCGGTTTCTTGTTCGGGATGACAATGAACGGCGCGAAGAAGTAGAACGGCTGCGGAGCTGAGTAGTGCCGCGCGTCGCAGTACGCCTTGATGCTCGCCCCTGCTACGAGTTGCATCTTGTCCGCGTCCACCATGGGCAGCTTGCCGTTCATGTGATTGGCCGGATCGACCACCACGGTGTCTCCGACCTCACTGCTCGGGCCAATAGCGTACGTGTCATCAGTCCCCCTGACATACCGAATGACCCACCTCGTATTGCCCACTTTGTAGAAACTGTGCCCCCACGCGACACACCCGAGGATATCACCACATCGTCCAGGGTCACGGCACACAAGACACGTTACGAAGTCTTGATGAAGCGAGCACGGTAGACTCCTGTTCGGCAAGTCCGGGCTGTCTTGCATCTCACCTGTCCCAGAGGCATCGGAGTAAGGGTAGGGTATCCCCTCATCGACGCCCCAGGGGAGTGAAGACTCCCCGCCCAACAAT
>CAYWTP010000429.1:0-2731 GCA_964461215.1 uncultured Ectothiorhodospiraceae bacterium | reverse complement strand
CGCGAGACCTCGAGCCCGAGCACGATGCCGACGCGACCCATGCCCACCTCCCCCACGAGCTGCTGGAAGCCCGCCCGGTCGGCAGCCGAGGCGCCGGACTTGCCGAGGTCCGAGTCGATGACCTTGACCCGCTCGATGGGCCAGCCGAGCGCCACGGCCCGCTCGCGAAGCGCGTACTGCCGCCGGGTGCTCTCGGTATTCTCAAACACCTGCCGCACCGTGGACTGGCGAACGTACAGGTACGCGTCGCGCCGCAGGTGGCCTGGCGTGACCTTCTGATGGATGGGTCGGCTCATGCGTGCACCTCCCGGAGGTGTCCCAGCGCCAGGGCGGCGAGGAGGCGGACCACCTCCGCACTCGTGTCAACCGGCAGGGGCGGTCGCTGGCGCTCGTCTTGCACCGTTCGCACGGCGGGCGCTGGCAGCCTGGACCAGGCGTCCATCCAGGCCGCTACTCCCCGGCGCAGCAGCACAGCCAGCCCGTCGCGAGCCACGGGAGCGTGATGGGGCTCCAGCGCGTGGCAGCGCAGCGCCTCGTAGCGGGCCGCGTGCTCCGAGGCGCGCGTCTGCGTCGTGCTGAGGCTGGCCGGTCTTCTCATCGCCGTTTTTTTTCCTGCCGCGCCAGCGCCCGCTCGATGCTGCGCCGGTGCACCGAGATGCCGAAGCGCTTCTCGACGAGCGGCACGAGATCTTCCGGACTCAGCTGCGGCTGCTCCGTCAGCGCCGCCTGCAGCGTCGCCACTACCTGCGCGGAGAGCTTGTGGGCACGCCGCGGCCCGGGCTTCTTGGGCAGCAGCGCCGGCAATCCGCCCTGCTCGAAGGCCATCTGCGCCTGGTAGTAGGTCGGTCGTGACAAGCCGAAGCGGGCCGCGCTCTCGCTCACGGGGCGCCCATCGACGCGGACCCGGCGCAACATCTCGTACTTGACTTGCACGAGGTCGCGCGCATCGAAGAACTCACCCCTCGAGGCGAACAGCTCATCGGTGACGTTCTGCGGGTGCGGGTGCAGGCAGCCTTGCTCGCGCAGGGCGTCGGTCTTGGGGTCGGGCTTTCGTCGGGTCACCGCCTGGACTCCGTACTTGTGTAAATATGATTATGTCCATATTCAGTCTGTTGTCAAGATGAAAATGCCAAAGAAACCGTGTATTTCATAAAATAACAGGCTATATAAACTCGACTCCGCCTGGAACACCCGAAGGACATGGCAAATTCCTCCTTACATGTTCGGCATAATCTCCTTTACAGCCACCGACGCCCTGCTGGCACCCTTCGCCCCGACCCATCATCGGGTCGCTCCGCGAACCAGCTTCACCAGTTCCACGAGATCCGCAACGCGGAAGTGGGCGCGGCCGGCGGACACGACGACAGCCGGATCCTCGGCGACGGCGCTGGTCCAGCGGGCAGGCAGGCTACGCGCCTCCCCCGTCTCATCCACGTAGACAACCCGGTCTTCCGCCCAGAAGTGGCGGTAGTCGATCAGCTCGTACTGGCGCCCGTACAGCGGATGGAACGGGTGTGTCACCCGGAAACTTCGGCACGAAGTATCCCCATCGGGTGTATTCGACAGTGGTGTCCAATAGTCTGCGTGAACGGGTAATCGGTACCCTGCGTCGAGAATGTCTGGACTTTCTAATCCCACTAACAGAGAAGCAGATGCGCAGCATCCTGAAAGAATGGGTGGCGCATTACAATCGGGGAAGGCCCCATTCCGGCCTTGGTCCGGAAATCCCAGACCCGCCAACCGATCTTCCCGTTGCGCCCCACGAGCATCGACATCGCATTCCAGGCTACCTTAACGTCGTGGCTCGCCCTGTTCTCAACGGTCTGCACCATGAATACGGCTTGCTACCGAAGGCTGCGTGAATTATTGCGGGCCACACCTATGCGAAAGCCATGGCCACCCTCGATGCCATCCGGCTCATCCAGCTGGGCGCCCGCGCCGGCCTGGCCTGCCAGTTGACGGGCGTGGACAAGACGGCGGCGAACCGCCTCTACCGGCAGATCCACCGTCGCCCGTCACCGCCCGGTCAGACGCCGTTTACCGACACTTGGTACCTGAAAAGCGATCGGCGTATGCTCCACACCGTCGCGGTATGGCGGCTCTACCGACGTTTGAGTCGGACAGGGGATGGCGCCGCGCGCACGCTGATCGACGGGTTCGAAATCTATCGGCTCAGCTTCAAGGAAGCCCTCCTCGACATCACCCACGTTGCCTTCGTTCCTCGACTCGTCGAGATGAAGCTCTGGCAAGAACGCCAGTGCAGTCGCTGCGGGACACCTCATATAGCGCCCGTCGAGGAACCCGGTACCCTCTGTCCCGGTTGTCGACTCCACCAGCGCTACCGCTGTCCCCACTGCGGCGCACCCGCGGAAGGGTTCCGGAAAGGGCGCCGCCTCGCCGCCTGCCCAGCTCGCGGTACTCCGCGACCGAAGTAGTTGCGGCAAGAGACGGCAGCGGCCAACTTCTCTATGCCTGACCACCGACGAGGCACTCATTCGCAAACGCCACCGGTTCGTGAGCGTATGCGGGAAAAAGCGCGGAATAGTTGTTCCAGTCTAGGGCAGTGACACGAGCTTAGGATTTCACTGGTACGAGGGCGTCGGCCGCCAAAGGGGGGACAAAAAGAAAAATTGGAGCTTTCGCCTCGTTACAATTGACGCTTAAGTCTTTGTTTTAATTGGTCGGGGCGAGAGGATTTGAACCTCCGACCACCTGAACCCCATTCAGGTGC
>CAYWTP010000428.1:0-2759 GCA_964461215.1 uncultured Ectothiorhodospiraceae bacterium | reverse complement strand
GCGATACCGTCGGCTGGCTCAGGAACAGCCGCTCGGCGGCGGCGCTGATACTGCCGGTCTCTGCGGCCCGACAGAAGGCTCGCAGCTGCTTGAGGCGATTCTGCTTGTAGTACGGCGCGGTGGCCATGGCACGGATTCAGTATTGAGTGCATCAATATTAAAGATTGAAATAATTGCCGGTTCAAATACTGATGTGCTCGTGACTGGGGCATTAAGATTCACTATCTATTTAATATTGGGCCACGTACGGCCCATGATGGTGCATTCCCTCCACATCCTGCCGGGAGGGGATGAGAAACCGGCGGCTCAACGGGTAACGGACGGCGTCGTGTCTGCACTCACGGACATCGCGGTGGCGGCTCTATTCATGGCGGTGCTGGGCACGGCTCTGGCGGCCCTGCTGGCACTGGCCAACCGCTATCTGTTCGTGTGGGAGGACCCGCGCATCGACACCGTGGAGGAGCTGCTTCCCCACGCCAACTGCGGGGCTTGCGGCACGCCGGGCTGCCGGCAGTTTGCGGAAGGGTTGGTCCGAGGGGGCGTGGATCCGGGACTGTGCACCGTGAACTCCAGGGAAATGACCCAGGTCATCGCAGACTTCCTGGGTGTGCAGGTGGGCAAGCACGAGAAGCGGGTGGCCCGCCTGGCGTGCGCCGGCGGCCGCCACGTGGCCCGCACGCGGGCCAGCTACGAGGGCCTGGAGAGCTGCCGCGCCGCGGCGGTCGTGGCCGGCGGGCCCAAGGGCTGTACCTGGGGCTGCCTGGGCTTCGGCGACTGCGCCGAGGTCTGCGAGTTCGACGCGATCGCGCTCGACCGCTTCCACCTGCCGGTAGTGGATGAGGAGCGCTGCACCGCCTGCGGCGACTGCGTGGCGATCTGCCCCAAGGATCTGTTCTCCGTCCACGCCGTGAGCCATCAGCTGTGGGTGGCATGCAGGAACCGGGACCTGGGCGACGAGGCCGAGGCCGACTGCGAGGTGATGTGCACCGCCTGCGCCCGGTGCAGCGCCGACGCCCCGGAAGGGTTGATCACCATGCGCGACAACCTGGCGGTGGTGGACTACGGCAAGAACGCGCTGGCCTCGAAGATCGCTATCGAGCGCTGCCCGACGGGGGCGATCGTGTGGCTGGACCGCCACCGCGGGGTGGTCAAGGGCGCGAGCGCCAGAAAGAAGGTCGTGCGCAAGGAGGCGCTGCCCCTCGGCGGCTAGATGTCTTATCAACGCCGGCGCGCCAGCGTCGCAAAGCGGTGTGTGAGCGATGAGAAAGAAACAGAACGAGAGCTTCCGGTACCCCGGCGTGCGCGCCGCGATGGACGGCAACACGGCCGTTATCTTCTGCGAGCGCGAGGCCAGCGACGCCGCCGGCGCCTACCCCATCACACCCTCGACCCAGATGGGCGAGCTCTGGGCCGAGGAGGTGGCCAAGGGGCACATCAACATTTCCGGCCGGCCGCTGATCTTCATCGAGCCCGAGAGCGAGCATGCCGCGGCCGGCGTCACCGCCGGGCTGGCCATGACCGGCCTGCGCGCCACCAACTTCTCCTCGGCCCAGGGAGTGGCGTTCATGCACGAGTCCTTGTACGCCGCCGCGGGCAAGCGCCTGACCTACGTGCTGAACATGGGCTGCCGGGCCATCACCAAGTCCACGCTGAACGTGCACGCGGGCCACGACGACTATCACTGCATCGACGACACCGGCTTCTTCCAGGTCATGGGCAAGAGCAACCAGGAGGCCTGCGACCTCAACATCATTGCCCACAAGCTCGCCGAGCTGGCGCTGACACCGGGGGTGGTCGCCCAGGACGGATTCCTGACCACCCATCTCATCGAGTCGCTGCAGGTACCGGAGCGCGAGCTAATCGCCGAGTATCTGGGCCGCTCCGACGACGTCATCGACTGCCCCACGCCGGCCCAGCGGCTGCTGTTCGGCGAGAAGCGCCGGCGTATCCCCCTGCTGTGGGACGTGGACAATCCGGTGCAGTCCGGCGCGGTGCAGAACCAGGACGCCTACATGCAGGCGGTCGCGGCACAGCGGCCTTACTTCTACGCGCACATTCCGGCGATTGCGGAGCAGTGCATGGAGGAGTTCTACGTCCTCACCGGCCGGCGCTACGGACGCATCGGCACCTACCGCACCGATGACGCCGAGTACCTGATCCTGGGCCAGGGCAGCGTGGTCAGCTCCGCCGAGGCGGTGGCCGACTATCTGCGCGAGAGCCGCAAGCTCAAGGTCGGGGTGGTCAATCTCACCATGTTCCGGCCGTTTCCGGGCGACCTGCTGGGCCACGTGCTCAAGGGGCGCAAGGGCGTGGTGGTGCTGGAGCGCACCGACCAGCCTCTGGCCGAGGATCTGCCCCTGATCCGCGAGGCCCGTGCCTGCGTGAGCAAGTGTGTGGAGAACGCCGCTGGCCGGTCGAGCTCGCGCGAAGAGCTGCCGTACCCCGCCTACGCCACCTACGGCAAGCCGGAGCACGTCCCGGCGCTGTATTCGGGGTGCTTCGGCCTGGGCAGCCGTGATCTTCAGCCCGAGGGCATCATCGCCGCGGTGGAGAACATGCTGCCCGCGGGCAAACGCCGCAGGTTCTTCTACCTGTCGGTCGACTTCGTCCGCGCCGAGCCGGCCACGCCCAAGCAGGAGATCCACCAGCAGGCGGTGCTGGATGCTTATCCTGGGGTGCGGGATCTGGCCATCCGCGGCTCCGAGAACCCGAACCTCATGCCCAAGGGCGCGGTGTCGGTGCGCATGCACTCGGTGGGC
>CAYWTP010000427.1:0-2768 GCA_964461215.1 uncultured Ectothiorhodospiraceae bacterium | reverse complement strand
CAACGCTCTCTGTCCGGCTCGGTCAGGTAGCGCACCAGCAGGTCCAGGGGCGACTTCACGGCCGCGTCGAGCCATCCCGCTACGCCGAGGGAGCCGGCGAGACGCGCCTGCAGGGGCTGCATCTCGCTGTGCAGCCCTTCCGCGAAGGGATTACGGGTCTGACTACCCGCAAACTGAGGATGCACGTCCTGCCAGGTCAGAGTCCACTGCCCGAAGCGCCCCCCCTGAACAATGGCCAGGCGCTTGAGCGTGTCCTGCGTCACCGTGTCCTTGTGGTACTGGTAGCCGTCGAGGAAGACGGCCAGGGGCACGAAGCCGTCGCCGCTGCGGGCCGAGCGGATCAAGAAGTCGGGACAGCTGGCGATGGCGACCCCATCCGCTGGCCCGAGGTTGACCTGGGGCTCCACCGTGTACAGGCGCTCGCCGGCCCTCAGCAGATAGCCCGGCTTGCCGTTCACCACCTGAGGCTGGATCCGGACGTCCTGCCCCTCCAGCTCCAGGCGGCGCAACGCCTCGATGAACTGGGCCTCCAGCTCGCTCTCCAGGACGGGATTGACCCAGATGTCTCCCACTGTGCCCACGGGCTCCATCTGACCCTCGTGCGCCAGAATCTCGCTCAACACCCGCACGGCGGTATCCCGGGAGGTGGTTTCCATGCCGTAGCTGTTGCGATAGGCGTAGAGACATCCGTAGCAGCCGTCCTTGTTAGGGTCTGCATTGCAGGCACAGCCTGTCATGATCTCCCGGGCCAGGCCCAGCGGCTCAAGCAGGCGCTCGGGCCGCTCGGTCAGGTCCTGCAGATAGCCCGTGCCACCGGGCACCGTGTCATAGAGCAGCAGGAAGCGGCGGCGCCCTACGCCACCCGCCAGGGGCTCGTCGTAGGCGGTCATTCGCAAGTGATCCACCTGGCCTCCGAACTTGCGCCGCAGCCCGAGCTGCAACGCGGCGATGAACGAATTGAGGATCCGTTCCGCGCCCGCCGTGGCGGCTTCGGGCAGGAGGATGCGCACAGCCTCCGAGGAGAACTCCCGGTACAGGTACAGGCACGGCACCAGGTTGTCCTCGTCGGCCCGATCCCGTGCCTTGCAGGTGAATGCATGCTTCTGCTCCCGGGCGCGGCGGTCCTGGACCATGCCGCAATGGCGACACAGCACGAAGCCCGGACGAAAGGCTTCCACCCCCGCCACCGGACGGGTCTGAGACGCGCCGGCGTACTCGCCGAAATTGATCTCGCAAAAGCTGGCCCTGCGCAGGTACTCGAAGCCGAAGGGGAAGGCCCCATCCGCCGCCCGGTAGGCCGGACCCACGTCCTCAGGGCGAAAATCGGTGAGCATCTGCCTGGTGTAGAAAATGGGCTCCCGGTCCTCCACGTCGTCGCCGATGCGGCTGTCCCGGTCGCTGGTGTTGGCCATGACCTGGCGCATTCTCACCATCTGCGCCCGCTGGCCGCTGTCGGCCCACAGGGGATCGCCGCAGCGCGGACAGGCGCCGTGGTGGTCGCCGGCAGCCAGGTTCTCGGCGTGATTGCAGCTCGGGCACAGCCGCCAGTCTTCCAGCTCCGACAGGCCCAGGTCCACCTGCTCGACCCGGACCTGGCGCCCTCCGGCATAGAAGCGGTTCTCCGGAGCCAGCTCGCTGATGGCCGCGGCCCCCGGGCGCTCGTACTCAAACACCTCGTGCTCGTAGCGGCCCTCCCCCTCCCCGGCCTGGGCGCGCCTGCGGTAGATGACCGAGCGCAGCGTAACGCCCGCCTCGGGGAACGCATAGTTGGGGATCAGGCCCTCGTCGGTGAAGAAGTTCAGGGTGTCGCGCGCGTTGATGGACCGAAGCACCGACTGCAGGCCGGCGCGCTCACGCCGGGCTTCGTCCAGCTCCCGGTCGCGGGCCTCGTCTGCCGGCTGGCGCTCCAGCTTCTGCAGGTGGCGCTGCAGTGCGTCGATGCGGCTCTTCAGCCGAGACCGCTCCTTGACCAGCTCGTGGAGCCGCTTGACCACCCGCAGCTCCAGCTTCTCCACGTCGGCGCTACCGGTGCCCATCACCTGGGCGAGGAAGGTTTGGGTTCGCTCCGACAGCTCCCCCGAGAACAGCCCCAGGAACCGCTCCAGGAGATTCGGCGACTCCCGGGTTACGAAATCCAGGAAGGTATAGGGAAAGCCGTGGAGGTTGCCTTTCTCCACGTTGTCCAGGACCGCCCGCATTGCGCGCGGGATGGCGGACTCGGCCACGCCGCCGGCTACCCAGCGGTCCAGGCAGAAGGCCACGAGCTGGCGGGCGATCACCGCCGACGCATTCAGGAACACGCCCGGGGTCTGCACGCGACCGGCCATCATCTCCAGGGGCTCGGCGTAGAAGTAGAGGTCGTGAGGCCGGCCCACCGCCAGGGTGAGGCTGAAGGCGTTGCCGTCGCGCCGGCCCGCGCGGCCGATGCGCTGCAGGTAATTGGCCTGCGAAGGCGGGACGGAGCAGAGCAGCACCGAGGACAGGTCCCCGATGTCGATGCCCATTTCCAGGGTCGGCGTAGCCGAGAGCAGATTCGGAAAGCCGGGCTGATCACCAGCGATGAAGCGCCGCTCCAGCTCCTCGCGCACACGCCGCTCCAGCAGACCGGTGTGCTCGGCCGCCAGCACGCGGTGCACCTGTCCGCGGCGGTAGAGCCGCGTGAGCCAGTGGGCCGCAGCCGACCGGGGTGCGTACTCGCCGGGGTCGGAGTCGTCGAGCGCCGGCATGCCCGATACCGCCGGGGCCATCGCCTGGCTCACCGCCAGCTC
>CAYWTP010000426.1:0-2772 GCA_964461215.1 uncultured Ectothiorhodospiraceae bacterium | reverse complement strand
CAAGACTGGGATTTGATCCTGGCGAAGGATTGAGGCCGGAGCCTCACGCCCAAAGGTCTCCCAGCGAAAAGCACACCGTGTCGAAGGGCGGCTGCTGCACCTGGTCGTCCACCTTGAGGATGGTGAGCAGCAGCCAGTGGCCGTCGGCGTGGCGTCGGTACACCTCCAGGGTGCGGGCATCGGGGTCCACTAGCCAGAGGTGAACCACCCCTTCGCGGGCATCGGTTGAGGATGTCCTCATAGCTTGGCTGGCGATGGGCTGGCGCGGACACGGCTCGCTGCTCTGGCTCGAGAGTGGAAGATGGTAGCAGCTTGAGGTGCCCAAGCTTGAGTTCACGCTGGAGCCTTCGCACCCGATTAACGTAGCGTGCCGCAGAGTCGGCGGCAGGTGACCGACCAGCGCCTCCCTGGGTTCCCCCGGGGCGGAAGCGGCCATGGATGAAGTTGATGCAGCACCTAGACGAAGTCCGAATGTTGAGAACCTGGCGAATCGGGGCTATTGTAAGGAATCCTTACTACGGCCGAGGCCCGCCATGCTGGCCAAGATCACCGCAAAGAATCAACTTACGCTTCCCAAGAGTGTCACCAACGCCCTTGGTCCGGTCGAGTACTTCGAGGTGGAGATTGTCAACGGCCGGGTGGTCCTCACACCGGTCCGCATCCAGCGGGCCGACGCGGTGCGGGCGAAGCTCGCCGAGCTGGACCTGAGCGACGAGGATGTCAGCGACGCCGTGGCCTGGGCCCGCAACAAGCCTCGGCCCCGCAAACGCCTGAAGAAGAGCTGAACGGATCGGTGGAATGGGCGCTCCTGCTATCGGATCGCCGGCTCCCCGGGTCGTGCTGGACACCAACCTAGTCCTGTCGGCTCTAGTATTCGTCAAGGGTGCGTTGGTTGCGCTGCGCCAAGCCTGGCAGGCCGGGCGCTTCACGCCACTCGCTTCCCGGGCGACGGCGGCGGAGCTTATCCGGGTCCTCGCCTATCCAAAGTTTCGCCTGAGCCACGAGGAGCAGCAGGACTTGCTGGGCGATTATCTCCCTTACTGCGAGACCGTCAGGCTGCCCAGTCCGCTACCGGCCGTCCCATCATGCCGCGACCCGCTCGATACTCCGTTCCTGAAGCTGGCACTGGCGGGCAAGGCGGACCTTCTGGTCACCGGCGATCAGGATCTGTTGGCTCTGGCCGAGGTGTTCACCTGTCCCATCGTGAGTGCGGAGACGTTTCTGCGCATGCTGGAATCCACTTGACTATTTTGGACCATTTGCAGCATTACCCTCTCGTCGCTGAGAAGGCGCTGCGCGCGGAGCTTCGACCGCACGTCGAGCGGGAGGCGCTGCGTGTCTGAGGCGTCATCGGAATGCGAGTGGCGCTTCTACTTCGACGATATGATTCGGCTTTGCCCGGCGGGTGGCCGAATACACCGATGGGCTTGACCGGTGGGATTTGGGAACAGTAGGGGGAACTCCACAGGAGATTCCGCCGTCTGGTGTCCACGCTGCCATTGAATTGGCCGATCGCCCTGCGGGCATCCGCCCTACGACCATCGCAGATGGGTCAGGGGGCCCCGTCGGCAGCGTCATTATTCTCCTACCCTTTTCTGGCCGAGTGTAAACTGCTAGTTGACAGTATATGCAGGACGCTCCTACACTGTTTGCGTGATACGGAGCTTTCGCCATAAGGGACTCAAAGCCTTGTTCGAGCGGGGCCACGCGGCGAAGGTGGCGTTCGAGCTACAGGCTCGGTCAATACGCCGCCTGGACGCTATCGACCAGGCCGAGTCTCTGGATGAGCTTCAGATCCCTGGGTTTGATTTTCACCGGCTTCGGGGAAGACCACAGCGCTACAGCATTCACGTCAACGGACCCTGGTGCATCACCTTCGAGTGGCGCGACGGCGAAGCGCTGCGAGTGGACCTGGAGAACTACCACGAGAGCAAGGGCGGATGAGCAAGCAGCGAGTTGAGAGGATGGAGCACCCAAGCGCGGGTGTCCGGACGCGTGCGCCGACCCACCCCGGCGCTATCCTGCGCGAGGACGTGCTGCCGGCGCTGGGTATTCCCGTCTCGCGCTTGGCTGAGGCCATCGGCGTGTCCCGCCAGGCGCTGCACAAGGTACTCTCCGGAAAGTCTGGCGTTACCCCGGAGATGGCCGTACGCCTGGGAGCGTTTCTCGGCAACGGCCCGGGGCTATGGCTGCGCATGCAGCAAGCCTATGACTTATGGGCTGCGCGGCGGGCCATCGGCGAGACACGGCTACGGCGCATTGCCAGGAACGCGGCGAATATCGAGCGGCGAAGGGAGACGGCTTAAGCTGGTTCGGCCCCGCCGCCGTGCTCGCCTCGTCGTCCAGGCGCCGCGGCCGGAACGGACCAGGCCGCGAAGCTCGCCATCGGAGGCCGGCTCGGTCTTCAGCTTGCCGATACGGGCCAGGTTATCGAGCTGCGGATGGCTCATCGTCCCCCCGGATCAGAATCACGTGCTCGCCGGCCAGAACCCGGGCGAGGAAGCCGTTGCCGGCGGTCTTCCTGGCTTCGTATTCCGCTGACGTGTACAAGGTGGGATTGATCTTGCGGTCGAGGGCCGCTTCCACTGGCGCAAGGAACGAGTAGACATCCTCGAGGGTCACCCCGTCGGCGACGACGAGCAGGTCGATATCACTGGCTGCCGTATCGGTGCCCTTGGCCACCGAGCCGAAGATCAGCGCCAGCGCGACCCGATCCTTGAGCGGCTCGAGCGCGTGCCGGATGGGTTCGAACATGGCGACGGTCTTGACGAC
>CAYWTP010000425.1:0-2783 GCA_964461215.1 uncultured Ectothiorhodospiraceae bacterium | reverse complement strand
GCGATCTCGCGATACAGGTAGTTCAGGTAGGCGGTGCCCTTGGCCCTGTTCTTGGTCACCACCTTGTTGCAAGCACAGTAGAAGCAGACCGTGTCGCAGAAAGGGATATGGAAATACAAGGACAGGGGCCGAGGAATAGGCTCTCCGTTGGTCTGCTCCGCCCACGTCCGGTAGTGCTCCTCGCCGAACCGGGGTTGGAACTGCACCGCCGTGGGATACGACGTATAGCGGGGGCCGGACTTGTCGTAGCGGCGGATCAGATCGGCGTCGAACTTGACCGACGGGATTTCTCGGGCTTCAGACATGACGGGGAGACTAATTCATGCTAACCGGACGGGTGATGATCTCCGTCAATCAAGCACCAGTTTCCAGTCCCGTCCGGTGGGTCCAGTTGATCACGTCCAACAAGTCCTTGAACGGCAGGGCGTCCAAGGACTGCCTCGAGACCATGGCCATGAAGGGCAGATCCTCGTCCCGGAAGTCGTAGGTCCCCGTGGCCAGTGCATCCTGCAAACGCTTGAGATCGGCCTCCAGTGGCTCCAGAAACTCACTGGCCGCCGACGAGGCGCCGTCCATCTCATAGTCGATGATGTTGCGCATCTCGTCCACCTCGACCAGCGCGTCGTCCACCAGACGCCGGTACTCGGCAAGGGTCTTGGGCTTCCTCATGGGGCGTGACTCGTGAATCGTGACTCGTGAATCGTAAGAGTTAATGGGTGAATGGTAAAGCATGCGTCGCGACAGGCCCGGGGGATGACCTGTCAACACCCGGGCTCCGCCCCCGACTCCGGCATTCCCCAGCGAGCTGGCGCCTACGGGGCACCCCGGCCGATCTCCCCGATCTCGCCAGCCTTGCCAGGCCCCCACCCCGGTCGCCTATCCCCCCAACTTGCCCTGACTGCGGGCAATGCGAAGCTGATCGGCGGTGAGGAGGAACACGCCCTCACCGCCGCGCTGGAGGTCCAGCCACAGAAAGGGCAGCTCGGGATAAGCGTCCATGAGGGCCGGCTGGCTGGCGCCGACCTCCACCACCAGGATGCCGTCCGGGCTGAGCCAGTCGGGCGCCGCAGCCAGAATACGGCGCACGGCCGCCAGCCCGTCGGCGCCGGCCTCCAGTCCCAGCCGGGGCTCGTGATGGAACTCCTCGGGCATGGCTGCCAGCTCCTGGGCATCCACGTAGGGCGGGTTGCTGACGATGAGCTGGTAGCGCAGCGGCGCAAGACCGTCAAATAGATCCGAGCGCAGCATCCGCACCCGATCCTCTACACCGTAGCGGCGCACGTTGGCCGCGCCCACCTCCAGGGCCTCGCCCGAGATGTCGCCGGCATCCACCAGCGCCTCCGGGAAGGCCAGGGCACAGGCCACGGCAATGCAGCCGCTGCCGGTGCACAGGTCCAGAATACGCGTCACGTCGACCTCGTCCAGCCAGGGGGAGAAGCCCGCCTCGATGACCTCGGCGATAGGCGAGCGGGGGATCAATACCCGCCGGTCCACGTAGAAGGGCAGGCCCGCGAACCACGCCTCCCCCATGAGGTAGGGCGCGGGGATCCGTTCGCTGACGCGCCGGGCAATGAGGTCGACGACGGTGCGGCGCTCGGCCCGCGTCAGCGCCCCGCGCAGCAGCTCGTCGGGCGTTCCCGGGGGCAGGTGCAGTGCGTGCAGCACCAGGGCCACCGCCTCGTCCACCGCGTTGTCGGTCCCGTGCCCGAAGAACAGCCCCGCCTCATTGAACCGGCTCGCCCCCCAGCGGATGTAGTCCCGGGCGCTTGTCAGCTCGTCCAGAATGGCGTCGTCAATGGACATGGCTCATTGGCCGTAGGCTGTAGGCTTGAGGCGAAAAGTACCCCCCGACCCGGCAAGCCTCCCGTTCTCGCCCCTCACTCTTCACTCTTCACGCTCCAACCCGTTCCGCCCACAGATCATGCTCTCCCGTATCTGTCACCCGCACCTGGTAGAACTCACCCACCCGCATCTCGCCTGGCTGCTCGATGAATACCTGGCCGTCGATCTCGGGGGCGTCGGCGGCGCTGCGGGCGATGGCGCCACCCTCGTCCAGCGCGTCGACCAACACCCTGATCTCCTGGCCGAGCTTCCGACTCAGGCGCTCGCGGCTGATCTCAGCCTGTATCCCCATGAACCGTTGCAGGCGGTCCTGCTTGAGCTCCTCGGGCACGGCTCCGGGCAAGGCGTTGGCGGCCGCGCCCTGCACCGGGGAATAAGGAAAACAGCCTACCCGATCCAGGCGGGCCTCGCGCAGGAAGTCCAGCAGCAGCTCGAAGTCCTCCTCGGTCTCGCCCGGAAAGCCCACGATAAAGGTGCTGCGCAGGGTGATGTCCGGGCACGTCTCGCGCCAGGCCCGGATGCGCTCCAGTACGTCCTCGGCGTTGGCCGGCCGCTTCATGGCCTTGAGGATCCGGGGACTGGCGTGCTGCAGCGGCACGTCCAGGTAGGGCAGCACCCTGCCGGCGGCCATGAGCGGAATCACCTCGTCCACGTGGGGGTACGGATACACGTAGTGCAGGCGCACCCACGCGCCCAGCTCGCCCAGGGCCCGCACCAGGTCGGTCATGCGGGTACGCAGGGGCCGGCCACCCCAGAAACCGATGCGGTACTTGACGTCCACCCCGTAAGCGCTGGTGTCCTGCGCGATCACCAGAAGCTCGCGCACCCCGGCCGCCACCAGGCTCTGCGCCTCCTGCATCACCGCCCCGACCGGCCGGCTCACCAGGTCGCCGCGCATGGAGGGGATGATGCAGAAGGTGCAGCGGTGATTGCAGCCCTCG
>CAYWTP010000424.1:585-2788 GCA_964461215.1 uncultured Ectothiorhodospiraceae bacterium | reverse complement strand
CGCTTCTCGTCCCGCCGGGAGCGCCTGGACAGCGGCTTCCTCAACGCGCGCCTGACCGGGGCCAGGGCCTACCGACGCATCGCGGGCTATTTCTCCTCCTCCGTCCTGGAGGTCGCCGGCGAGGCTCTGGAAGGCATCGAAGGCCCGGTGCAGGTGGTCTGCAACTCGGTCTTGACCCGCCGGGACGTGGAGATCGCCAAGCGGGCGCAGGCCGCCATGCGCCGGGAGTGGTGCGATGCCAGGCCCGAAGCGCTGCCCGATGCCGCCAGAGAACGCTTCCGCCGCCTCTACGGCCTGCTGGCCAGCGGCAAGCTCCAGGTGCGCGTGCTGCCCGACGAGGTCTTCGGCCTGATCCACGGCAAGGCGGGAGTCATCACCCTGGCCGATGGGCGCCGCACCGCCTTCCTGGGCAGCGCCAACGAATCCAGGACGGCATTCGCGCTCAACTACGAGCTGATCTGGGAGGACGACTCGCCGAAGGCGGTTGCCTGGGTGCAGGAAGAGTTCGATGCGCTGTGGGGCTCGGCTTTCGCGGTCAACCTGGCCGAGTTCGTCGTTCAGGACATCGAGCGCCTTTCGCGCCGCCGGGAGCTTCCCGACGTCGATGCCTGGCGAGACGCCCCGGACCCGGCGGCCCCGGTCATCGAGGCCCCGGTCTACCGCAAGGAAGTGGGGCTGTGGGAGCACCAGAAGTTCTTCGTCAAGCTGGCCTTCGATGCCCACCTCGGACCCCAGGGCGCGCGCTTCGTGCTCGCGGACCAGGTGGGCCTCGGCAAGACGCTGCAGCTGGCGATGTCCGCCCAACTTATGGCCCTGTTGGGGGAGCGGCCGGTACTTATCCTGGCGCCCAAGCCGCTCATCTGGCAGTGGCAGGACGAGCTGTCGAACCTGTTGGACATGCCCTCGGCCGTATGGGACGGGCGCCAGTGGGTGGACGAGCACGGCATTGAGCACCCCAGCGCCGGGCCGGAATCGATACGACGTTGTCCCCGGCGGGTAGGCATCGTCTCCACCGGACTCATCATGCGGCGGTCCGAAGTCGCCGACTACCTGGCCCACATGAGCTTCGAGTGCGTGATCCTGGACGAGGCGCACCGCGCCCGGCGCCGCAACCTGGCCCCCGGGCGGGAGTACGAGACTGCCGATCCCAACAACCTGCTGCGTTTCCTGCGGGATGTATCACCCAGAACGCGGAGCCTGCTGCTGGCCAGTGCCACGCCGGTCCAGCTCCATCCCATCGAGGCCTGGGACCTGCTCGATGCGCTGGCGCGGGGCTCCGACGCCGTGCTGGGCAGCGTCGGCAGCCCCTGGCGCAACGCGCGCGCCGCCCTGGAACTGGTCATGGGCCATGCGGAGCCTGCGGCCGATTTCGCCACCCAGTGGGAATGGCTGCGCAACCCGCTGCCCCCGGCCGCAGAGGGCATAGACTTCCAGATCCTGCGCCAGGCCCTGGGCCTGACCGACGAGCGTGTGTACGCGAAAGGCACCGACGTGGAACGCCTGCGGCCGGCGGATCGGGAGCGCATAAGGCGGGAGTTCGGGCGCTTCCTGGAACACCATAACCCGTTCCTCCGCTCCATCATCCTGCGCACACGGGAGTACCTGGAGTCCACTATCGACCCCGAGACCCAGGAGCCCTACCTCAAGCCGGTGAAGGTCCGCCTCCACGGCGAGCGCGACGACGATGCCATCCGCCTGCCGATCTTTCTGGAGGATGCCTACTACCTGGCCGAAGAGTTCTGCCGGCTGCTGGCACAACGGGCCAAGTCCGGTTTCTTCCGCACCCTGCTGCTGCGCCGCATGGGAAGCACCATGGAGGCCGGCCGGCGCACCGTGCAGAAACTGCTCGGCGAGTGGCAGGACATCGACGAGGATGAAGACGACGAGGACACCTTGGACCAGCTTCGAACCCTGACGGTCGAGGAGCGCTCGGTTCTGAAGAGGTTGCTTGCGGCCATTGAGGCGAATAAAGACCGCGACCCCAAGTACGCCATCGTTCTCGAACAGCTTACGAGTCGCCGCTGGCTGGAGCAGGGATGCATCGTGTTCAGTCAATACTACGACTCCGTGTGGTGGGTGACGCAGCAGCTCAGCGTGGAGCTCCCGGGAGAGGACATCGGGGTATACGCAGGAGCCCAGCGCTCTGGGATCATGCGCGCCGGCGAGTTCCGAAAGCCGGGCCATCTCGTCATCCGTGAGGACG
>CAYWTP010000424.1:0-575 GCA_964461215.1 uncultured Ectothiorhodospiraceae bacterium | reverse complement strand
CGCTGCGACCGCGAGGATATCAAGGCGAGAGTCCGCAACGGCAGTTTGCGGTTGATCATCGGGACCGATGCCGCCTCGGAGGGGCTCAACCTGCAACGGCTGGGTACCCTGATCAACCTGGATCTGCCCTGGAACCCCTCCCGCTTGGAGCAGAGGAAGGGGCGAATCCAGCGTATCGGCCAGGTCCGCGACACGGTGGACATCTACAACATGCGCTACCTGGGCTCGGTCGAGGACCGGGTACACCATCTGCTGGCCCAACGCCTGGAGAGCATATCCAGACTGTTCGGCCAACTGCCGGACATCCTGGAGGACGTCTGGGTGCAGGTCGCCCTCGGGGAGCTGGAGGAGGCAAGAAAGACGATTGACGCGGTACCTAGGCAGCACCCGTACAAGCTACGCTACCACACCGTCAAGCGGGTGGACTGGGAGTCCTGCGCGTCGGTGCTCTCTTCAGCCGATCGGCGCAGCTTTCTAACGACGGGGTGGCAGTCACGATAGCTCGCTGATCCGCGGGCGTGCCGCGGCCACGCAGTTCGTCCGCGTTGGCTTGCAGGACCAGGGTGACCTCATCG
>CAYWTP010000423.1:0-2791 GCA_964461215.1 uncultured Ectothiorhodospiraceae bacterium | reverse complement strand
CAGTGCTCGCCCTTGGTCCGCAGCAGACCCGCCAGCCGGTTGCCCTGCTTCTGGGGGCCACCCCGGGGAAACAGTGCGTGCAGATAGCGGTTGCTGCCACGCTCGGGGCCCCAGACCTGGCGGAAGTGCTTGATGACGTCCCGGACCGCGGCCTGCACTGCGTGCTTGTCGTAGTATTCCCGCAGGAACCGGATCACCTCCCAATGCTCGTTGGTCGGCTCCAGCCCTTCGGCCGCCGCCTGGGCTCGCACGAAGCCCTCCGACCAGTCGGCCAGGTTCACCAGGTAGCCTTCACTGTCGGTGAGCACTTCGCGGCCATCCACCTCCAGCACCTTGGTCTGCATGCTGGGATACTCGGTGCTGCCGCCCCCAATCCCCGCCGGTGCGCCGCTCTCGCCGGCGGCAACCCGGTCCGTCAATGACCACAGCTCTACCGGAATCTCTCCGTCAATACGGCCGTGGTAGCGGGCCACCCCATCCACCAGAATCTTTCCGCTGCCGGGGGCGACCTCGAACTCGGCCACCCCCGCGCGGTCCGTATGTGCCCGCAGCGCCTGGTCCCCGGCACCGTCCAGCAGTATCGCCACGGGGACCCGCTTCAGCGGCTCGCCCGTTACCTTCATCGAAACCCGTACTCTGACCATGGCAGACCCTCTCGAACAGGACTGTTCCCCACCACAGGACCCGGCTTGATTCCGGGAATACCTCACGAAAAGTATCGGCTATTAAGTTATATCGAAAATGCAAGAATTTCCAGCCCTATCCCCGGTGCGCTTCGCCAGCGAGCCGGCTCCTATGACCCCCAGCCCCGCGCCGGCATGCCACTCCCACCAGTCGCGCCAACCTGGCCACCCGCGCGGTGGAGCTACGAAATCTCCGATGGTTCATGGTAATATGCTGAATTTCCCTGCGTCCGGTGCCACCGCTTGGCGGTTCCCGGGGGCGTTCCTGGCCCGATGGCGGGTCTGCACCAGCGTTTGCACGGCACCGGCATGTCGGAAACCTACAGAACGGACGACCTTCGCATCGACGAGATACAGGAGGTGATCCCACCCGCGGAGGTGCATGCCGACTTCCCCCTATCCGCCACCGCTGCGGCAACGACCTACCAGACCCGGCAGGCCATCCACGACATCCTGCACGGTCGCGACGAACGCCTGCTGGTGGTCATCGGCCCGTGCTCGATCCATGACTCGGAGGCCGCCCTGGAGTATGCCGAGCGGCTTCTGCCCCTGCGCCAGGAGCTGGCCGGGGAGCTGGTCGTGGTCATGCGGGTATACTTCGAGAAGCCCCGCACCACCGTGGGCTGGAAGGGACTCATCAACGATCCCGACCTGGACGAGAGCTTCCATATCAACAAGGGCCTGCGTCTTGCCCGCAGCCTGCTGCTGGATCTGAATGACATGGGCGTGCCCGCCGGCACCGAGTTTCTGGACCTCGTCACGCCGCAGTATTTCGCCGACCTGATCAGCTGGGGCGCCATCGGCGCTCGGACCACCGAGAGCCAGGTGCATCGGGAGCTGGCTTCCGGGCTGTCGTGTCCGGTGGGCTTCAAGAACGGCACCGACGGCACCCTGAAGATCGCCATCGATGCCATCCGCTCCGCGTCGCGGGCCCACCACTTCCTGTCCCTGACCAAGGAGGGACGTTCGGCCATCTTCTCGACCCGGGGCAATGACGACTGCCACATGATTCTGCGCGGAGGACGCAAGCCCAACTACGACGCCGCCAGCGTGGCTCAGGCCTGCGACGAGCTGGTCAAGGCGGGGCTCAAGCCCCAGCTTATGATCGACACCAGCCACGCCAACAGCCGCAAGCAGCACGAGCGCCAGACGGAGGTCGCCCGCGACGTGGCCGCCCAAGTCGAGGCCGGGGAGCGCCGGATCATCGGCGCAATGGTGGAAAGCCATCTCAAGCCCGGCCGTCAGGACGTGGTTGCCGGCCGGCCCCTGATCTATGGCCAGAGCATCACGGATGCTTGTCTGGGCTGGGATGACAGCGCTCCCCTGCTCTACGAGCTGGCCGCCGCGGTGCGTGCGCGGCAGCAGGGCCAGGCTCTGCACAAGACGGTTTCCGTACCCTGATCGCCCGGCTGCCCGGACGGTCCTGCAAGATAACGATGCCACAAGGAGAAACCCGATGATCAAACCCCATGGGTCCGAGACCCTCAACGCCCGATTCGTATACGATTCCGCCAAGCACAATGAGCTGCTGCACGAGGCCGAGAATCTGCCCTCCCTGATGCTGAATTCGGCCGCGGCCGCCAACGCGGTGATGCTGGGCGCCGGCTACTTCAATCCCCTGACCGGCTTCATGAGCCTGGCCGACGCGATTTCCTGCGCCGAGACCATGAAGACCACAGACGGCCTGTTCTGGCCCGTTCCGGTGCTCAACCTCACGAACAACGTGGACAGCATCAAGGGCCACAAGCGCATTGCGCTGCGCGACCCCAACCTGGAGGGGCATCCGATCCTGGCGGTCATGGACGTGGAGGACATCGAAGAGGTGTCCGACGCCGAGCTCAATGAGATGGCCCAGCACGTGTTCGGCACCACCGATTCCGAGCATCCCGGGGTCAGCACCTTCATGAATCTGGGCCGCTACGCGGTGTCCGGGCCGATACAGGTGCTGGACTTCAGCTACTTCCAGCAGGACTTCCCGGACACCTTCCGCACCGCGGTGGAGATCCGCAACGAGATCGCCGAGCGGGGGTGGAAAAAGGTCGTGGCGTTCCAGACCCGCAATCCCATGCACCTGGCCCATGAGGAGCTGTGTCACATGGCCATGGACC
>CAYWTP010000422.1:0-2804 GCA_964461215.1 uncultured Ectothiorhodospiraceae bacterium | reverse complement strand
CCTGATTACTCTCGGCCCACCCCACACGATCAGAACTCGCTGGAACTCGTGGAACCGGTCCTTGAGGTGCTGAGCAAGCTTCGGCTGGCCTTCCGGTCCTGCCTTCGCTGCCCCCCCTTTCAGACTCTCCATCACAACATCCATGAAGACGTTGTAGCCGGCCACCTTGTTCGGTCTGTGTGCTTCTGAGATCTCGCGCGCCTTCATCTGGCGCTGGTTCAGTATCACCACGACAACGGAGGTAAGGAAGGTGCCGGACGCAACGACCACGGTCTTGCCCATATCCTGGCTTGATGCCAGAAGCGATAGCGCAAGCTTGCCGACCACCACGACCACTGCCGCCGCCGCCACCAGCAGTAGCCACCCGACCAGCCTCTGCCAACGACTCACACGCTTACCCATCCCCGTAACCCCCCTTCGAATCAACAGAAAGGAGTTGCGCCAATCTTGCCACCGACTGGAGTATGGCCACTGATTTGTCGTCTGTCAAGTCAGCCGCATAGTAGGGCTGCCACGTCTCTACGGTGTCCGCTATTAGCTCTGCCGTTACCCACTCTGGCGCACCAGCAGGCACGCGTACCGCCTGAGCTGTCTCCCCCTGGCCGGTGCTCACCGTGCGCCCCCTTCCGCCAGGAAGCGCATGGCTTCGACCCAGGTGCCCGGCTCGTCGACAAAGAGCGTATAGCCGTATCCCCGATACTCGTTGACGCCCGGCCACTCCGAGCGCCCCAGCTCCTTGGCCTCCTCGAGCCAGGGACCGGGCTTGAGCTGCGCTGTCTGCCGCTCCCCCCAGGGCAGCGCCTTGCGGTTGAAGACGCCCCAGCAGTGCCCGATGGACGGCGACTCGCCCTTTTGCCCCTGTGCCTGGCCGGTCAGACATGTGCCATTGACAAGGGAACGCGCGTCCCCGGCCGCGCCTGCGCCTTGGCCATGTACTTGGCAACATACGCGACCGCCTGGCGCCAGTTCGCAATGCCCTTGATCTCGGTGCGCAGGTAGCCCGTCCAGCAGATCACCTGGCGCCAAGTCTCGTTCAGCACCTCGTGATCGACGAAGGGAAGGCCGAAGAACAGCAGGTGGTAGTGAGGGAAGGAGACGCCCTCAAACTCGCACGACCTGCGCTCCGGAGAGCACGGGCAGCCGCGCCATCAGACTTGCACCTCGACTTCCCGGATGGCGACCGTAACGGGCATACCGTTGGCCGCGCGGGCCTCGATGCCGGCGGCAATCGCCTCGCGGATGTTCGCGATCGCCTCGTCCTCGGTTTTGCCCTGCGAGACGCAGCCCGGGATAGCCGGGCACTCGGCCACGATCATGCCCGTTTCGTCCCGTTCCAGCGTAACAAGAAGTTTTATTCGGCGCCTCCCTTCTGTTCCCGTCTGATTATGGCTCCCCGCCGCACGGCCCGCCAGTCGCCCACCGGCGGCGGCAGCGCCATGCCTCACGCGCCCCCAGTCCCCCAAGGCCAACTTCGTACGGAATCACCTTAGGGCCCCATTCGCACCGTTTGCGCCAGACCGCCCGGCGCACGGCCGCAGGCCGCCGAAGGCACCATTGTACCGCCTCCGCTGCGCTGTCAAGGACGCTACGCGCTGCGTGCGTTCCTCCTTGACAGCTCCGCTCCCGGCGGTCAAGGCGTTCTCAACGGCGGCCGTGGGGCCTGTTACTCGGTCCACTCGACCGACGTACCACACTAGCGGCCAAGCTTGACGCGAGCGGAAGCGTGGCCTCCCGCACACTTGACTCAGTTCGCCGAGATCCCCACAATCACCCTCATCGGCCAGTTGATAGCGAGGCTTCGCTCTGCAGGAGAAAGGGGGGACCTGAATATGACAGAAGCAATGGAAGACACGCACCGACCGGCGCCGACACCGCCGGCCTCACCCTATAGCGTTGACGAACACTGGAGGCCTCAGGTGCCGCAAGATGTAGACGACTGCTTCGAGCTTCTTCGATTCGACCGGAGGTACGCGTTCCATGGAGCTCATAAAACCTGGGAAACACTCGAATCGTCGCTTGACAGGCGGCTGAAGAAGCACCCCATCAAGGGGGGGACCTGCGCCTACGAAACGGCCCTCCTCGAAGAGTTTGCCCAGGAGTGCTACCAACACCTGGAACCCGGAGCGAAGAGGCTCATCGATGACGCGCACAATCGGTGGCAGACGTATCGCAACACAGGCACTGTGTTCGCCGCCTGCCACTTCAGCCTGCCAACACGTGCTATCGACTGGACCCTGGACCCACTGGTCGCGCTCTTCTTCGCGTGTAGGCGTGCACCAGACAAGTGCGGCGTAGTCTGGTATATGGACAACGTAGAGTTCGAGGAGCGCATCCAAGTTCAGTGGTATCCGCTTTTCCGGAAACATGAGAGTGTGGAGGATGACCTTGAAAGGGTATTCATCCGGTGCGATGTGAACACAGAAGCCTTCATGCAGTTCTTCTTCAAAGCTCCGATGGCAAGGGCCGTCCAGCAAGCAGCTTTCATCACGATGGCCAGCAAGTTCGGGGTCGACCACGCAAGAGAGATCCACGCGCTGCGCGTTGCCGCCTGCGGGAGAGTTGTTATTCCCGCCAAATGGAAGCGCAGCGTGATCGAGAAGCTCGATCGCATGTGTGTCAACGGCTATAGGCTCGGAATCGGCGGTTCAACTGTCGAGACACTCGCGACGGACATCGTGTGGAGCCTGTCCGGCTCGTGCGATAGCTGCAGTCGATCAAACACTTCGGGCCCCGAGTCCGGTTCCGATCGCGAGAATCAGGTCTACTAAGGTGACGCACATTTCTGCGGCTGACCTACTAAGGGG
>CAYWTP010000421.1:0-2811 GCA_964461215.1 uncultured Ectothiorhodospiraceae bacterium | reverse complement strand
GGCGCAGGAGCAGGCGGGCGGAAGGCCCGGTCAGCAGTCGGTCCCCTGGCTCCAGGCGAGTACCGGCGGAAACGGGGTTCAATCGGCCACCGCGTTCCAGCCATGCGGGCATCTGCAGTCCCTCCACCACGCCGGCGGTTGTCGCGAGGGCGCCCCCGCAAGGGACCATTAACATCGCCAGCAGCGCAGTACGCCAGTGCATGGCAGCTTCTCCAAGGTGAACACCCAGGAAGTATAGGTGGTTACGCCGAACGCACACCTCCTGCCTCCCGCAGGGACGATTCGGGATACAATACCGCCAGATGCTGCGCTACCCCGACATCGATCCGGTGGCATTCCACCTGGGACCCGTCGCGGTCCACTGGTACGGAATCATGTACTTGATCGGCTTCGGCGCCGGCTGGTGGCTGGGCCGGTGGCGGGCGCGCCAGCCCCATTCGGGATGGAAGGTGGCCGACATCGATGATCTGCTGTTCTACGCCGCGGTGGGGGTAGTGCTGGGCGGACGCTTGGGCTACATCCTGTTCTACGGCCTGCCCCAGTACGTGCATGAACCCATGCAGGTGTTCAAGGTGTGGCAGGGCGGCATGTCCTTCCACGGCGGATTGCTGGGGGTGCTGGCGGCCATGTGGCTGTATGGGCGCAGCCGCGGCCGTAGCTTCTTCGACCTGACAGACTACATTGCCCCCCTGGTACCTCCGGGCCTGGGGGCCGGTCGCATCGGCAACTTCATCAACGGCGAGCTCTGGGGCAAGCCTACGGATCTTCCCTGGGGCATGCTGGTCCGGGAGCCGGACGGGCTGCTCGTAGCTCACCACCCGTCACAGCTCTACCAGGCCTTTCTGGAGGGGCTGGTGCTGTTCGCGCTGCTGTGGTGGTTCTCCGGCAAACCGCGTCCGCGCATGGCGGTGTCCGGCATGTTTCTGCTTCTCTACGGAGTGTTCCGTTTCCTGGTGGAGTTCGTGCGCATGCCCGATCCCCAGCTCGGATACCTGGCCTTCGGCTGGGTGACGATGGGCCAGCTTCTGAGTCTACCCATGGTGCTGTTGGGTGCTGGTTTTCTGGTCCGGGCTTATCGCAGGCCGACTCCTGCGCGAGACTCTTCGGCCGGCTCATAGGCGGGGCCGTTCGGCCGTGGTCTCCATGTGAGGCCTGCAGGACACGCCGTGAACACTTCCTTCGCCGCCGTTACCGGAATACCTGGTTGCCGCCCCGTCACGTCGGGTTTCCGACGGCCCGCGCACTAATTTGGCTCGTTGCCCTGTCGGTGTGCACAGCGGCGGACCAGATCACCCGCTCGTTCCTGGCTCCACACGCTCATCAATACTGACGAACCTCTCATAAAGACAGCAACTTAGAGCCACCGAGGCACGGTTGGCACGAAAGCTTGCTAGCATTTGGGAGTATGTGACATCGGTGTCGCCAAAGGCCATGGGCCGGGAAGGTCGTGTCGAGATGGCTGCCCGAGCCCCGCCGTGGATTCATCCGGAGCAGAACGGGGACCAAGTAACAGGATGGACGAGCAAGATGCTGGAGGAGGTCGGGTGCAGCGGCCAGCACCGGAGATGACGCCCGCGCAGGTCGCCCGGGTGCGGGAGAGCTGGCGTCGGGTCCTGCCGATGGCCGACCAGGTGGCCGAGCGGTTCTTTGGCAAGCTGTTCGAGCTCGAGCCCGCGTTGCGCCTCCTGTGTGCCGGGGACCTACGGGAGCGGGGCAAGGAGCTGATGGCGACCATCAATAGCGCCATCTACAGCCTCGATGATACGGAGGGCCTCGGCCACGCCGTGGCGGAGCTGGCCCGCCAGCACTCGGCCTGTGCCATTCAGGACCGCGACTACGGCACGGCAGGAGTGGCCCTGCTGCACACCCTGGAGCATTTTCTCGGCGAGGATTTTACCCCCGAGCTGGAAGATGCCTGGGCTCTGACCTACGCACGTCTGGCGGTAGCGCTTGCCCGCATGGGCTCCCGAGCCGCCTGATCTTTCCAAGCCGCGGATCCATCGCGGATTCGCTCGAATCCAGATTAAGCTAATTCTGCTACCCTGGGTGGGGGATGCTGGACATATAATGCATGTCAGGCGCGCCGGCCCTTGGCAACGTGCGGCGTACCGCAAGTCCCCAACAAACTGCCAACAGGAGGAGTTGCCCCATGGCTAATGTCATCGTCATCGGTACCGGCACGGGCGGCATGCCCGCGGCGTACGAGATCAAGGAGACCTTGGGCGGAAAGCACAAGGTAACCGTCATCTCAAATACCGATACCTTTCAATTCGTACCCTCCAACCCTTGGGTGGCCGTAGGCTGGCGCACGCGCAAGGACACGACGTTTCCGCTGGAGCCCTATTTGAAGAAGAAGGGTATCGACTTCATTCCGGTAGCTGCCCAGGCGATCAAGCCGGACGAGAACAAAGTGGTGCTCGCCGATGGCAAGGAAGTGGATTATGACTTCCTGATCCTCGCCACGGGTCCCAAACTGGCCTTCGAGGAAGTGCCTGGGCTAGGGCCCGCCGGCCATACCGTCTCGGTATGCACCGTCGCTCATGCCGAGACGGCTTACGAGAAGTGGCAGGAGTTCGTCAAGGATCCGGGTCCGATCATCGTGGGTGCCGTGCAGGGGGCATCCTGCTTCGGCCCAGCGTACGAATTCGCGTTCATCATGGATTCCGACCTGCGCAAACGCAAGATGCGCGATAAAGTGCCCATGACGTTCGTGACATCCGAGCCGTATATCGGCCACCTCGGTCTCGGCGGGGTTGGCGATTCGAAGGGCATGCTGGAATCGCAGATGCGCGAGCACCACATCAAGTGGAT
>CAYWTP010000420.1:0-2822 GCA_964461215.1 uncultured Ectothiorhodospiraceae bacterium | reverse complement strand
GCGATGGGGGTACGCATATCGGGATTGCCGAGCTGCGCCAGCACCGACCCGTCTGCGTACTCTACCATCGAATGTATGACGCTCTGGGGATGCAGTACCACCTCCACCCGGTCCGGTGAGGTGTGGAACAGCCAGCAGGCCTCCACCACCTCCAGGCCTTTGTTCATCATGGTGGCCGAGTCCACTGAGATCTTGCGGCCCATCACCCAGTTCGGATGTGCGCAGGCTTGCTCCGGCGTCACCCCCTCAAGCTCGGCAATCGAGTGCTTGCGGAACGGCCCGCCGGAGGCGGTGAGCAGGATGCGGCGCACACCCACCGCGTCCAGGCCCCGGGAGAAATCCCCTGGCATGCACTGAAAGATGGCGTTGTGCTCGCTGTCGATGGGCAGCAGCTCGGCTCCTCCGGCACGCACGGCATCCATGAACAGGGGCCCCGACATCACCAGGGCCTCCTTGTTGGCCAGCAGCACCCGTTTGCCCGCACGCGCCGCCGCCAGGCTGGGCAACAGGCCCGCGGCGCCGACGATCCCGACCATCACCGCATCGACCTGGGGCAAGCTGGCCGCCCGTTCCAGAGCTTCGACACCCGAGAGCACCTGAATATCCCGACTGATTCCCGCCAGCCGATCCGTCAGGCGCTCGGCCGCGGCAGCATCGGCCATCACGGCATACTCCGGCAGCCAGCGGGCGCACTGCGCGGCGAGGACCTCATCGTTGGTATTGGCGGTGAGGGCAACGACCCGGAAGCGGTCCGGATGACGGGATAACACGTCCAGGGTGTTGACACCAATAGTGCCGGTCGCCCCGAGGATACAAATGCCCTTCACCGGAAGCCCTCCAGCCAGTAGAGCCCGAGAAAGAACAGGGGCGCCGCCGAGGTTACGCTGTCGATACGGTCCAACACGCCGCCGTGGCCGGGAAGCAGGCTGCCGCTGTCCTTAACGCCGGCCTGGCGCTTAAACAAGCTCTCCACGAGATCCCCGAGAATGGAGGCCAGAGTGGTCAACAGCGCCAGGAGCACGAACAGCGCCACATCGCGACCCGCGATCCCCAGCCATCCCGCGCAGCCCAGCGCCAGCAGCACCACCACCGCGAGGGCCCCGCCCACGCCTTCCCAGCTCTTGCCCGGACTGACCCGCGAGGCCAAACGGGAACGGCCCCAGCGCCTGCCCACGAAAAAGGCGGCGCTGTCCGCACACCAGATGGCTGCCAGCAGAAAGACGACCAGATACGGCCCGATCTGCCCCTGGCGGTGCAGCGCCACCAGAGCCACCCAGGCCGGAATCAGAACCAGCCACCCCGCCGCGGCCCGCAGCAGGGCGGATCCTGCGCCCACGTCACCGCGACGCTGATGCTGTAGCACCCGCAGCAGAGCGTACAGCCACCACAGGACGGCCACCAGCATGATGGCGAACAGACCCCACGGACGATCCATGGCCATTCGCCCCCCCAGCATTCCCAGGGCGAAGACGCCCACGTACAGCCCCCGGGCGGCAGCGCCGTTCCACCCGGCCAGGCCCGCCCACTCCCACGCCCCGCCCAAGGCGAAGACCGCTAACACCAGCGAATAGTAGGGGGTCGGCAGCCAGATAATTCCCCCGATCACTAAAGGAATCAGGACCGCCGCGGTCAGTAGGCGCTGTTTCAGAGTGGACATGAGGCAGTGTGGCTGGCCGCTGCGAAAGTGCCAGACCATATCATGTCCGGCGGGCGCGGGCATCTTTAGGTAGGCAGGCCGCAGGCCTAAGGTGTGAGACCCGAGGCTTGAGCCTTGAGGCTGTAGGCGAAGGGAATCAGTGGCCTGTAATTCCCCGGCCTGGCTGCTTGTTCGCGGCCTTGCGGCCGCTCCTACGGGCCATCCAAACCCCTCGCCACTCTCGCTACCTTCGCCACCCTAGCGGCTCTCCGTAGCGGCGACCTGCTGGCCGGTGCGGCCGAAGCGCCGCTGGCGCATGGCGTAGGCGGCCAGAGCCTGCTCGAAAGCGTCGCGCCTGAAGTCGGGCCACAGGGTTTCGGTGAAATACAGCTCCGTGTAAGCCAGATCCCACAGGAGAAAGTTGCTGATGCGCTGCTCGCCGCCGGTACGGATGAACAGGTCCGGCTCGGGCAGACCATGCAGCGACATATAGCGGTCGAGGACCTGTGCAGAGATGTCCTGCGTGCGCAGCCGGCCCGCCTGCACCTCGGCGGCAACGGACCGGGCCGCCTGCACGATATCCCAGCGCCCGCCGTAGTTGGCGGCTATGAACAGCTTCAGACCGGCGTTTCCGGCGGTCAGGCTTTCGGCCTCCGCGATGCGCCGCTGAAGCTTGAGATTGAAGGCGCTGCGCTCGCCAATCACGCGCAGCCGCACGCCGCTTTCGTGCAGCTTGCGCACCTCCTGTTCCAGGGCGCTCATGAACAAGTTCATGAGCAGACCCACCTCCTCTTCGGGCCGCTGCCAGTTCTCGCTGCTGAAGGCGAAGAGGGTGAGAACTTCGATACCCTTCTCGCCACAGGCCTCCACCACGGCCTTCACGGCATCGACCCCGGCCCGGTGGCCCGAGATCCGGGGATGCCGCCGCTTTTCGGCCCAGCGCCCGTTGCCATCCATGATGATGGCCACGTGTCGGGGCAACTTGCCGTTGGTATTGACGTTGTTGGCGTTGGAGCCCATGGCCAGGCCGACTCAGATCTCCATCAAGTCGGCCTCTTTGGCCTCCAGCACCTTGTCCACTTCCGCGATGTACTTGTCGGTGAGCTTCTGCACCTCATCCTCGGCCCGCCGCACTTCGTCCTCGGACGCCAGCTTCTCCTTCACCAGCTCCTTTAGTGAATGGTTG
>CAYWTP010000419.1:0-2841 GCA_964461215.1 uncultured Ectothiorhodospiraceae bacterium | reverse complement strand
GTCGTAGGCGACGGCCCACAGGACTACGGCCAGCAGCAGCAGCCAAGCCTCCGGCGGAGGGAACTCGCCGGTGGAAGCCGCGAAGGCCATGGGTACACCCCAGCCGAAGGCCACACCGAGGTGGATCTGGGGCAGGTGGGTGTAGCGCTTGGCGAAGGGGTAGCTGGCGGCCAGGGGAAGCGCCACGAAGGACAGCAGTATGGTCAGGCGGTTGAGCAGCAGCACCAGGCCGAAGGCCAGCAGGCACAGCACCACGAACAGAGCCAGGGCCTCCTTCGCTTGGACCCGTCCCGCGGCCAGGGGCCGTCCCCGGGTGCGCGCCACGTGCGGGTCAAGCTCCCGATCGGCGTAGTCGTTGATTACGCAGCCCGCCGAACGCATCACCCACACGCCCAGCACCATGACTGCGGTGACCAGCGGATCGGGTCGCCCTTCGGAGGCGATCCACAGCGCCCACAGCGTGGGCCAGAGCAGCAACAGGGTCCCGATGGGCCGGTCGAGTCGCATCAAGCCGGCGTAGTCACTCGCCTTCCGCGCCACGTCAGACAGGCGCATCGGCGATCTCCGGCAGAAAGAACTCGCTCACCAGCAGGGGCTTGCGCCGCAGCAGGAACAGCGACCGCCGGCCCCATAGCACGGCCGGGGACGGCACCAGGTCTTTGGTGGCCAGCCGGAACAGAGTGGCTGCAGGCGTCAGGGCGCACACCTGCATCTCGGCGCGCTCCACATCGGGTCGGGCGAACAGAATGTCGGCCAGCGGCCGGGTGCCCAGGGTGGCCAGCCGGCGATTGTGCCCGCGCAGGCATCGGCGCGGTATGATGCTACGAGCGAACACCAGGCGGCGATCGCCGCACAGTAGATAGACCTGCCGAACCAGCGCGAATTCCCCCGGGCCCAGATCCAGGGCGGCGCTCTCCTCGGGCAGGGGCCGTTCCCAGTCCTGGCTGACCAGGTTCACGTGAAAATACTCGGGGCAGCGCAGCCGCAGACGCCGGGTCAGGGAGTCGCCGGCAGTTAGCCAGTGCCGCAGCTCCTGAGGCAGGTGGGAGACCGGCACCTGGCGCCGCGTACGCCATCGGGATTGGGTGGCGCGAAGCACCCGCTTATACCATGGCGGGGCGGGCGGTGTCGGGTGGTCTGGGGCCGGCTTCCGGAAGGGGCCGGCGTGCCGACCGCAGGTGCTGGCTGGCGTCCCGCTCATACATCGCCATAGTGTACCGTATTCCCAATCCAGCGGTGCAGCAGCAGCGGGATGCGGTCGGGATAATGCCCGAGGATCTCCTGCGCTGCCACCTCGATTGCCGGAACCAGATGGCTGTCCCGGACCAGGTCCGCCACCCGGAGTTGCGGCATCCCGGTCTGGCGGGTACCCAGCACCTCTCCCGGGCCTCGCAGCTGCAGGTCGCGCCACGCGATCTCGAAGCCGTCCCGGGTGTCGCGCAGCACGCCCAGGCGATCCCTGGCCTGCTGCGACAGGGGGCCGTGATACATGAGCACGCAGCTGCTCTTGTCGGCGCCCCGCCCCACACGGCCCCTCAGCTGATGAAGCTGGGCCAGGCCCAGGCGCTCTGCGTTCTCGATAATCATGAGACTCGCCCTGGGTACGTCCACCCCTACCTCGATCACTGTGGTGGCCACCAGCAGCTGGATCCGGCCTTGCTTGAAGTCGCCCATGACGGCTTCCTTTTCCGCGGGCTTCATGCGCCCGTGCACCAATCCAACGTGCAGCTCCGGAAGGGCCTGTTGCAGCAGGGCGGCCGTCTCGGAGGCCGCCTGGGCCTGGAGCGCCTCGGATTCGTCGATGAGGGTGCAGACCCAGTAGGCCTGGCGGCCCTGGCGGCACGCGGTATGGATGCGCGCTACCACCTCCTGGCGCCGGCTATCGGGTACCACCACCGTCTCCAACGGGGGGCGGCCGGGGGGCAGCTCATCGATCACCGAGGTGTCGAGATCCGCGTAGGCGGTCATGGCCAAAGTCCGGGGAATCGGCGTGGCGGTCATGATGAGCTGGTGGGGACGGCGGCCCTCCTGGTAGCCCTTCTCCCGTAGTGCCAGGCGCTGGTGCACGCCGAAGCGGTGCTGCTCATCGACGATCACTAGTCCCAGGGCGGCGAATGCCACGTCCTCCTGGAACAGAGCATGGGTGCCCACCACGAGCCCGGCCTCATGGCCGGCAATCTGCTCCAGAGTGGCGCGGCGCCGGCTGCGGCTGAGTTTTCCCGACAGCCAGGCCAGCTCCACCCCCAGCGGCTCGAGCCAGCCGCGGAAAGTCTGCAGGTGCTGCTCGGCCAGGATCTCGGTGGGGGCCATGATCGCGACCTGGCGTTTCGACTCTATGGCCTGGATGGCTGCCAGGGCCGCCACGATGGTCTTGCCCGAGCCAACGTCGCCCTGGATCAGGCGCTGCATGGGGCGGGGCCGGGACAGGTCCGCCCGGATCTCCTCCAACACTCTGGACTGGGCCGCCGTCAAAGTGAACGGCAGCGAGTTCAACAGGCGGTCACTGAGGCTGCCGTCGCCGGCCAGCGGTGGTGCCGGCTGACTCTCGACTCGGGCCCGCAACGCCCGCAGGCTGAGGTGGTGGGCCAGCAGCTCCTCGAAGGCGAGGCGCTGCTGGGCCGGATGACGGCCTTGCTCCAACGCCTGCATCGGAGTTTGCGGAGGCGGGCGGTGGACCAGATGGACGGCCTCGTGCAGCGGTTGCAGCCCCTTGCGGCGTAGCACACCGGGGGGCAGCAGGTCCGCTGGCGGAACGCTCCGGATCAGGTCCAGGGCCTGGTCCGTGAGGCGCCGCAGACTGAGCTGGTGCAGGCCCTCCGTGGTCGGGTAAATGGGTGTGAG
>CAYWTP010000418.1:247-2842 GCA_964461215.1 uncultured Ectothiorhodospiraceae bacterium | reverse complement strand
GCCACAGCCTGGTGGGCGCCTTCAGCGGTCACAAGTCAGGCCACGAGCTGAACAACAAGCTTCTCAAGGTTCTGCTGGCGAACGAGTCGGCGTGGGAGATGATCACGTTCGAGGATGCGCGCCATGCGCCCATCTCGTTCATGCAGCCGGCATCGTCGGTGGGCTAGGCGGGCCCGGCAGATAACATTAAAGATTATCGGCGCCGGTCCGACTCGGTGAAATGTACCCGAGACACGGTTTCTTTTGCTCTTATCGTCGGGACGACAGTCGTAGCAGGGCCTCGCGCAGCGGCCCATAGTCAATGGCCTGGGCGGCGTGTCGCAGTAGCTCGGCGGACTCGGCCGACAGATCGGCGTGTCGGCTGTGCCGGGCCGGTACGGTGTAGTCGGGAGGGCGAACGATGACCTTGGCTTGCCGCATGCCGGGCAGCTCGGCCGCCAGCCGGCCCATGAGCGCGGGAGTGAGGTAGCGCAGCTTCGAGGCCCACGCCGGGGAGTCCGTCAGTAGCACCAGGGTGCCGTCCCGGATGTTGGCCACCTGACAGTGAGCTTGCAGCGAGGGCTCCAGGAACCGGTGCAGCGTCCGGGTGAGTTCAGCCAGCTCCAGCGCGCGCGCCACGAGGCCGCCGGCCAGAGCGGTGTCGGGGCCCAGGTAACGGGCCAAGGGGCGGGAGCGGGACTGCGGCATGATCACGACACCATACAGCGGGGAGTCCGACTAGCCTAATGGACATCATCTGCATTTCCAATTGCCCGGCCTCAGTACGGCGGCTGCACCTGGGACGCTGGAGTTTGGGCGGGGTCGCCACGTTCCTGCTGCTGACTGCGGCGGTCCTGGTCTATGGCGGCTACAGGATGGGGTCTGTGTCGCAGGGGCCGCTCGGCCAAGCCACCCCGGTCACCCTACCGGGGGAACTGGAGCACCAGCGCGAGGTCGTGGCGGAAGCCAGACGGCGCGCCGAGGACGACCTCAACGCCCTGGCCCTGAGCCTGGGGCAGATGCAGGCCCACATCATCCGCCTGGACGCCCTGGGCCAGCGGCTGGTGGAGATGGCCGGCCTGGATTCCAGTGAGTTTGACTTTACCTCCCCGCCGGCCGTCGGTGGCCCGGAGGGCCCCGGCGCGCTGCAGTCCAATACCGTCGGCGACTTTCTAGGCGCGATGGATGCGATTGCACGTCAGCTCGAAGATCGCGAGCAGAAGCTGGGGGTGCTCCAGAACCTGATGATGAACCGGCGCCTGCAGGCGGAGGTGGAGCCGACGGGCCGGCCCATTGAGCGGGGCTGGATCTCGTCGTACTTCGGCCGCCGTACCGATCCGATCACCGGCAAGAAGGCCTTCCACGAAGGCATCGATTTCGCCGGCAAGAGAGGCTCCGAGGTGGTGGCCGTGGCCGCTGGCGTGGTGACCTGGTCGGGCAAGCGACACGGCTACGGCAATTTGGTGGAGATCAACCACGGTGGTGGCCTGGTAACCCGGTACGGGCACAACCAGAAGAATCTGGTAAAGGTGGGTGACAAGGTCGAGAAGGGCCAGATCATCGCCCGCATGGGTAGTACAGGCCGCTCTACCGGCCCGCACGTGCACTTCGAGGTCCTGCGCGACGGCAAGCCGGTCAATCCGATCAAGTACGTCCAGGCCACAAACTGACCCTCCACTCCTCCAGCCGCTGAAACTCAGACCCTAGGGCAGTGGTCTGTAGGGAAGTGGGCCGCTACCGGGTCCACTTTCATCACAATCCTCGTTTTGCCAGACGCCCGGTGCGAAATGGCAGCCCTGGGAGTCGAGCGCGAACCCTTGCGGCGCGGCCGCTCTCCATTGCCCGCGCGCGGATCCAGGGGCGGCCTTGACGCGGCTGCCGCGGGCACGGATCATCCCTTGATTTACATCGACAGACGGACACAACGGCTCAATGGTCACCAAACTCCTCAGCAAGGTCTTCGGCAGCCGCAACGATCGGGTGCTCAAGCGTCTGCAAAAGACCGTCTCGCAGGTCAACGCCCTGGAAGGTGCCATCAGCAAGCTCTCCGATCAGGAGTTGCAGGCCAAGACCGACGAGCTTCGCCGGCGCTATGCGGACGGGGAATCCCTGGACAAGCTTCTGCCTGAAGCCTTTGCCACGGTCCGCGAGGCCGGACGCAGGGTTCTGAAGATGCGTCACTTCGACGTGCAGCTCATCGGCGGCATGGTTCTTCACGAGGGCAAGATCGCGGAGATGCGGACCGGCGAAGGCAAGACGCTGGTCGCTACCCTCACCGCGTACCTCAATGCCTTGTCGGGCAAGGGCGCGCACGTGGTCACGGTGAACGACTACCTGGCGCGGCGCGATGCCGAGTGGATGGGTCGCATTTACTATTTCCTGGGCATGTCGGTGGGCGTTATCAACTCTTCGGGCGGGCGCGGCCCCGACACCAGCTCCTATCTCTACGACCCGGACTACCCTGGGGCGCCCGAAGGCTATGCGCGTATGCGTCCGGCAAGCCGGCGCGAGGCTTATGGGGCCGACATCACCTATGGCACGAACAACGAGTTCGGCTTCGATTATCTGCGCGACAACATGGCCTTCAGTACGGCCGAGAAGGTGCAGCGGGAGCTC
>CAYWTP010000418.1:0-237 GCA_964461215.1 uncultured Ectothiorhodospiraceae bacterium | reverse complement strand
GCTCGCACCACTGGCGGCGTGCCCCGGGCTGTCCCGCCGCCCGCCAGGCGGAGGAGGACGGAACGGGTGACTTCAGCGTGGACGAGAAGATGCGCCAGGTCTTCCTGACGGAAGACGGCCACGCGCGGGTGGAGGGATTGCTGGAGCAGGACGGACTGCTGGGTGCCGGCGAGAGCCTGTATGACGCCGGCAACATCGTGCTCATGCATCACCTCAACGCGGCCCTGCGTGCCCACG
>CAYWTP010000417.1:0-2870 GCA_964461215.1 uncultured Ectothiorhodospiraceae bacterium | reverse complement strand
TTGGTTTGCTCTTTTGTTTCAATGGCTTGTCTCAAAAGAGTAATCAATCTACCAGCTCGTGAGTACCGCCTTCTCCCTACGCTGCGAGGCGGAACATCTGCATGTTAGCGGGGTCCTGGCGCTCGGTGATGAATTTTGCCAAGAAATTGGTTGCGGCGGAATTCAAGAGAAATTCCGGCAGCGTGTTGCGTAGCGCATTGGCGACGACCAGTTCCGACGGCGGGATGCCGGGTCGAATCGTGCGCAGCCATGAGCCGAAGTTGTTCCAGACGGGGTCGGGGAAGACGACGGATAGATACTGAAGCAAACCCTGAGCGACGACGCCGGCCTGCATGAAGACATGATAGGCGTGGATCTTGCGTTTGACGTCGTCGCGGTACTGGGGCGACTCGCGGTGCAGGTGTTGGTTACCGTTGCGGCGCTTGAGCGGTTTCATGTCTTTCATCCAGAAGTGGTAGGCGAAGGAACCGATCAGTCGCACAGCCTGCTTGAAGCTGAGCTCGATTTTGAAGCGCAGCCCATACAGACGGATGATCTCGATGCCGCTCAAGGACAGATCGGTGCACATCAGCAGGCAGGGGCCTCGGGAGGGATGGCGGACGGCGACGAAGCGCACGAGCTGGCCGGCCGGCCGCCACAGCAGATCGCAGACCCGATACTGAATCGTGACGTGGCGCTCGGCGTAGACGGGGCTTGGTGCCGATTCGAAGGCGTTGGAGTCATTCAGCAGTGATTTGAGCTTGACCTTGCGGCCGTAGATTCGGGGTCGGCCTCGCTTGTTCGGTCCGTGGTGACGATAGGGCAAGAAGGCGACGGCGTTGGATCGCACGCGGGTGATCAAGTGGTTGCTCTGGGCGAGCAAGCCGCGGACGATCTTACCGGCGGCGTAGTAGGCATCGGCGATGAAGTAGTACGGCTGTGTGATCGCCAGGGTCCCAAGCAGCATGAGCATCTTGTCGAGCAAGGTGCGCCGATCGCGATTGGACCAGAGGAGGCCTTCGTGGATGCGTACGGCCAGCGGGACGGCGAAGACGCTTTGGGCGGCCTCAACCAGCAGGCTCACAGCCTGAAGGGAGTGGCCCATGATGTATTCGGGTTTGGTGTTGGAGTCGGACTGCTGATGCAGCCGCTTCACGGCGGGCATTTTCTTGCCGCGCTTGGGGACCTTCAGCCCGTCGCCGACGAGGACGCGGCGACCATTGACGAGGAGCGGCGCGGGGAACAACCGCAGGGCGGCCTGGGTCCACAGCGCCGTGAGCCGATCGAGCTTGACGGCGCGGCTGTGGAAGAGGTCGAGGAGGTTATCGTAGAAGTGGGATTTGAGCGTGAGCGCGCGCACGATGCTGGTCACGCCGAGCAGCTCCGTGCGCACGGTGAAGCCGGCGACGGCGGTGGCGAACCACAGCAGCGTCTGCTGGCGAGAAAACGCCGGTCGCAGCAAGACAATCGCATTGCACCAGTGCCCCCATAGCGGCATCGGTCACCTCCGGTGAGTGGTTGATCGTGGTGTGGAATCGGGCGCACAACCGCCGCAGTGGGCGCCGCTGACACCGGCGAGCCGCGCGCGTGGGGTCCTGCTCATCGAGGAGGGGCGTCGGGCTCAGCAGGCTCGTGGACTTCCACGGCCATCATGGCGGCGAGCACCGCGAGTCGCTCGGCGGGCGGCATGGCCTCATAGCGGCGGGCCCAGCGCGCCGCCTTGCGCTTGATGCATTGCCTGTCAGTGAAGTTCTTGCCCGCATAGCGCGCCCAATGCAGGCGATCGGCGCTGAAGTTGAACCACAGCTTCTCTGTGACGACGCCCGCCTGGTTCATCACCTGAAGCTCGAGGCTGCGCCAGCCCGCAAGCCGTTCCTCGTAAAGCGCCGAGGGGTAGCCGGAGAGGATCACCTGACAGGGGAGGCGCTTGAGCAGCTCGAGCAATGCCACGTGGTCGTGCTCCTCGTAGTCGAAGCGGTACCGACGCGCGGAGCTGCGGGTGTGCTTCAGATACGGCGGGTCGCAGTAGATCAGCTCCCGACCCCGATACTCATACGCGGCCAAGAACCGGTGCGCGCAGCCGTGCACTAACTCCACCGGATAGGGGCAGTGGAGCTTCGCGAGCGCTCGCCGATTGAGGTCGATGCCGATGTTGCGCAGCGCCGGCGGCTTGCGCTTCATGATCGCCCCGCCCCCGAGGTGACTCTCGATGTATGTGTCGTGGGGGGGCATCAGAGCAATAATCGCCTGGCACAAGCCCGACGTCGCCTTCGAGCCGAAGTAGCTGCCCATCGCTGCCGCTCCATGTCTGTTGCGATCGGCAGCCTAAACTCATCTACCTATGTTGTCAAACGACTTCGCCGACTTGGCAGCGCAGCGCCTTGCGCGCCCGCTCCTGATGATTGAAACGCCCCCCAGTGCTAAGCTGTGGTTGTGGGCAAACGGCGTGAGAAACACCCCTTTGAGGATAACCCCTTCGTCGAGGGGCTACTCGAGTGGATGGGCTCGCCCGAGGGCCAGCGCTCCATAGCAGTCGGCGACGCCCTCTGGGAGATCATCGACGACGTGCAGCTCGATGCCGGACGACGCTTGTTTCTCTGGCCCGAGGGACAACGCCTGAGCTTCGATCAGTCCATCGAACGGATACAGAAGCATAATCCGGACTTCCCTCGCGAGCGCATCGCGAGCTTCCTGATCTCCTGGGTCGGCAACTACGCGCCGGAGGACTATTCCAAGGCGCAGCTAGACGAGCTCGACCGCCTCACCGAGGAGTGGCTCGATGAGCTCGAGCGTCAGCACATGGCTAAATAACGGCCGAGAACTCGGGACTCTCGAGTCACGTTATACTATTGCTAGTATTTGAATGAGGCATAGCTTATGAAACTGCAGAA
>CAYWTP010000416.1:0-2881 GCA_964461215.1 uncultured Ectothiorhodospiraceae bacterium | reverse complement strand
TGGGCGTGTGCCTGGTGGACATGGGCGGCGGCACCACGGACATCGCGGTGTTCACCGAGGGCGCTATTCGCCACACCTCGGTGATCCCCATTGCCGGCGACCAAGTGACCAACGACATTGCGGTGGCCCTGCGCACGCCCACCCAGCACGCCGAGGAGATCAAGGTCAGATACGCCTGCGCGCTGACCCAGCTCGCCACCGCCGACGAGAGCATCGAGGTGCCGAGCATCGGAGACCGCAAGCCCCGGCGGCTGGCGCGCCAGACACTGGCCGAGGTTGTGGAGCCCCGTTACGAGGAGCTGCTGACTCTGGTGCAGGCGGAGCTGCGGCGCAGTGGCTTCGAAGATTTGATGGCTGCCGGCGTGGTGCTCACGGGCGGCTGCTCAAAGATGGAAGGCGTGGTGGAACTCGCGGAGGAAGTCTTCCACGTACCGGTACGTCTGGGTGTGCCCCATGGCGTGTCGGGGCTGGCGGAGGTGGTGCGCAACCCCATCTATGCCACCGGCGTGGGGCTTCTGATGTTCGGCCACCAGCACGCAAGGGACCGCCATTCGGAGGTGAAGGTGGGTGGTGGCATTAAAGGGGTGTGGGAACGCATGAAGAGCTGGTTCCAGGGGAACTTCTGAGTTCGGGCGCAACGGTAGTGGAGGTGAGACCCATGTTCGAGTTGATGGATACCTATAGTCAGAGCACCGCCGTGATCATGGTCATCGGGGTCGGCGGGGGCGGCGGCAACGCCGTGGAACATATGCTGATCGGAAGCATCGAAGGGGTGGAGTTCGTCTGCGCCAACACCGATGCTCAGGCGCTGAAGAACTCGTCGGCCAAGACCACGCTGCAGCTTGGCAGTCATGTGACCAAGGGGCTGGGTGCGGGCGCCAATCCCGAGGTCGGACGACAGGCGGCGTTGGAGGACCGGGACCGCATCGTGGACGTGCTGGAAGGCGCGGACATGGTGTTCATCACTGCCGGCATGGGGGGTGGCACCGGCACTGGCGCAGCCCCTGTCGTGGCCCAGCTCGCCCGGGAAATGGGGATCCTCACGGTCGCCGTGGTGACCAAGCCTTTCCCCTTCGAGATGAAACGGCGCATGAAGATCGCCGAGGACGGCATCAAGGAGCTGACCGAGCACGTGGATTCCCTGATCACCGTGCCCAACGAGAAGCTGCTGAGCGTGCTGGGCAAGGGCATCACCTTGCGCGATGCTTTCCGGGCGGCCAATGACGTGCTCTACGGAGCCGTGCAGGGCATTGCCGAGCTGATTACCCGGCCCGGACTCATCAACGTGGATTTCGCCGACGTGCGCACGGTCATGTCGGAGAAGGGCCGAGCCATGATGGGGTCCGGCAAGGCGATGGGCGAGGACCGGGCGCGCAAGGCGGCCGAGGCTGCCATTGCCTGTCCGCTGTTGGAGGACGTCAATCTCTCGGGTGCCCGGGGCATCCTGGTGAACGTTACGGCTGGCCCGGACATGGGAATGGACGAGTTCGCGGATGTGGGCGAGGCTATCAACGACTTTGCCTCTGACAACGCCCTGGTGGTGATGGGGACCGTGCTTGACGAGGGTGTGGGTGACGAGATCCGGGTGACGGTGGTGGCCACCGGGCTGGACCAAGCGGTGGCGAAGGAGACGGCCGGCATCAAGCTGGTCAAGCCCAAGAGCGACGGCGAGATCGACTACCGGCAGCTCGACCGGCCTACGGTGATCCGGAATCAGGCTCTGGACCAGCGGCCCAACCCCCTGACCTCGGATCCGGACTACCTGGATATTCCGGCATTTCTGCGGCGCCAGGCAGACTGAGGCGAGGCTGCCCGGGCTCTGGGGCCGACCGGAGCCGTCGGATCGACGGGGCAGAGACCGAGTATGCACCGAAGAGGGGCGCCAGGGATGGCTGGCGATGCGGGTACGCCCCGAGGTGGTGCTTGGGGGCCGAGCCTGCGCCGGTTCGTGCCGGGCATCGTGGGCACGCTTTGTGCACAACGGTAGCGGGATGACTGAGCCTTTCAACTACATACCGGAGATAGGGGCGCCTGGCCGGAATGGTGTCACATAAATGCAACGCCTGTGCAATCTGGCTCAGGCTGTGATACGATTCACACTGTTTTCTATATCTGGCCTGCGTTCTTCTCGAGGGGAACGGGGAGAAGAATGATAAGACAGCGAACTCTCAAGAACGTCATTCGCGCGACGGGCGTAGGTCTGCATACCGGGGAAAAGGTGTACCTCACGCTCCGTCCGGCGGCGGTTGATACCGGCATCGTGTTTCGGCGCATCGATTTAGACCAGCCGATAGAAATCCCTGCCCGTTCCGAGAACGTCGGGGACACTCGTCTGTCCACGACCCTGGTCCGCGGGGACGTACGCATCTCCACCGTGGAGCACCTGCTGTCGGCTTTTGCCGGGCTGGGCATCGACAATGCCTATGTCGATCTCAGCGCTCCCGAGGTGCCGATTATGGACGGCAGCGCCGGGCCATTCGTCTTTCTGATTCAGTCGGCGGGGGTGGAGGAGCAGAGGGCGGCCAAGAACTTCATCCGTATCAAAGCACCCGTGGAGGTACGCGACGGAGACAAGTGGGCGCGCTTCGAGCCTTTCGACGGTTTCAAGGTCTCCTTCAGCATTGAGTTCGACCACCCGGTGTTCCGCGAGCGCAACCAGATTGCCACGGTGGATTTCTCCACCACCTCCTTCGTGAAGGAGGTCAGTCGTGCGCGCACCTTCGGCTTCATGCGGGACGTGGAGCTGCTGAGGGAGAACAACCTGGCGCTGGGCGGCAGCCTCGACAACGCAGTGGTGGTCGACGACTACCGGATCCTCAACGAGGACGGGCTGCGCTACGAGGACGAGTTTGTCAAGCACAAGGTGCTGGACGCCATCGGC
>CAYWTP010000415.1:0-2884 GCA_964461215.1 uncultured Ectothiorhodospiraceae bacterium | reverse complement strand
CCGGGACCGCGGGATCCCTGCCGCGGTGGCCGGATTCACCCCGGAGAGCCTGCTGGCGGCCATGTACTCGACCCTGCGCCAGGTTCTGGACGGCAAGCGCTTCCTGGACAACTGCTACCCGGAGGTGGTGCGCCCCGGCGGTAATTCCACCGCGCGCAAGCACCTGCAGGCGGCGATGGACGTGGTGGACGCCAACTGGCGGGGGGTAGGCACCATTCCCGCCTCGGGCTATGCGCTGAAGCCGGCGCTGCAGGCCCACGACGCCCGATACGTCTTCGGCTCACATGCGGACCCGAGCCGGCGCCGGGCTGGGGAGATGCCTCCGGGCTGTGACTGCGCGCGCGTGGTGCTTGGCAAGATCTATCCAAACGAGTGCCGGATCTACGGCAAGGCTTGTACTCCCCGCAACCCCATCGGCCCCTGCATGGTGTCCGATGAAGGCGCCTGCCGGATCTGGTGGGCCAGCGGCGTCCGTCAGCCGGCTGCCTAGCTGCGCCTCATGGGTTAATCCTTAAGCCGCCGAGCCACTGCACGCGGCATTGGGGGAGGGGTTGCAGGACCGTCGGCGGCAGGGATAGACGCCGTCGAGCCTACAGGGACGTATTCACGGCGCGTCCTGCAAGTCCTTCCGCAATGCCGCGACACCAGCTGCCCCTTGAGAACTAACCCATGAGCCGCACCTTGTTCCATTGGCCAACCCGGCGCACCTAGCACGACAGGGTATACCGGCCGTTGAACGACATTGACCAAGACGACTGCACGGCTGTCCGCTGGCGCTTGGCCGGGCGGGTCCAGGGGGTAGGCTTCCGCCCGTTCGTGTACCGGCTCGCACACCGGCACCGGCTGCTGGGCTGGGTCCAGAACCAGTTGGGTCACGTGGAGATCCTGGGCCAGGGCCGGCCGGCGGATCTGGATGCCTTCGCGCTGGACCTTATCGACGCTGCTCCTCCGCTTGCCCGGCCGCAGATCCTGCAGATGCGACCCGCACCCATGGAGCCCCTCACGGACTTCTCCATCCGCGTCAGCACCAGGACGGAAGAAGCCCACATCCACGTCCCGCCCGACTACTTCACCTGCAATGACTGCCTGGCGGAGCTGGCGGACCCGAGTGACAGGCGCTACCGCTACCCCTTCATCAACTGCACCCAGTGCGGGCCGCGCTACACCTTGATCGTCCGCCTGCCCTACGACCGCTCGAACACCGCTATGACCGGCTTCCCGCTGTGCGACCGGTGCCGGGCCGAGTACGAGAATCCGCTGGACCGGCGCTTTCATGCCGAGCCCATAGCCTGTCCCGCCTGTGGGCCCCGGCTGGAGTATCGCGACGCCGGCGGCCGGATCACCAGCAACACCCAGGAGGCTCTGGCGGCTGGAGTGAGCGCCCTGAAGCAGGGCCGCATCATCGCCGTCAAGGGCGTGGGCGGCTACCATCTGATGTGCGATGCCCGTAATGCGGTGGCTGTACACCACCTGCGCGAGCGCAAGCCGCGACCCCATAAGCCGCTGGCGGTCATGTTCCCGGTCCGCGGCGAGGACGGCCTGGAGAGCCTGCGGGAGGCCGCCAGTCCGGGGGCCGCCGAGGCCGCTCTGCTGCGGGACCCCATGCGCCCCATCGTGCTGGTGGCCAAGCGAGAGAGGTCCTCGCTGGATTCCGGAATCGCGCCGGGGCTGGGCGAGCTGGGCGCCATGCTGCCCTATACGCCCCTGCACCAGCTGCTGCTGGAGGACTTCGGCGCTCCGCTGGTGGCCACCTCCGCCAACCTGAGCGGGGAGCCTGTGCTGACCGAGGAAGCCGACGTGGAGTCCCGCCTGGCCCGGGTGGCCGACGGGCGCATCCACCATGATCGACCGATCCTGCGCCCAGCCGACGATCCGCTGTTCCGGGTGATTCGGGGCCGCGCACGACCCCTGCGCCTGGGCCGCGGCTGCGCTCCGCTGGAGCTGAGGCTGCCCCTACCCCTGCCCCACCCCGTGCTGGCCAGCGGAGCCCACATGAAGAACACTATCGCCCTGGGCTGGGAGGATCGGGTGGTGGTATCGCCCCACATCGGCGATATGGGCACGCTACGCAGCCTTCAGGTCTTCGAGCAGATCGTGGTTGATCTCCAGGCCTTGTACGGTGTCGAAGTACGGTCACTGGCGTGCGACGCCCACCCCGGCTATGCCACCACCCGCTGGGCCGAACGCAGTGGGCTCCCGCTGACGCGGATCTTCCACCACCACGCCCACGCCTCGGCCCTGGCCGGCGATCACCCCCTCCCCGGCCCCTGGCTGGTTTTCACCTGGGATGGCGTGGGGTATGGCGAAGATGGAACCCTCTGGGGGGGCGAAGCCCTCTACGGCGTGCCCGGCGCCTGGAGACGAGTGGCCAGCATGCGCCCCTTCCGCCTCCCCGGCGGTGACAAGGCCGGGCGCGAGCCTTGGCGCAGCGCCGCGGGCCTGTGTTGGGAAGCCGATGCGCCCTGGCCCGCGTGTCCCGAAGACACAAGTTTGCTGCGCCAGGCATGGCGCAAAGGTCTTAACGCGCCGGTGACCACCGCGGTGGGGCGGCTGTTCGACGCGGCGGCGTCCTTGACAGGCGTGCTACACCGGGCCAGCTTCGAAGGTCAGGGACCGATGCTGCTGGAAGCCGCCTGCGCAGGCGCCGCCGCGGGCCTGCCCCTGGGGCTGAGCCTGGCCGAGGGGGGACACTGGGAAACCGACTGGGCGCCTTTACTGAGCTATCTTCAGGACGGCTCACTGCCAGTGGGTAAGCGGGCCGCCGAATTGCACGCCAGCATGGCCGAGGCACTGTTGACCCAGGCCCTGAAGCTTCGCGAAGAGCTGGCCGTGGAGAGGGTTGGGCTGTGCGGCGGCGTGTTCCAGAACCGGGTGTTGGTGGAGC
>CAYWTP010000414.1:1411-2912 GCA_964461215.1 uncultured Ectothiorhodospiraceae bacterium | reverse complement strand
GCAGTCTGATCGGCGAGCTGGCCTACCGCCTGACCGGCTCCAGCGATCTGTACGGGCATAGCGGCCGGCGTCCCTATGCCAGCATCAATTTCATCACCTGCCACGACGGCTTCACGCTGCACGATCTGGTGAGTTACAACCGCAAGCACAACCAAGCCAATCTGGAGGACAACCGGGACGGCGAGAACAACAACCAGAGCTGGAACTGCGGCACGGAAGGCCCCACCATCAACCGCCACGTCAACGTGCGCCGCGCGCGCCAGAAGCGCAACCTGCTAGCGACCCTGCTGCTGTCCCAGGGCGTGCCCATGCTCCCGGCCGGCGACGAAATGGGCCGCACCCAGCTCGGCAACAATAATGCCTACTGCCAGGACAACGAGCTGTCCTGGGTGAACTGGGACCTGGACGATGACGCGAAGGATCTGCGAGCCTTCGTACGATTCGTGATCCGCTTGCGCAAGCGCCACCCGGTATTCCGCCGCCGGCACTTCTTCCAGGGCCGGCGCATCCAGGGCGTCAACGTCAAGGACGTCACCTGGCTCACCCCCAGCGGCAACGAGATGACGAGCGAGGAATGGAGCCACTCCTTCGCCCGCTGTCTGGGCGTCCACCTGGCCGGAGACGCCATCGAGGAGTACGACGAGCGCGGCAGGCCCATCCGGGACGACAACCTGGTGCTGCTGCTCAACGCCCACCACGAGGCGATTCCCTTTGCCATACCGCCCGAGCCGGCCGTCGCACGCTGGCAGGCGCTCATCGACACCAGCTTCCCCAAGGGCCGCCGCGAAGACGGCCGCTTCTACCACGCCCGCGAGCCCTACCCCTTGCAGGCCCGGTCCCTGGCCCTGCTCATGCAGCTCAAGGGCCGCCGTCCAACGGAGCAGCGGGAGGAGGATTGTTTGTGACGTTTGAGCGGTGAGGGGTGAGGCGTCTTGGAGTGCACCATGGGGAGGGAGGAGGCCGTGGGTCGTGGGTTGGAAGCCAAAGGCTGGCCGCCGGCTGCCCGTGGTACCCAAAACTCCCGTCCTGCCGGCCCATGCTAGACTTGGGAAGAGATACGCAACCGACCAGAGCCCCATGGCCATCACGCAGAAACTCGAGCCGCTGAGCGTCGAGGCGTACCTCGAGGGCGAGCAGCGATCCCACGTGCGCCACGAGTACATCGCCGGACAAGTATATGCCATGGTCGGCGCCAGCAGACTGCACAATCTCATCGCCGGCTCATTGTTCGCGCGTCTCCATAGCCACCTCGGCGGCTCTGAGTGCCACGCATACATCTCGGACATGAAGGTGCGCGTGGAAGACGTTTTCTACTATCCCGACATCCTCGTAGCGTGCGGTCGACCCGATCCGAGCGCCTTATTCGAATCCGAACCCGTTCTCATCATTGAGGTTCTCTCCGAATCCACTGAGGCCCGGGACCGCTTCGAGAAGCGATTGGCCTATCAGAAGCTGCACGCCCTGAGGGAATACCTACTTGTCGACCAGGTCCGCATTCACG
>CAYWTP010000414.1:0-1401 GCA_964461215.1 uncultured Ectothiorhodospiraceae bacterium | reverse complement strand
CGGAGATCTACCGACGCGAGGGCGAGACCTGGGTGCTGGAATCGCTCGTATCCGGCGATACGCTGCGGCTGGACTCGGTATCCTTATCCGTTCCGCTGGAAGCCCTGTATGACGACGTGCTGGGCATGCTGGGCTAGGCGATATGTTTGTTCCAATCCGTTTCACCACGGCGATAGAGGAGGTTGTGGCCCGTAGGCTGTAGTCCGTAGGCCGGAACCGGTAGGCCAACAGGTGGCCGCCGCCCTCCCGTAGGACCGTCTTGTCGGGAACAAGAGGGGTCGCACAGCGTGCGCCCGCAGGGCGAACGCCTGGAATGGCGTGAGACAACGAGCGCCAGCTCGCGAACCACCGGGCTGTCCCCCCGGACAGACGCAAGGATGAGCTGCCAGAGCACCAAGAAAATCGGATCACCCTAAACGACCTCATGAGGCGATACTGCCTCCTGACTACATTACTTCTGTTTCCGTCTTCGGCGCCGTGGCCGGCGCGTAGCGCTCGCCGTAACCGTGCGCTTGTCCAGCTCAGTCAGTGCAGACTGGGCGTCCGGCACGTCCAGATCCAGCATCCGCTCGAACAAAGCCGTGCCGTGTTCGGCATGCTCACCGCCCTGCTGTTGCAGGCCCAGCGCTATGCTGACCACCCGGTCTCCGAGCATGTAGGCGCTGGTACTGATATTCGCCACCGCTGTGCCGTACTGCCTGAGCAGCGCGTCGCAGAGGCGGTAGATTTTGTCGGGCCACATGCCCAGCAACGGCTCCAGCCCCTCCAGCAGAAAGTCGGTGTCGCCATGACGGAGCACGGACGGATGCGCAAGAATTGCGTCGAGCAGGGACGCTGTGTGCTTGTCGGCCAAAAACGCGTTCGACGTGAAGAGGCCGGCGATCGCCCGCATCACAGACTCGTCCTCGTAGGCGAGCAGCTCCACGATCAGAGTTGTCGCCTGCCCCCGAAACTCCGGCGCTTTCCAAACCTGAACAGCAGAATACGCAACGCCGGTACGTATTGCCGAGTGGTCACTGCCCTCCAGGCCAGTGCCCATCACGACCGCTATCGCTTGCCGGCTCCACACTTCATCGGGAAACCAGGATCGGCGCAGCGCAAGAACCTCACCGTATGACTGGGCCCCCTTGCCCCAGCCTGACCGGCGAAGCACAGTCAGCCACTCTTGAACGCGGTCCGCCCTGACCCACCGCTGAACGCGCGCGAGCAAACGGACACCCAATGTACTCGCAAACACGGTTGGATAGAGATGAAATAGACTGTCCAGAAAGGCCTCTGCACGCCTGTGGTCGGCAAGGTGCAACCACTGAAAGTAATGGGTGAGTGCACGCCAGACCTTCGGTCGCTCCTGTCGGCTAAGATGTTGCTCCAGAACCTCCAGCCAACGCGCGCTCTGTACGG
>CAYWTP010000413.1:0-2921 GCA_964461215.1 uncultured Ectothiorhodospiraceae bacterium | reverse complement strand
ATCAGCATGGTGACGCTGGCGCCCTGAGGCTCATAGTCCTGGCGGGCGACGTTCAAGACGTTGGCGCCGATAATGTTGGTGACGTCCGTCAGGATCTGGGTCAGACGGCGGGCGTTGTACTCCTCGTCGATATACTCGATGTACTCCTGCCGCTGCTCCGGCGTCTGGGCGTAACAGACGTCATAGATATTGAAGCTCAGGGTCTTGGTGAGGTTGTTGAACCCGTGAAGCTGGAGTCTGGAAAGCGGCTTGGCCATGCCCGTGCTACTACCTCCTGCGTCGCGCGCTGTGCCGCACCTGGGAAGCCACTGTTATACAATGGCACACTGTGCCTGATGGCTGGCTAAAGGTGCGTATTATGCCCCAAGACGGGGATTTTTCATCATGAATATTCGGCGAGGCCGGCCGGTGGCGGGTGGCTGCCAGCCGGAAGCATCCAGGGGTGACGAAAATGACAACCAGCGCTCAGGGGCTTGATCCGCAAGTGGTCGGCATGCGCGTGCAAGAGCTGCAGCGGCAGATGACCGCGTACAAGATACTCGCCGTGCTGGCGCTGCTGCTTTCCGCGGGGGCGCTCAGCCTGGCTTACCTCAGCGCCAACCGTTCCGCGGTCGAGGCCGGGTCGTTTGCGCTGATAGGCAGCGACGGGACCGTGCTGGCGCAGCTTGGCGCTTCGGATCAGGGTGCTCCCGGGCTGTATCTCTACGGCAAGGACAAGGCCCCCCGGCTCTGGCTGGGTCTGCTTCCTGACGGCTCGCCCCACCTCATCATGAGCGACGCCAAGGGCAAGCCGCGAGCGTCGCTGGTGCTTGACGCCGCCCACCAGGGCCAGCCCCGGCTGTATATCGGCGACGCCAACGGCACCACCCGGGCGACTTTGGGCCTGTCCGACGATGGCGGACCGACCCTGGACTTCGCCGGCCAGGACGGCAAGCCGGTTTTCAGCCTTCCGCCCAGTGCCGGCGCTACTCCCGAAGAGCGCTGGAACACGTACAACACCGCGGCCACGCGTGCCCTGGCGGCAAAGCAGTTCGACCAGGCGGAGCGGCTCTACGTGGCTGCCATCAATGAGGCCAAGACTCTGGGGCCGGTGGACCTCCGCCTGGCTGCCGCCTACAACAATCTGGGTGTGCTCTACGTCCAGGAGCGCCGCTTCGAGGATGCGGACAAGCTGTACGCTGCCGCGCTGGCGATCCGCAAGAAGGTGCTGGGTGACGATAACCCCCAGGTGGCGCAGAGCCTGGGCAATGTGGGTTTTTTGCGTATGGCCCAGGGCCGTCTGCAAGACGCCGAGCCCATGTTTAAACATTCCCTCGAAATCCTGGAAAAGGCCTTCGGCAAGGACGATCCCCGCCTGAGTGCCACCCTCTCCAATTACGCCCAGCTCCTCCACCAGCTCAAGCGCGACAAGGAAGCCGAGAAGCTGGAGGAGCGGATCAAGGAGCTGCAGGACAAGCAGGCGAAGAGCGAGGGGAAGGAGTGAGGAGTGAAGAATTGACTACGAAGCCACAAAGGACACGAAGGGTTCTCTTGTGAGGGTTCTCCTTTGTGCCTTCGTGTCTCTACGCCTCACTCCTGACCCCTCAGGTTCTCGACCAGCCTGGGCGCCTCCGCCAGCACGTACTCCTTGAAGGCATGGGCTACCGCCGAGAGACGTTTGCCCTTACGGTGTACCACGTACCACTGCCGCAGGATGGGGAAGGACTCCACGTCCAGGACTGCCAGGCGGCCCATTTCCAGCTCCAGGCCCACCGTGTGCAAGGAAACGATGCCGAGCCCCAGGCCGGCCTCCACTCCTTGCTTGATCGCCTCGTTGGTGTTCATCTCCATACCGGTGGAAAGGGCGATGCCCTTTTCCGCGAAGTAACGCTCCATGGCGATACGGGTGCCGGAGCCATGCTCGCGCAACAGAAAGGTCTCCCTCTGGAGCTGGGCGAGGGGGATCCGGGACCGACTGGTGAGGGGGTGACCGGGCGGAGCGATGACCACCAGCGGATTGGGCATGAAGGGATCGGCCACCAGGTCCAGGGATTCGGGGGGCTGTCCCATCAGGGCGATGTCGGTCTCGTTGTTCTCCAGCTTTCGCAGCAGCCCTTCCCGGTTCGTCACGCCCAGGCTTATGTGCACGCCGGGCAGGTTCTTGCTGAAGCCTGCAAGCAGCCGAGGGGCGAAGTAGTTGACGGTGCTGGCGACTTCTACAACCAGACGGCCGCGCTCCAGACCCTTCAGCTCGGCAATGGTCTGCGCCGTCTCGGCCAGCTGCTGGGCAATGGTGCGGCTGCAGTGATACATCTCCCTGCCGGCGGCGGTCAGGTAGATCTTCTTACCCAGCTGCTCCAGCAGTGGAAGCCCCACATTCTCTTCAAGCTGCTTGATCTGCATGGAGACTGCGGGCTGGCTGAGGTGAAGCTCCTCGGCTGCCCGGGTGTAGCTGAGGTGGCGTGCGACGGCATCGAAGATACTAAGCTGACGAAGGGTGACGTGCATGGATATGGAGCAATAAAGAAATACTTATGTAGATAATCATTTTTTGTAGGTGTTCATTATGCCTCAAGCCGCTATAATCTGCGACCGCGAGATGGCAAGAGTGCCAGACGATGAGCATCAAGGGGGGCTGACAGGATCTGGGTCCCGCCCGCCCCGTAGCTAACCACAGCGGAGGAAATACACAATGGCTGTCAAGACATACAGCGCGGGCGTGAAGGAGTACCGCGAGACCTACTGGATGCCCGATTACAAGCCGAAGGACACGGATCTCCTGGCCTGCTTCAAGATTACCCCGCAAACCGGCGTGCCCCGCGAAGAGGCTGCTGCCGCCGTGGCCGCAGAGTCCTCCACCGGCACCTGGACCACGGTGTGGACCGATCTGCTGACCGACCTGGACTACTACAAGGGCCGCGCCTACGCCATCGAGGACGTGC
>CAYWTP010000412.1:0-2930 GCA_964461215.1 uncultured Ectothiorhodospiraceae bacterium | reverse complement strand
ATCGGAGTCCTGGCTGGTATCGATCAGATCCTCGGTCAGCGCCCCGATGATGCCGTTGCGCCCGGCGTAGACCTTGCCGATCTGGTCCGGGTGCTGGCGGGCGGTCTCGATGACACCGCAGCCGCTGGCGTTGATCACGGCGGTTACGCCGCCGGACTGGGCGTAGAAGGCGTTCTTAGGCATGATTGATTCCCTTTTGGACGAAGGTGGTACGGGTGGCGATCAGGACTGCCTCCGGGCCTCGTGGTCGGCCTGCACCTGAAGCAGGGTAATCACGCAGTCGCCCAGATCGTCGAATTCCTCGACTCCGGTGCCGAACATCTCGTGCAGCCGATAGTAGAACTGGCAGCGGTAGCGGCTTTCACCGGACTTTACGACAATGAAGTGGGCGCCACGAGCCTCCCAATACACGGCGGGGCAGACGGTAAGCTCCTTTGCGCCGGAGCGCAACCGAATCTCGGTCTCGGCCGGCTCAAGGGGGACCTCCTGCGCGTACCGCTCCTTCAGCGTCGAGCGTATGATCCACAGCTCATTTTCAGTAAAGTCGTGGACCTCGGGCATGCCGATCGGAAATCCCCAGTAACGGTAAGGTGTCGTAGGGTAACCACGGGCCCCGGGGTACGCAATGCAATTTCTATATGTGGCCATGAATAAAACTAAAAGTCCCGCGGGTGGTCTTATGGTGTCTAGCGCCGGCGGGTCCGCCGGGACAGCCGGGAAATTCGGCCGATGACGACACAGTCCTCCATTCGTGACGGGCGGGGCAGAAGGCCACGCCGCCGACTGGCCTGGCTGGCCGTCGCCGCGCTATGCCCGGTCCTGGCGGCCGCCCAGCCCATCGAGCTGCCGGACATGGGCGCCTCGGCCAACACCGTACTCAGCCCCCAGAAGGAGAAGGAGATCGGCGAAGCTTTCATGCGGGAGGTCCGCAAGGAGCTTACGCTGGTCGACGATCCGGAAGTCGAGGATTACGTCCAACACCTGGGGCAGCGGCTGGCGGCCAGCAGTGACAACGCCATGCAGGCATTCACCTTCTTCGTGGTCAAGGACCCGCAGATCAACGCCTTCGCGGCCCCGGGCGGCTACATCGGCGTCAACTCGGGCCTGATCCTGACCGCGCAGTCCGAAAGTGAGCTGGCCGCGGTGCTGGCCCATGAGATCGCGCACGTCACCCAGCGGCACATCGCCCGACGCTTCGAGGTGCAGCAGCATCTCACGGTGCCCACGATCGCGGCCATCGTCGCCGCCATTCTAATCGGCACCCGCAGCAGCGAGGCGGGCACGGCGGCCCTGGCCGCGACCCAGGCCGGTGCCGCGCAGATGCAGATCAACTTTACCCGTGGCAACGAGGAGGAGGCCGACCGTGTCGGCATCAAGACGCTGGCTGCGGCCGGCTTCGACCCCCGGAGCATGGCCAGCTTCTTCGAGCGCATGCAGCGTTCCATGCGTTATTACACGAACCCGCCGGAGTTTCTGCTGGATCACCCGGTTACGGCGGCGCGCATTGCCGACGCCCAGGCCCGCGCGGGGCAGTATCCCTACCATCAGGTACCGGATTCGGTGCCTTACCAGCTTGTGCGGGCAAAGCTGGAGGTGCTGACCGCCTCGGACCCAACGGACGTGCTGGAACGCTTCCGCAAGAGCCTGGAGACCAAACGCTACGACGATGAGCAGGCGGCCCGTTACGGCTATGCGCTGGCGCTGAAGCGCACCGGGCACCCGGAGCAGGCGTACGCCGAGCTGAAAGGGCTGGAAAAGGCTCATCCCGATTCGATTCCGTACATGGCCGAGGCCGCCAAGCTGGCCCAGGATCTGGGACACGAGAAGACGGCACTGGATACCCTGCGCGAAGGCGTGGCGCTGTACCCGGACAACCGGGTGCTGGTGGTGGGCTACGCAGAAGCGCTGCTGCGGGCCCACCAGGCCAAGCAGGCGCGGGACCTGCTGACGAACTACGCACGGAATGAAACGCCGACGCCGGCCGTCTATGAGCTATTGGCGCGCACGCAGCAGGAGGCGGGCGACATCGTCGAGGCACGCCTGGCCCGGGCCGAGTACGAGTATTTGATGGGTCGCCTGCAAGCGGCCATCCACGAGCTGGAGCGCGCCCAGAAAGAGTCCGCGGGCGACTACTACAAAGCTTCCAGGGTCGAGGCCAGGCTGGCACAGCTAAAAGAAGAGGCCGCTCAGCGCAAGGACGAGAAGAAGGACGAGGACAGGTAAGTACCTGAATCGGCTCAAGCCAAACGGCCTCGACGGTGGGTTTGACCAAACCGCCATCTTGAAGCAGACTTCACGGTCGGAAGAGCCGAAGCCAGGGCATACGGCTCGCCACAGCCCGAATGCCGGCGTTCATCACTGCGCCGGCGGCCAGGCCGGGTGCGATGAAGACCATAAATTGCTTGAACCAACTCAGGAGGTGTCGATGCGACAGCCCATAGCAAAACTGGTGGCCGCCAGCGCGGTCGCCGCAGTGCTCAGCGGCTTGGCGTGGTCCCCCATCACGGCAGCCGACGAGGGCAAGGCGATGTCCGCGGTGGAGCAAGGCAAGAAGATCGCAGAGGATCGCACGAAGGGCAACTGCCTCGCCTGCCACGTGATGGGTGACGGCCAGCTGCCCGGCAACATCGGTCCGCCACTGGTCGGCATGAAGGCGCGCTTTCCGGACAAGGCCAAGCTGCGCGCCCAGATCTGGGATGCCACCAAGAGGAACCCGAACACCATGATGCCGCCCTTCGGGCGACACGGGATCCTGACCGAGGACGAGATTGATACAGTCGTCGAGTACGTTTACACGCTCTAACGACGGCCCACCACCGAAGAGGAGTACTGTGAGTCATGATTATGCAGCGTAGAACGCTTCTGAAGAGCACGCTCGCCGGCAGTGCCGTCGGCGTTGCCGTCAGTGCCGGCCTGCTTACCCCAAGGGC
>CAYWTP010000411.1:0-2964 GCA_964461215.1 uncultured Ectothiorhodospiraceae bacterium | reverse complement strand
GTGAGCTGCACCACCGCGGCGATGACCAGGATGAACGACAGGATGCGCAGGAAGCCGATGTCCCGCGCAATGAGGATGAAGTGCTCGATGGCCCAGCTTGCCACCGCCGCCAGGGTGAGCACGAAGGTCGTGGCAAGGCCCATCCCCAGCGCGGTGTCCATCTTGTTGGACACCCCCATGAACGGGCACAGGCCCAGGAAGCTTACCAGGACCACGTTGTTCACCAGGGCGGTGCCCACCAGCAGTAACAGGTATTCGCTCATGGGGTGTGTTGCCGAGCCAGTCTTGGCTGCCGGCGGTGCATCAAGCGTGCCACGGTCGGGTAATGGAGGCGGTGCACAGAAGAAACGGCCACTTGAGAGGACCGATGCACCACAACGGAGCGCGGCGTCCTGTGTCGGCTTCCACACAGGTACCGCCGCATGCGGCTGCGTTGTCGTGAATCCTACAAAGCCCCGCGGTTGCGCGGGGTCGAAAGGCCGCCCTTTGGCACTGGTCGGTCAAGGCCTGAGCGGCGCGAGGCAAAGGGATCGTCGGCCGGCCGCCGAGCCTACGGGGACGTATCGCTGGCGTGTCCCGGAGGCTCGTGCCGTTCGGGCTCCGGTCCGAAATTCTTAAGCGGTCATCCATGCACATTCCGGCAGGTCCGGTCCATAGGCACATAGGTTGCAGGGAGAATTGCCAACATTGACGCGTGGAGTAGGCCCAAAGTGAACAGAAGGCAGCAACAACGCGACCTCACGAAGTCGGAAGAGGCGGAGACCGACGTGGTCCGTACCGGTACCAGCTTGTTGCCTTCGAGGCTGTTCCACGCCGCTGTGGAGCAGGCCTCGGTGGCGATCTCGATCACGGATGATAAGGCGACCATTCTCTACGCCAATGCCGCCTTCGCCAGGATCACGGGCTACGCACCTGAGGAGATCATCGGACACAACGAATCCATCCTCTCCGATCAGAGCACGCCGCGGGAGGTGTACGAAGGCCTGTGGAAGACCATCCGCAGCAATCGGCCCTGGTACGGACTGCTCGTCAATCGCCACAAGAGCGGCGAGCGCTATCTGGCCGAGCTGAGCATAACGCCGGTCCTGGGACGCGACGGCGAGCCTACCCACTACCTGGGCATGCACCGAGACGTGACGGCGATGCACAGCCTGGAGCAGCGGGTCCGGAACCAGAAGGCGCTTATCGAGTCGGTGGTCGACGCCACGCCCACCGCCATCGCGGTGCTGGACGAGAGCGGCCGGGTGGTGCTGGACAATCATGCCTACAAGAAATTGATGGGCGACTTCGGCGTCAAGGAGCCGGCCACCGAGCTGCTGCGCCTGCTCAAGGAGGAGATGTGCTCGCGCTTCGACGCCGCCCGTGACAACGGCAGCGGCTTCGAGCGGCAGGAGCTCGAAGTGGGGCCACCCGCCTCCACGCGCCGGCGGTGGTTCCTGTGCTCAGGGTTGTGGTTTCGGGAGCAGGACCCCAGCGCCGAGGCCTTCTTCACCGAGCGCAGGCAGACCTACCTGCTGCTGGTGGCCAGTGAGATCACACACCTCAAGCAGCAGCAGGAGGAGCTGCACGCCACGGCCCTGCGGGCTCTGACCGCCGAGCAGGAGCTGGTACAGAGCATGCAGGAGGCGCTCTCCGGGGCCAGCTTCAAGTTCCAGGGACCGCTGAATCTCATTGGGGCCGCCACCGGGGTCCTGGAGCGGCGCGACGACGGCTGCGAGGACACCCATCACCTGCTGAAGGTGCTGCGCCAGGCCCTGAAGTCGGGACACGAGGCCCAGGACACGCTGCTGCAGTCCATGCCGGCGCGCCCGGCCGAGGCGCTGGTTCCGGTGAACGTGAATCGGCTGCTGCGTGACACGCTGGCCATGTTCACCGCCCGGCTGCTGGCCCAAGGCGTGGTGGTGGAGTGGCTGCCGGATCCCGATTTGCCTTCCCTCACCGGCAAGGAAGCGCGCCTGCGCGGTGCCTTCAAACAGCTCATGGACAACGCCATCGATGCCGTCAGCGCGCTGGACGGGGCCGTTCGGGAGCTGCGCATCATCACCGGCGTGGAAGACGACGGCGTCCTCGTGTGCATGGACGACAACGGTCCCGGTGTCCCCGATGAGATGCGGGTACGCATCTTCGAGCCGTTCTTCACCACCAAGGGCCCCGGGGGCGGGGCCGGTATGGGGCTGGCCATGGTCCAGCAAGTGGTCAACGAGCATCAGGGGACGGTGGCCGTCGGGCGCTCGGACCTGGGCGGGTGCCGGGTGGAGCTGCGCTTTCCCCTGCATCGCGCCGGGATCGAAGACACATGATGACCGCCGTGCTCGAATCCCAGGAACCAACCGATTCGGCCTATACCAGGCTGATGGAGGAGCAGCTTGCGACGCTGTTTCACGTCAGCCGAGTATTGAGCCGTTCATTGGAGCTGAAGGAGACTCTCGAAAAGGTGCTGCAGATTCTCCATGACTTCGGCGGCATGCGCCGGGGCATGGTCACCCTGGCCGAGCCCGATACCGGCGAGCTTCGAGTCAGCGCCGTGCATGGCAGCGAGCCGCGGCATTTCGGTCCGGTGCGTTATCGCCCGGGGGAGGGCGTGGTGGGAGCCATTGCGGAGGCCGGTGCCACCGTAGTCGTGGAGCGGATCGCCGACGAGCCCCGCTTCCTGGGCAGACTGGGCCTGTATGACCCACAACTTCCCTTCATCGGGGTGCCGATCCGCACCGGCGAGGGCGCGCCGGTCGGGGTGCTGGCCGCCCAGCCTCCCACCAGCGAGGACGGGCTGCTGCGGGTGCGGGCGCGCTTCCTGGAAATGGTGGCCAACTTGATAGCCCGCAACGTGCGCCTTTCCTGGGAGGTGGAGCAGGAGCGCCGGAACCTCACCGATGAGCGCGACCGCCTGCGCCGCGCAGTACGGGGCAACTATGGGTTCGACAACATCGTGGGCCACACGGCACCGATGCGCCGTCTGTTCGAGCA
>CAYWTP010000410.1:0-2968 GCA_964461215.1 uncultured Ectothiorhodospiraceae bacterium | reverse complement strand
TGTACCTGCCGCCGGATGCGAACACCTTGCTGACCGTGGCCGACAAGTGCTTGCGCAGCCGCGACTTGGTGAACGTCATCGTTGCCGGCAAGCAGCCCGAGCTGCAGTGGCTCGACATGGACGCTGCCATCAAGCACTGCTCGGCCGGCATCGGGATCTGGGACTGGGCCAGCAACGACCAGGGTGCCGAGCCCGACGTGGTCATGGCCTGTGCCGGCGACGTGCCCACCCTGGAGACCCTGGCCGCGGTGAGCCTGCTGCGCGAGCACGTGCCCGATCTGCGCATCCGGGTGATCAACGTGGTGGATCTCATGACCTTGCAGCCCAGGGAGGAGCACCCCAGCGGGCTGTCGGATCGCGACTTCGATTCCTTGTTCACCACCGACAAGCCCGTGATTTTCGCCTATCACGGCTATCCCTCGCTGATTCACCGCCTGATCTACCGCCGCACCAATCACAGGAACCTGCACGTGCGCGGCTACAAGGAGGAAGGCACCACTACGACCCCCTTCGACATGGTGGTGCGCAACGACCTGGACCGCTTCCACCTGGTGGCCGACGTTATCGACCGGGTGCCCAAGCTGGGCTACATGGCGGCGCACGCCAAGCAGGTGATCCGTGACCGGCTCATCGACCACAAGCGCTACATCGCCCGCCACGGCCAGGACATGCCTGAGATCCAGGACTGGAAATGGCCCTTAAACGACTAGTGCGCACACATAGGTTGGTTCTTAAGCAAAGTACGCGGTGTCCATGTGAGGTTTGCAGGACCGTGAGCAGCAGGGATGCTGCGACCGAGCCCACACGGACGTGTTCACGGCGTGTCCTGCGGGCCTCACATGGACGGCACGGCCTAAAGATCCTACGTATGAGTGCGCACAATACACGCTGTTTCATCCGGGCTACGATAGTGGCGAATTGCAGGGCCACAGACCGCTTCGCGAGCAAGCTCGCTCCTACATTGAGGCAAGCAGGTCTTTACCCTCTGCGTCTTGGCGTCTTTGCGGGAGAAAAGATCTTAAGCGGGATAATGTGCACGCTGGTCATCTTGCTGCGGCCCGGCCATGAGTGGCCGCTGATCCTCGCCGCCAACCGGGACGAGCAGGCGGGCCGTGCCTGGCGTGCGCCGGGACGGCACTGGGCCGATCGGCCGCAGGTCGTGGCCGGCATGGACGAGCTGGGCGAGGGAAGCTGGCTCGGTATGAACGACTACGGCTTGGTGGCGGGAGTAATGAACCGCGCCGGCTCCCTGGGCCCGGCACCCGGCAAACGCAGCCGCGGCGAGCTGGTGCTGGAGGCGCTGGACCATGCAGAGGCCAGGGCGGCGGCCGAGGCCCTGGCCGATCTCAATCCCGCGGCCTACCGCCCATTCAACCTGTTCGCCGGCGATGTCCACGGTGCCTTCTGGCTGCGCAACACCGGCTCGCGCGCCGATGACGGCGTGGAGGTGTACCCGCTGCCAGCGGGCTTGAGCATGCTCACGGCCCACGATCTCAACGACCCGCAGTCGCCGCGCATTCGTGCGTACCTGCCGCGTTTCCGCGCCGCGCCTGTTCCGGACCCCGAGGCCGGGGACTGGGATGCGTGGACGGCCCTGCTGGCCAGCCGCCTCCATGACGAGCGGGAAGGACCGACCGCCGCCATGAACGTGGAGACCGACACCGGCTTGCGCACCCTCAGCAGCGCCCTGATCGCCCTACCCGCACCTGGCCGCGCCGGCGTCAAGCCGGTGTGGCGCTTCGCCCCCGGCCCGCCACACCGGACGACCTTCGAGCCCGTAGAGCTGTGAGTAGAGATTCTCCCGCATACGCGTCAGTGCTCTTTGTGCTTTCCCATCAAGCGAGCGGCGCTCGCTACTCGTACAGCACCTCGGTCCAGCGCTCGAAGAACAGCAGCTCCTTCTTCTTTCTGCGCCACGCTTCCTCGGAGCCGGCGACGCGGGCCAGGGCGCGGTCCAGGCCTTCGGCGGACTTCTTCAGGCCTGCCAGGTAGACATAGGTGTTCGGGGCTTGCAGCAGCCCCCAGACCTCGTCGCGGTTCTGCTCCAGGCTGCGGCCCAGGGCTGCGGGGACGCCCGTGTGGGGGCTCGGACTCAGGGCTTCGAAGGCCTTGAAACTATCCTGCGTGTAGTAATTGGCCAAGTCGGTGTTCACCTCGTTCATGTACAGCAGCTCCATCCCGGTGTCGGCGCCGTAGAACAAGCGTACCTTGCCCCGCCATGTGCCCAGACTGTGGTAAAGGTGCTCGACGAAGGCCCGGAACGGTGCGATGCCGGTCCCGCTGCCGATCATTAGAATGTTTGAGGTATCGTCCTGCGGTACGGGGAAGGGGATGCCGTAAGGGCCGGTGAGCAATACGATGTCGCCGGGCCGGGCATCGCACAAGCGGTTCGACGAGGTCCCCGGGTAGCGCTCCCCACTGACCTCGTCGATGTAGAAGCAGCGGCGCACGCAAAGGGCCAGCTCGGCGCGGCCGTCGTCCCAGCCGGTGCCGGCGATGGAGTACAGGCGCAGGTGCTCCCGGTTGCCGAAGGGGTGGGGGCCGGGGGTGATTACGCCCACGCTCTGGCCGATCTGCGTGACCAGATGCACCTCGGGCAGGCTCAGAACGATGTGCCGGACCTCGGCCGCGGCGCCCTCGGGAGTGATGCGGGCGCTCTGCTTCACGGTCGCCGGGATTGGGCTGCTGGTGTCCAGATCATCGAGGTTCATCTTGGCTGTCCACTTTACGGCGCTCGTAGCCCGGATGCAGCGAAGCGGAATCCGGGGGAAATGCGGCAAGGAATTCTCCCGGATTACACGCTGTTTCATCCGGGCTACGATAACCCAACCCTTTGCGTCTTGGCATCTTTGCGGGAGAAGAGATCTTTAAGAGATCTCGCGCAGAGGCGCAAAGGCGCCAAGGGAAGAAGCGCGTAGCCCGGATGCAGCGAAGCGGAATCCGGGGGAAATGCGGCAAGGAATTCTCC
>CAYWTP010000409.1:0-2978 GCA_964461215.1 uncultured Ectothiorhodospiraceae bacterium | reverse complement strand
GGCCACGAGTTCGGCTCCACCACCGGCCGGCCCCGCCGCTGCGGCTGGTTCGACGCGGTGGCGTTGCGCCGCGCCGTGCACGTCAACAGCGTGACCGGGATCTGCATCACCAAGCTGGACGTGCTGGACGGCCTGGAGCGGATCCGGATCTGCACCGGCTACCGCTACCAGGGAGCGGAGCGGGATACGCCGCCGACGGGGGCCGATGCTTACGCGGCCTGTGAACCCATCTACGAAGAGGTGGCCGGCTGGAAGGAATCCACCGTAGGCGTGAAGCGCTACGACGACCTGCCGGCTAACGCTCGGGCCTATCTGCGGCGCCTGCAGGAGCTGACCGAAACCCCGATCGACATCATCTCCACGGGTCCGGATCGCAGTGAGACCATCGTCCTGCGCCATCCCTTCGAGTGAGGGCTCAGCGACCCAGCAGCCCCAGCGGGTCCGCCGGATCCACGCCTGCCATGAACGGCAGCCTGCGATCGTTGTTGGTAACCTGGTAGACCTTGCCGATCCAGTTGCCGACGACGGCCTCCGCCGTGTCGTGCCAGGTGTTGTGGAGCCTGGGCGCGAGCAGATCCTCGGGCAGCTCCGGCGGCTTTGCGCCGGTGCTCTTGGCTGATTCCAGCCGCTGCCGGTACTCGGCTAGGATGGCCTGGGCCTGCGGGCTGAAGTAGCTGTCCGGGAACGGCGGATAGTCCTCGCGCTCCCGGCGCGCATAGCGCAGAACCTCGCGCTTGTACTCCTTGAGCAGGCTGATGGTGTCGTACTCGGGGTGACCCTGGAAGTACACGACGCGGAAGCGGTCCGCGCTCACAGCCAGGTGTACTCCGGCCAACTCGCTCTCGACCAGCACGTGCAGCCCGGCCGCTTCGAGCTGGGCCCTGCTGATGTCGTTGAAGCGCGAATGGGGCACGTCGAACAGCGTGTTGACGTCGTTGACCAGGGGATGGCTGCGATCCACCACCGTGTGGGTATAGACCCCCCAGCGCTTGAAGCCCAGGGGCCGCCGCTTCTGCCCGTGAGCGAATTCCAGCACGGCGTGGGTGGCCAGGCAGGAGCACAGCACCGAGGTGACGTTCCTCAGAGCCCAGTCGATGACCTGGATCAGGGGCTTCCAGAACGGCTCGGCCGACAGGTCCGGATGGGTCACGTTGGCCCCGGTGATGATCAGCGCGTCCAGCCCTTCCTCCTTGAGCTTGTCGAAGGGCTCGTAATAGCGCTCTACGTGGTCCACCCCCTTGGGCCCGCGCTTGAGTTCGTCCAGGGTGAAGGGGTGCATGTAGAACTGGGCGATGGGGTTGCTCTCGCCCACCAGACGGAAGAACTGGCGTTCGGTGGCCGCCAGCGCGGCGTCGGGCATCATGTTCAGCAGGCCGATGTGCAGCTCGCGTATATCCTGATGAGCGGCGCGGTCGGGCTCCAGGATGATCTGGCCTTCCTCGCGCAGCCGCGCAAAGGTCGGAAGTCTGGAATGGGCGACCAGGGGCACGTCGGGACTCCGTCAGGTTGCGAACTGCTGCTGGCCCTGCCGCGCGAGCATCTGCTCCAGCAGGGCAAGGAAATCAGTCTCTCCGGTCACGGTGGCCAGCTCGTCCGTGGTGACCGTGTAGCCGTGGGCCCGCGCGATGGCCTCATAGCGGGGCACGCGGGACCGAAACAACCGGGGGAAGGTCCAGCGGGCGAACGCGTCGGGATCGACCAGCGCCACGTAGGGCAGGTCGTTCTCCTGTAGATAGATCGCGAGCTGCTCATCCAGAAACGCCTCCCGGTAATACAGGGGCTTGGGATCATTCCTGGCCCGCTGCAGCAGGGCCTGCTCGTCGCTGTCCGTGGCCTTGATGTAGAGAATCAGGGTGTGCTGGTCCAAGAGCCGAATGACATCGGGGTCGTCCAGCTCGCACAGGCTGCCGCCGGCGTCGTTGACGAAGTGCTTGTAGCCGTAGATCTCGCGGGCCTTGCGGATGAAGTCCGGCACGTCCCTCATGGCCGCGATCTCGGCCTGCCGGTGCAGGGCCTGGCGGCGCTTGAACTCCGCCAGCGGCAGGCCGCCGTGTTCGGGGTTGCCCAGCTTGCCGACGAAGCTGGATACGGGTTTCAGGTGGTCGACACCGATATTGTTGCGGATGTAGATGGAGTCCGACTGCAGCAGGTCGCGCAGAAACGGCACCGCCATGGCCTTGTGTTTGATGTTGTCCAGGATGGGCTCATCGAGATAACGGGTGCCGATGCGGTAATCGCCCGAGTAATGGAACCAGTCGCGTTTGCGCAGCATGCTCGCCAGCCGCGTCTTGCCCACCCCCGACATTCCCAACAGGGTGATGCACTTGTTCTCCCAGCTCCGGAACTGGTCCACACTCAGCTTCATGGCTTCGTCTCTGTACGCAGGCAATGCGGTAGATTCTACTGGGGCGCAGGTGTGTCTCCAATCGCCGCGTGCGCCTTGCGGTCCATGCTGCCGGCCATGGCGGCGGGAAAATCAAAGCCGGCGACGTGCCGCTCCAGGCTAACAGCCGCCGGACCGAAGGCCGAGCGTAGCGCGCTCGCCGCCGTGCGCATGACCGCGGCGGCCTGCTGCCAGTCATCTGGTCACCGCCGATGAAGCAGGCGCCTACAGGTACCTGACCACCACGAAGCCGCCGATGCCCAGGCCCAGCAGACCCCAGGCGAACCAGTCGAAGTAGCGCTCGATGACGGTCTTGACCTGGGCGCCAAAGAGATAGATGGCGCCGCCAACAATGAAGAAGCGCGCCGGGCGACCCACCGCAGACGCGGCGACCAGAGTCCAGAAGCCGACATTGAAGACACCGGCGGCGATGGTGAAGACCTTGTAGGGGATGGGCGTGAAGGCGGCGCTCAGGATGGCCACGAAGGCGTTGCCCTGGTACAGCGCCTGGACCTTGTCGAAGGCGCCCTGGGAGAATACATACGGGATGAAGAAGTCCTTCACCGATTGCCACAGGCCGAAGCCGATCCAGTAC
>CAYWTP010000408.1:0-2986 GCA_964461215.1 uncultured Ectothiorhodospiraceae bacterium | reverse complement strand
GGAAGACTTCGTCCGGATCGCTCTTGCTGCGATCCGCGACCTTGTCCAGGGCGCCGTATACCACACGCTCCGCCAGCGCCTTCTTGCCGCTGTGCATCACCATGTTGATAAACTTGGCGAGCGTCTGATTCCCGTACTTGGGATCCGGGAGAATGCTGCGCTTGGAAACGACTCTTCTTCTAGACATGGGTTTTCCGTAGCAACCTTGTTAGCTCTTGGGCCGCTTGGCGCCGTACTTGGAACGCGCCTGACGCCGGTCGTTCACCCCGGAGGCATCCAGGCTTCCGCGCACCGTGTGGTAGCGCACGCCCGGCAGGTCCTTCACGCGACCGCCCCTGATCAGGACCACTGAATGCTCCTGCAGGTTGTGGCCCTCGCCGCCGATATAGGTCGTGACTTCGAAGCCGTTAGTCAGACGTACGCGGGCGACCTTACGCAGGGCCGAGTTCGGCTTCTTAGGCGTGGTCGTATAGACGCGGGTACACACACCGCGCTTCTGCGGGCAGGCATCCAGCGCCGGCACTGTACTTTTCTTCCGCTTCGTCTTGCGCGGCTTACGTACAAGCTGGTTGATCGTTGCCATGCTCTTTAAGTGCTCCGTCTCGGACAAAGTGCCAAAGCGCGCCCGCGGTATAAGCGCCGCTGTGCTTACACCACCTGGGCAGGGCGATGTGGAAACAGGGAACCGGTTGGCCGCGAAGGATCTCGCTCAGTCAGTCTCACCCGGCCTGTTGAGAACGCGAAATTCTATGGGGTACAGGCCTTCTTGTCAAGATAGCGAAGGCTGCGCTGGGACGCGCCCTTCGCTTATCTAATTAAGAAGGAGAATCGAACCTTAAAGCCGAGCTCAACTGTCGGGAATGGCCCGTGGCGCAACCACTGAGTTACGGGTATGTCACGTGCCCATCCGTGTGTCCTCACATCGGCATTTCTCCACGATATAAGCGGGCGGGCGCTAGCCCGCCCGCTAGCTCGGATCGCCCTCCTGCGTGGAGGCCGACGCCTCCTCGGCCGGGGTTTCGCGCACCAGGGGCTCGAAGGCCTCCTCGGCGGCGATCGCCGGCTGCTCAAGCTGATGGCGCTTGCGCCGGCGCTCGTCGTGGTACGCCAGCCCGGTGCCCGCGGGCACCAGACGTCCGACGATGACATTCTCTTTCAGGCCTCGCAGGTCATCCACCTTGCCGCTCACGGAGGCCTCGGTGAGCACCCGGGTGGTCTCCTGGAAGGAGGCCGCCGAGATGAAGGACTCGGTGGACAAGGACGCCTTGGTGATGCCCAGCAGAATGTACTCCCACTTGGCCGGCATGCCGCCGTCACCCGTGACGCGCTCGTTCTCCTCCAGGATCCGGGCTCGGTCGAGCTGCTCGCCCTTGAGCAGGGAGGTGTCGCCCGGCTCGGTCACCTCGGCCTTGCGGATCATCTGGCGCACGATGACCTCGATGTGCTTGTCATTGATCTTCACGCCCTGCAGGCGGTAGACGTCCTGCACCTCGTTGACGATGTAGTTGGCAACGGCACTGACCCCGCGCAGGCGCAGGATGTCGTGCGGCGACAGCGCACCGTCGACGATCACCTCGCCGCGCTCCACGTGCTCGCCCTCGAACACGGTCACCTGCCGCCACTTGGGGATCAGTGTCTCGTGCTGCTCGCCGTCGGCATCCGTGATGATCAGTCGCTGCTTGCCCTTGGTGTCCTTACCAAAGCTCACGGTTCCGGATTGCTCGGCCAGAATGGCCGGCTCCTTGGGCTTGCGGGCCTCGAACAGATCGGCCACCCGGGGCAGGCCGCCCGTGATGTCGCGGGTCTTTGACGACTCCTGGGGCAGGCGGGCGATGACGTCGCCCACGCCGGCGGTGGAGCCGTCCTCCACGGTGATGATGGCACCGGCGGGAAGCGGGTACTGGGCGGGGATCTCGGTGCCAACCAGATTCAGCGGCCGCCCGGCATCATCGGTCAGCATGACCTTGGGCGTCATGTCCTTGGCTGCCGATCCGCGTTGCTTGGGCTCCATGACCACGATGCTGGACAGGCCCGTCACCTCGTCGGTGTGCTGCTCCACGGTCACGCCCTCCACCACGTCGGTGAACCGTACCAGCCCCGCCACCTCTGTAATCACCGGGTGAGTGTGCGGATCCCAGTTGGCGACGAGTTGGCCACCGGTCACGCCGTCGCCATCGCCGACGCTGATCACGGCCCCGTAAGGCACCTTATAGCGTTCGCGCTCGCGGCCGTGCTCGTCCTGCACGGCAATCTCGCCGGAGCGCGACACCGCCACCAGATTGCCGGTGCTGTTGGTCACCACCTTGATGTTGTGCAGGCGCACCGTGCCGTTGGCCTTGACCTGGACGCTGCTCACCGCAGCGGCCCGGGAGGCCGCACCTCCGATGTGGAAGGTGCGCATGGTGAGCTGCGTACCGGGCTCGCCGATGGATTGGGCCGCGACCACACCCACGGCCTCACCGATGTTCACGCTGTGCCCGCGGGCCAGATCACGGCCGTAGCAGGCTGCGCACACGCCGTAGCGCGTCTCGCAGGTGATCACGGAGCGGGCCTTGACCTCGTCAATGCCCATCTCCTCGAGCTGATCCACCAGCGTCTCGTCCAGCAGGGTGCCGGCAGGGGCGATCACCTCGTCGCTGCCCGGACGCAGGAGATCCAGCGCGGTGACGCGTCCCAGCACCCGCTCACGCAGAGGCTCCACCACGTCGCCGCCCTCGATGAGAGGCGTGAGCACCAGCCCATGGGTCGTGCCACAATCGTACTCCGTGACCACCATGTCCTGGGCCACATCCACCAGGCGCCGCGTCAGATACCCGGAGTTGGCGGTCTTGAGCGCCGTATCCGCCAGGCCCTTGCGCGCGCCGTGGGTCGAGATGAAGTACTGGAGCACGTCCAGCCCTTCACGGAAGTTGGCGGTGATGGGCGTCTCGATGATGGAACCGTCCGGCTTGGCCATGAGGCCGCGCATTCCGGCAAGCTGCCGGAT
>CAYWTP010000407.1:0-2991 GCA_964461215.1 uncultured Ectothiorhodospiraceae bacterium | reverse complement strand
CCGTCCCGATTCACTCCCGGTGAATCGGTCAAGTCCACCCGTAGCCACCAAACCCAGGCCTGGACCTAGTGCGTTCCCTCTGGCACGGTGGTTCCCCAGTGCGAACCACCGACCGACGGTCGGGGGTGTCGGAAGCCATCCATGGCTTCCGCCCTTCGGGCGCACTGCGTGCGACCCTATTCATTCCAGATGAATTGGTGACCTTCCCGTCCATGGGCTTGGCCTTGCGGGCGGCCTGCGGCCGTCCCGATTTGGTCCCGCCAAATCGGTCAAGTCCACCCGTAGCCGCTAAAATCCCTCTCCCTATCAGCTGCTTGCGCCCCCCAGGGCCAGATACGGACCGGGCGGACGGGAGCTGTCGAGCACCGCACCGCTGGCGTCAAGCTCAACACCTTGTTTGTGATCCTCACCACGGGGCGCTCGGGAAGACGTGGGGAGACGCGGGGCGAAGCAACCATGTAGGGCGCCGACGTCGTGAAGCTGCATGCAGGGAACGAGGCGCTGTGCGCTTTCGATGGCGCAGTCTACCCCGGCCTGCAAACCGGGGCGGGCGGCCGCTCCGGCTGTGCGGCCGGGCCCGCCGTCTACTTCAGCGGCGAGCGCTGGCTCCGCCACCCTGGACCGCCCCACCCAATCCCCCTAAACTTCCTCTCAATCCGCCGCCGCCGGTGCGGCTCACCAAGGTGTGCCAGGCGTACAAACCCTCATCTGGTTCCGGCTGCTGGGGCTGAATAAACGGGAGCAAGATCTTGCCCGAGATAAGCAGATTCCTGGGCATCATAATCGCGATGTACTACAACGATCACAATCCTCCGCACTTTCACGCCATCTACGGAGACTTTCGGGCGGTCATCGCCGTTGAGACCGGCGAAATTCTTGAGGGTCGGCTACCGCCGCGTGTCCTGGGCCTGGTCCAGGAGTGGCGCGAATCGCATAGGACTGACTTGGCGGAGGATTGGCGCTTGGCCCGCGCCCGAAAAGCCCTGAAGAGAATCGCGCCACTGGAGTAATGCCATGCTTCCCAGACTATTGAGCGCCACTTATAAGGGCGACTACCGAATCTGGCTGACATTTGCGGACGGGGTGGAAGGAGAGGTGAACTTAGACGGCGAGCTATGGGGCGAGATCTTCGAGCCCCTGAGGGACAAGGCCGTGTTCGCCGTATTCACGTTGGACAGTGAGCTGGAGACCATCGTGTGGCCCAACGGAGCGGACTTCGCACCGGAGTTTCTTTACCAACAGCTACGCCCTGACTACGTCCTCAGGCCGGAACTGAAGACCGGCGCGGCCTGATCCCATTCCGCGAAAATAGATCTGTCACCTTAACCGCCAAAATCGGCGGAAATCGTCCAGTTGAGGCCCGGCAAGCAGGCAACGCAGGCGTCGGAAAAGAAATGGGGCAAGGCGGTGATGAATCTGGGATTCAGCATCATCCCATCCCTCCTTCTGCGGGCACAACAACGTCTGGGATTGAACCCGACCCAGCTCGCGGTGCTGCTGCAACTAGCTGATTACTGGTGGGATAAGGAGCGCAAGCCCTATCCCAGCAAGAAGGCCTTGAGCGAGCGGCTAGGCTTGAGTACGCGCCAGATCCAGCGCTATATCGCGGAGCTTGAGGCGGCTGGCCTGGTCCAGCGGATCGAACGACGCGCCGCCCACAAAGGGAAGCAGAGCAACTATTACGACCTCTCCGGGCTGGTGGAGCGCCTCAAAGCACTTGAGCCGGAATTCCGGCAGGTACAGGAAGAAACGAAGACGATGCGGCGGCAGGTCTCACGCCGAGGGGGCTTGGGCCGGAAGAAAGCCGATGAACAGAACCCCTAAAAAGCTGAACCCCGGGCGCATGCGTGAGCAGAGGCGGGTCCGGGGTCTACGAGTACAGGATAGGATGCCATGACCGGGGAAGTCAAGAGTTTTCCATTCGATGACGAGGTGCTGGATGCGCTCGAATCCTCGCTTTCGCCTGAAAGAATAACGACTTACGTTCAGGCCACAGGCGGAGACCGGGAACTGGCCCTTCGCCTCTACACCTGGAACACGGCTATCAGTGCCGCCTTTTACGGCCCGTTGCAAGGGCTGGAAGTCGCCCTGCGCAACGCCATGCACCGGCAGCTTACCGCAAAATACGGGGCAGACTGGTACGACAATCCGGCCTGCGGTTTTGACGGCGGCACCTTGAACCGTATCGACCAGACGAAGTCGAGCTTGACCCGGGGTGGTTACGCAGTCGATCCGCCCCACGTCGTCGCGGAGCTGCCGTTTGGCTTTTGGGTCACCTTGCTGGGCCGGGGCGGCTGGGCCGCACTACCAGAGACCGGCAAGAAAAGCTATGACATGACCCTGTGGCGTCCGGCACTGCATAAGTCATTTCCGCATAGTCGGCGCAATCGTGCGGACACACATCGTCCCCTGGACTACCTGCGGACCTTCCGGAACCGGATCGCCCACCACGAGCCGATTTTCAACCGGCACCTGCAGCAAGACTACCGCTCCATCCTCGAAGTGGCCGGATGGATTTGCCCGAAAACCAGGGACTGGATTGCCCATCACAGCCGGGTTGAAGAGCTGCTGGCGCGGGACTGGAAAACCAACGGAATCGCTTTCTAGCGAAACCCTCAGACCACCCTGCCCTCACTGCGTCATAAGCGGCTCCTCGACGACGACCTCGTAAGCTTCCAGATACCCACCTTCGACTTCCGCCAGCGCTTCCTCACGACTGCGCGGCTCGGGGAGCACATAGCCCCTCGCCTGGTCCTTGACGCCAACCAGATGAAAGTGGATGGCATCAGCGAACTGCGCCTTGGCGTCCTCGACGGTCTTGCCGGATGCCACGCAGCCAGGAAGATCCGGACACTCGATCCAGTAATCGGTCCCCTCACCTTTGCGAATTAGAGCGGTATAGCGGCAAGCCATCGTCGAAATCTCCTTGCGATCATAGGGTAGCGTCACAGCCGTCCGGGAAAAAGCTGCCCCGGCCCGAAAGCCGGGGCA
>CAYWTP010000406.1:0-3008 GCA_964461215.1 uncultured Ectothiorhodospiraceae bacterium | reverse complement strand
GCCGACACGGGGATTTTCAGTCCCCTGCTCTACCAACTGAGCTACCTGGCCGTGATTGAAGGCGTTTTCCTCGCCATCCTGGCGCTGAGCTTGAGGCTTTGCCGACTCCCTGCCCGGACGTTCTCCCTGCTGCGTTTGTCCACTGGGCAGCGGCCAGGGCGCACCTAACTGAACTTCCTGGACGCGATTTGAGCCGCTTTTCCGGCCACCCAGGCGCTAACTTTGACGCTTTACTTACCAAGCCCCCGGCCAGGACCTCCATGCCCGCGCAGAATAAGCGCGAAATTAGACCCGTTAGGCGGCCGGGAGTCAAGAACAGGTTGCCTGCCGGCTTCAACCGCCGGGCACCCGGCTCACCGGCACTTGCACTTGCATCTGGTTGATCGGGAACACCCGAAACGCTCCGGCCTTCGGGGGTTGTGTTAGTATTTCCTAATACGCTAATCTATCTCCCGGCAAGATACCCAATGGTCACACTGTGAGGTTACTGCCATGACGCGCAATTTCAGGATGCGGGGGGTTATCGACCCCATCACCGTTGGCTTCGTACTGGCTCTGCTAGGAGCGGTCGCTGGCCTGCATCTGGGCAATACCGAGACGAAGGCCCCTGCGGCGGCGGCCCAATCCACACCTGAAGGCACCATCGGGAAGACGGCGGCGGCAAGCTAGCTCCGAGGCTGGAGCACCGCGTCCCGTGGGGATGCGGTGCTCTCGCACGCCTAGAACTGGTGTCCCCAGCTTAGCTCCAGCTCGTGCTGGTCCATCTGCACCGAGCCGGTCTGGAGACCAGTGAAAACCGTATTCTGTCCCCTGACACGAGCCGAGAAGGCGCGGGTGTACGCAACCGCGATGGAGCTGTTGGGGGCATATCGGTAAGTGAGTCCCAGGCTGGCGTGATCGCGCACGGTTGCCGGAGCCAGTACGTTAAACAGCGCTTGGCCGTTATCGAAGAGCTTGTCGGCATGGCTCACCCCTGCCCGCAGCGTGAGGCTCGGGCTGTACTCCCATTGGACGCCGAGCTTGTAGATATTGATGTTCTTCCAACCAAAGCCCAGGCCGCCGTCTGCCCCCAGCATTGCCGTGGGGTCGGTCCGGATGTCCAGGTCGTTGGCATTGCTCAGCGATTTGACCTGGCCGTAGAAGATGCGTTGATAGTCGAGCAAAACGGTTACGCCTGACGTCGCCTGGTACGCCAAGCCCGCGGTGACGGTGGAGGGCACGTCGAAGTCGCCCTGCTCCGCAAACAGACCTTTGTACTTGTCGAACTTCTGCATGTGCAGCTTGCTCTGATAGGAAACGCCGGCGCTGAGGCGGTCGGTGATGCCCCCCAGCCAACCCACCCGCAAGCCGTAGCCCCAGGACTGATCGTAGCCATTGTTGCTTACGCTGTTCGGGGCGACGGAGAACTGTCTGAATGGCTCCAGCCCCTCGGCCTTGAACCGCTGGAAGGCGATGATAGGCATGATGCCAAGTGACTGGGTGTCGGAGAGCTTGCGGGCATAGGTCAGGCCGAGAAAGAGCTGCGCCAGATCCACGCCGGTGGGCGACGTCGCACTGAAGAAGCCGGTGGGGTTCATCGCAGTGCCGGCCGGAGCAGCGAAGTTCTTCCACACGGCTCTGTTGTATTCGGTATTCATCCCGCCGTTGCCACCCAGGGAAAGGCCTATGGAGCTGACCGCATCCAGCGGCCGGTTGTAGCCGAAGTGGGGAACCAGGAACAGGTCGTTGGCACTGTCGTACTGACCGGGCTGGATCATCTGGGGTCCATTGGGATCGGCCGTGAAGCCCCGGTTGGGAATGAACAAGGCAGCCCCAACGTCCATCCGAGCCGGCAGCCGGACCATTCCCGCAGGATTTGTTGCCGCGGCCAGCGTATCCTGGGGCAGCGCCACGCCGGCGCCGGCCAGCCCCTTGTTGGTGGTGCCGAATCCCGTGGGTGAGTAGCCGTTGGTGGCATGCACTACCCCCGGCAATAGCGCCAGCGTGAGCCAGACCGTGCGACCAAGGATACGCATCGGTGAGCCGCAGGAAGAACTGGAGGTCTTGGTAGAGTGAGCTTGCATGGCAGCAGAGATCCCCTGTGGGTGTTGTTTTGGGCGCCCGGCAGACAGGCTGTACGCCAGGCCGGGGCCGTACGCACCGGCCTCCCTTGCCTGCGCGTAACGGAAATCCTGGCCTGCAACGAGCGATGGCACCGACGCGGCTCCGCAACGGAGGCCGGGTGCGTCAGCCTGGCCGACGCTCGGAACTCCGTGACTGGAAATGGCCGGCGCGACCTGTTCGCGGTGGGCTGGAAACGGTAAGCCTGCGCCGCAGGCGTACCGTGGAGGCTGGGATTTTAAGGCGCGGACCAGCAGAGTCAAGGAACTCGGTTTCTCCCGGCGGGAGGGTACCAACCCCGGATATCCCGGTGCTCACCGGCGGATTCATGCCCCTTGCGCCGGTGGGTTGTCATCCAATCCCAGCCGGTCTAGCCTCTTAGGCCCACAGCCCACAGCCGGATCCCCATGCCCCTCGCCCGCAAATCCCCCGCCGAATACCAGCTGGTGGAGACCCGCCTCCAGGAACGCCTGCCCAACGGTAAGACCCGCTGTCACCTGTGCTTGTGGCGATGCGGGATCAAGCATGGACAGCGAGGATTCTGCCAGGCGCACGTGAACCGCAATGGCACGCTGTACAACCTGTCCTACGGCATCGTCTCCTCCATGAGCGTCACCCCCATTGAGGAGAAGCCGGTGAGGCACTACCGCGCCGGTACCCGGGTGCTGAACGTAGGTAGCTACGGCTGCAGTTTTCGCTGCGGTGGCTGCCACAATTTGGAGATCTCCTGGGGCACCGAGGCGCTGGACGATCTGGCGCGGGGCCAATCCACTGCGGTCTACGTGACACCGCAGGAGCTGGTGGCCGCCGCACTCCGCCAGGGCGTGGAAGGCATCGCGTTCACTTATTCGGAGCCGGCCGTGTGGCTGGAGTATGTGCTGGACGTCTCGGTACTGGCTCATGAGGCC
>CAYWTP010000405.1:0-3022 GCA_964461215.1 uncultured Ectothiorhodospiraceae bacterium | reverse complement strand
ATCATGAACGTGCTCGACACCGTGGGCTTGATCTCGTCCTCCTTCGGTCTGTGGATGGGGACGGAATCGGGACAGGGCGTAGAGCTGCACGACCCTGACGCCTACAAGTATCTCAGCCTCCAGTTCGAAGGCGACCGCCTGGTCGGCGCCATCACCGTCGGCCACACCGAACACATCGGGGCGCTGCGGGGTCTGATTCAATCGCGGGTACGCCTGGGCCAGTGGAAAGAGCGCCTGCTGGCCAATCCGACTCGGCTCATGGAGGCGTACCTCCAGGTCTTCAGCCCCCATTTCTCGCCCAGCCCTCACTCGACGCAGCCGCAGTCGCGGCCAGTCGGATAGACGCCGATGCAGGTGACGGTCAAGCTGTTCGCCACCCTGAGCGACTACCTGCCCCCCGGCGCCCGGCGTAACCAGCTCGCCCTGGAGGTCCCGGAGCATGCGGTGGTGGCGGACGTGATCCAGGACCTGCACCTGCCCCGGAAGATGGTGCACCTGGTCCTGCTCAACGGCATCTACCTGGAGCCCCGGCAACGAGAGAGCACGCCCGTGACCGAAGGCGACGCCATCGCGGTCTGGCCTCCTATTGCCGGCGGATGAGGGCTTGCCCGCTGCGCCCGTCATCGTGACGCGGGAGATGGGCATCGGCCACCGGGACTTCTACCGCATCTTCCCGGCCGTCATCGACCATCGCCCCTTCGAGTTCACCGCTGCGGGCGTGAAGGTCCGCGACGGTGCCAGGTGTCTGGAGATCGCATTGGGCGCCGAAGGGATCCGCCGCATCGCCCAGCTCCGGGTGCCGTTCACCACGATCCGCCTGACATTCCACGGCTACACCCGGGCCGAGCTGCAAGTCTTCCTGGCGCGTTTCGATCGCCACTTCCACCGCGGCGGTGGATGAAGCGGAGCGCACAGGGTAGTATTCGGCGCTGCAAAGCCGTCGCGCCCGACCCATGAGCCTGACTCGGAGTGCAGGCAATGCGGGCCGCAGCGAATCACCCAGCCCTCCGGCCCACGTCTGCGCTCTCGCCTTATGCTGGCAGTCACAAAGGACATACACGACATCCTTGCAGACCTTGAGCGGCGTCTGCGTAGAGCCCTTAGGGACGCCCCCGAGCCGGCAGTCGGTCGGGTGCTCAGCATCACCCTGGCCGCGCCGCTGCTCAAGAACCCGGGAATACCCGAGCTGCCGCAGGCCGGAGTCTACTGGGCGCGACCCGGCACCGGGTGTCTGCGGGTCGGCATGGGTCAGGCCGCCTTCGTCGAGGCCCGCGGCCCCGGTCGCTTCGATGCGCTTCAGCGTCACTTCGCCGGGCTGCGGCGGGGCTGGCTGCGGCTGGATCCGGACTGCACCGGCCTGGGGGGCCGGGCATTCTTCGGCTTCTCCTTCGCCGACGGGGACGCCCCGTCGTCCGAGGGCACGGCCTCCCCCGAAGCCAGATTGCTCCTTCCGCGGCTCCTCCTCGAGCAGGAAGAGGAGCGTTGCGCTCTCACCTTCAGCACCGCCTGGAACGGCTCCCGCCCCGGCCAGGAGGTCCTCGAAGACTGGCTGGATGGAGCAAGGGAGCTGACCCGGGACCTGGATTCCACCGTGGCGCCGCCGGCTCAGAACCGGGCGGCGTTCGCCCGCACCGGCGGCACCCCGTCGAAAGGTGCCTGGCTGGCGCGGGTCGAGCGGGCGCTGGCGGCCATTCGCGCCGGACTGTTCGAGAAGGTGGTTCTGACCCGGCGCGTGCACCTGGAGAGCAACGTGCCCATCGCGGCGGCGCAGGTGCTGCGCTGGCTGCAGGCCGCTCATCCCGACTGCGTTCAGTTCGCCTATGCCGCGGGTGAGGCGACGCTGGTGGGGGCGTCGCCCGAGCGGCTGGCGGAGATCCGCGGCCGCGAGCTGGTCGCCGACGTGGTGGCCGGTACCGCCGCCCGGGACGCGGACCGCATGCGCGACCGCCATCTAGGCCAGGCCATGCTGCACAGCGCCAAGGACCGGGCGGAGCATCGCCTGGTGGTAGATCACGTAGTTCGGGTATTGGCCCCCCTGTGCACCAGGCTGATGGCGGCCCCGGAGCCCGACCTGCTACGGCTGCCGAATCTCCAGCACCTGCTGACCCCCGTGCGCGGCGAGGTGCGACCGGGAGTCTCCCTGCTCCAGGTGATCACGGGCTTGCACCCGACGCCGTCGGTGGGCGGCGCTCCCCCCGACCCGGCCCTGGCATGGCTGGCCCGCGAGGGCGAGACGCAGCGGGGGTGGTATACGGGAGCCCTGGGCTGGCTCTCTGCAGACGGTACGGGCGAGGCCACGGTGGTGATCCGCTGTGCGCTGCTACGCGGTAACACCGCCGAGCTGTACGCCGGGGCAGGCATCGTCGCCGCCTCGAACCCGCGGGCCGAGTGGGCGGAGACCGAGCTGAAGCTCGCAACCATGCTCCAGGCCTTCGGCGTCGTCTGACCCCGCCGGCACGGATGGATCAGGGGACCCAGAATCTGCGCCGGGCGCAGGCCCTGATCCACGCCCTGGCGAGCGCCGGTACCCGCGAGGTGGTGATCTCGCCGGGCTCGCGCTCGACCCCGCTGGTGCTGGCCTGCACCGGACGTGCGGACCTGCGGACCTGGGTGCTTCCCGACGAGCGCTCGGCGGCCTTCTTCGCCCTGGGCTTGGGCAAGACCACCGGCAGTCTGCCCGCAGTGATCGCCACCTCGGGCACGGCGTCCGCCAACTGGTATCCCGCCGTCATCGAGGCCGCCTACGCCGCGCAGCCCCTGGTCCTCATCAGCGCCGACCGTCCCGCCGAGCTGCAGCACTGCGGCGCCAACCAGACAATCGATCAAGCGCATCTCTTCGGCCGGCACGTGCGAGGATTCTTCGCCGTGCCCGAGGCCGGCGCCGAGGCTACGGACCTGCGGGACATCAGCCGGCTGGGTACTATTGCGGTCGAGCGCAGCCGCTGGCCTCATCCCGGACCGGTGCATCTGATCGTGCCGTTCCGCGAGTCCTTGATCCCTGCCAATTTTCCACCGCCGATCG
>CAYWTP010000404.1:0-3030 GCA_964461215.1 uncultured Ectothiorhodospiraceae bacterium | reverse complement strand
CTTCGAGGCCGAGAAGGACATCCAGGCCAAGGAGCTCAAGGTCACCCTGGACAAGTACGAGGCGATCGCCCAGCGCAGAAAGCCCGGCGAGACAGTGGAGCAGAAGCATGCCGCCAAGCCGGTCGCCCACTGGCTGATCAGCTTCGATGAATTCAAGCGGGCGGTGCAGCCCTACACCCTGGACTTCGTCGCCGAGCTGGCCAAGGGCGACCCGGACGAAGACCTGGACAAGTTCAAGGTTAAGCTCCAGAAGCTGGCCGACCTCTACACCGACAAGGACCGCAAGGTGGTCAGCTTCTGGACCATGGGCTTCAATCAACACTATCGCGGGAGCTGGGTGAACGAGCAGACCTACGCCGTGCACCTGCTGCTGGGCAAGCAGTCACAGCCGGGCAACGGCGCCTTCTCTCTCACCGGCCAGCCCTCGGCTTGCGGGACCGCCCGCGAGGTCGGCACCTTTGCCCATCGCCTGCCGGCGGACATGGTGGTCAACAATCCCAAGCACCGGGCCTTCAGCGAAAAGCTGTGGAAGCTGCCCGCCATGACCCTCAATCCCAAGGTCGGCAGCCACATCACCAAGATCATGCGCGACCTGGAAGACGGCTCCGTCAAATGGGCCTGGGTGCAGGTCAACAATCCCTTCCAGGCCACCGCCAACGCCAACCACTGGATCAAGGCCGCGCGCGACATGGACAACTTCATCGTGGTGTCCGATCCCTACCCCACCATCTCGGCCAAGGTGGCGGACCTGATCCTGCCTACGGCAATGATCTTCGAGAAGTGGGGCCTGTACGGCAACGCCGAGCGCCGCACCCAGGCGTGGCGCGAGCAGGTACCACCGCCCGGCGAGGCCATGGGCGACGTCTGGCAGGTGCTGGAGTTCGCCAAGCGCTTCAAGCTCAAGGATGTGTGGGGCGAGAGCAAGGTGCCCGGTCTCAAGGCAGAGGGCTTCGAGAATGGCAAGCTGCCCAGCGTGCTGGCAAAGGCCGAGGCCATGGGGTACTCGCCCGATGCCACGCTGTACGAGGTGCTGTTCGCCACCGAGGCGAACCGTCAAGTGAAGTGGCCGGACGCACCGGTCGCCAAGGGCCACGCCAACCACATCGCCGAGAAGCTGGGGGAGGGCTGGTTCCCCGAGAAGGCCCTGTTCAACGAGTACCGCCAGTTCGGCGTGGGGCACGCGCACGATCTGGCCGAGTTCGACGTGTACTACCGCGACGACGTGCGCGGCCTGAAGTGGCCGGTCGTCGATGGCAAGGAAACGCCGTGGCGCTTCAACGCGCAGTACGACCCATACTGCAAGAAGGGCAGCGACTTCGACTTCTACGGGCCGGCCCTCAAGTCCCTGCCCAGCGGCGACCTGGATGCAGTGACCAGCCCGGAGAAGACCTCCCTGGCGGGTAAGGCCAAGATCTTCTTCCGGCCCTACGCCGCGCCGCCCGAGCAGCCCGACGAAACCTACGATCTGTGGCTTGCCACCGGCCGGGTGCTCGAGCACTGGCACACCGGCACCATGACCCGGCGCGTGCCCGAGCTGTACCGCGCGGTGCCGGAAGCACAGCTCTTCATGAACCCGGACGACGCCCAGAAGCGAGGCATCAAGCGCAACGACGTGGTCTGGATCGAGTCCCGGCGCGGCAAGATCAAGGCGCTGGTCGAGACGCAGGGACGCAACCGCCCGCCGAGGGGCTACACCTTCCTGCCGTTCTTCGACGAAGGGGTGTTCGTAAACAAGCTATGCCTCGACGTGACCTGTCCGCTGTCCAAGGAAACGGACTTCAAGAAGGCTGCCGTGAAAGTCTACAAGGTCTGATCGGGCTGCGTCTCAAGATCAGGCGACCGATCTCCCGGGGCCATGCTCAAAGCATCGTTCACGCGGCGCGAGTTCATTGGCAAAGCGGCGGTAGCCGCAACGGCCGGCCTCGTCTGGTGGCATCTGCTGCGCCAGGAGGCCCGCGCCACCCCCTTTGCAATCCGCCCGCCCGGAGCACGCGACGAGCCGGACTTCATGGCCCGCTGCATCAAGTGCGGCCAGTGCGTGGACGCCTGCCCCTACGATACCCTGAAGCTGGCCACCGCCGATGCCACGATCCCCATCGGCACCCCATACTTCATTCCCAGGGAGATCCCCTGCTACATGTGCTGGGACATACCGTGCAAGAATGCCTGCCCGACCGGCGCCCTGGATCCCGAGCTGGAGAATATCAATAAGTCCCGCATGGGGCTGGCCGTCATCGACACCGAGAGCTGCTTGTCCTGGCAGGGCCTGCGCTGTGAGATCTGCTTTCGCGAGTGCCCGGTGCAAGGGCGGGCCATCACCATCGAGCACCATCCCCGGCGCATCAGCAAGCACGCCATGTTCGTACCCATCGTACACAGTGCTGGCTGCACCGGGTGCGGGCTCTGCGAGAAAGCGTGTCCCACCGAGCTGGCGTCCATCCGCGTCATACAGCCCGACCTGGTGCGGGGCCGCATCGGCGCCCACTATCGCCTGGGCTGGAAGATCGACAGTCCCATCACTCAGGAATTCACGCCACCGCCCAGACGGCCCGGCCCCACCAGCGCCCCCACGGGACTCGACTACCTCAACGAGGGAACGCCGTGAGCTCGATCCCCTCCGCGCCCAGGCTCGGACCCAACGGACGGCCGGTCAGGGCGTATATCCCCCCGGCATCCTTCGGTGGCCGGCTGTGGGCGTGGCGCTTCATGCTGCTGCGCCGGCTGGCTCAGCTCGGGATTCTGCTGCTGTTCGCCGGCACGGTGCGCTGGGGGTGGGCAGTGGCAGGCAGGCCGATCCTTCGGGGCAACCTCAGCAGCTCCGAGCTGCTCGGCACGATTCCCATGGCGGACCCCTTCGCGGTGCTGCAGATCATCCTCACGCGCCACCTGCCGCAGCCGGAAGTCCTGATCGGCGCGGCATTGATCCTTGCACTGTATGCGCTGCTCGGCGGGCGGACCTGGTGTGCATGGGTCTGCCCCCTCAACATGGTGACCGATCTGGCCGGCCGGATGCGCCAGCGAATCGGAAGC
>CAYWTP010000403.1:0-3042 GCA_964461215.1 uncultured Ectothiorhodospiraceae bacterium | reverse complement strand
CGTTGCCGGTGGACGAGCCGCCCATGAGCCGGGAGTTGAGCTTGTCCTGCATGTCGCCGGTGAGGGTGCCTTTCTCGATCAGCACCGTACACCGGGTGGGAACCCCTTCGTCATCCACGTTCAGGGATCCCCGGCGATCCGCGAGGGTGCCATCGTCCACCACCGTGCACTGCTCGGAGGCCACCCGTTGGCCGATGCGGCCGGTGAAGGCCGAGCTGGCCTTACGATTGAAGTCCCCCTCCAGACCGTGGCCGATGGCCTCGTGCAGCAGTACGCCCGGCCATCCGGGCCCGAGCACCACGGTCATGGTACCCGCCGGGGCCGGTACCGCTTCAAGGTTGACCAGTGCCTGGCGAACCGCCTCGCGGGCGTAACCCAGCGCCCGCCCTGCTTCCAGGAACCAGGCGTAGCCCGTGCGCGCCCCGCCGCCGGCGCGGCCCCTTTCCCGGCGCCCGTTCTGCTCGGCGAGCACGCTTACGTCGAGCCGCACCAGCGGTCTCAGATCTGCGGCCAGAGTGCCATCGCTTGCCGCCACGAGCACGGTCTTGAGCTCGCCCGCCAGGCTCACCACGACCTGTTTGACTCGCGGGTCCTGGTGCCGGGCCTCCGCCTCCACTGCTTCCAGCAGAGCGATCTTGTCCAGTTCGGGCAGTGTGGCGATCGGGTCGACGGGGGTGTAGAGCGCGTGTCCGCCGGTCCGGCGCCAGGCTTGGACCCTGCCGCTACCGCCGCTGGCCGCAATGGCGCGTGCCGTGGTGGCGGCCTGGGTGAGCGCCGGCAGCACGATCTCGTCGGAGTAAGCGAAGCCGGTTTTCTCTGCGCTGACGGCGCGCACCCCTACGCCCTGGCGGATGTCGTGACTGCCTTCGCGGACGATGCCGTCCTCCAGCATCCAGGATTCGAAGCGGGAGAGCTGAAAGTACAGGTCCGCGTAGTCCAGAGCGTGGTCCATGAGCCGATCCAGGGTGAGCTGGATCTCCCGGTCGCCCAGACCGGTCGGTGCGAGTATGCTTTGCCTGGCCGAGCTAAGGGCGTCGCTCACGGCTGTCCGCAGGTGATTCGGCGGTGCTCGGTAACGGGAAAGCTGCGGCGCAGAGCGCAGAGCCGAGCCCGGTCCAGAGCGGCGCTGATGACCCCGGGGCCGCGGGGCAGGCGCTCCACCACCACTCCCCATGGATCGACGATCATGCTGTCCCCGTAAGTCTCCCTTCCCCCCACGTGGTAGCCGCCCTGGTCGGCGGCGATGATATGGCACAGATTCTCCACGGCCCGGGCCCGTACCAGCAGCTCCCAGTGGGCTCGCCCGGTGACGGCGGTGAACGCAGAGGGTACCGCTGTGAGCTCCATGCCCTTGGCCAGCATGCAGCGGAACAGCTCCGGAAACCGCAGGTCATAGCACACCGCCAGTCCTAGCCGGCCGAAGGGGGTATCGAGCACCACGGCTTGATCGCCGGGCTCTATGGTGGCCGATTCGTTGTAACGCTCCTGCTTGTTGTCGCCGATCGTGACGTCGAATAGATGGACCTTGTCGTAGCGTGCCACGGGCTGGCCGGCGGGGTCGTAGACGATGCAAGCGGCGCGGATCCTGCCCGGGTCCGCGCAGGCCAGGGGAATGGTGCCTCCCACCAGCCAGATCTTGTGCCGCGCCGCCTGATTACAGAGGAAATCCTGAATGGGGCCGGAGCCTGCTTGCTCGCGCAGCTCGACCTTGTCGGTCTCGGTACTGCCCATCAGGGCGAAGTTCTCCGGCAGGACCACCAAGCCCGCTCCCGCATCGACCGCCTGGCCCAGCAGGCGCTCGGCCTCGCCCAGATTGGCAGTGAGATTCGGCCCGGAGGCCATCTGGATGGCGGCCACGCGGCTCATGGCTGCCAACCGCCTGCGCTGCTGAGCCGCAGCTCAATGGCCTCCGGATCGGGGCCGCCCGGAATCAGATCGATGCCGGAGGACGCGATGCCCAGGGCCACCAGCCAGCCCCGCAGCTCCTCGGCCCAAAGTACACCCTCCTCGCCCCCGGGATATCGGATCACCACGTGGCGTGCCGGAGAGCGTAGCAGGTCCCGGATCAGATCGGCGAGCACTGGATTGCCGGCGATGGCCTGGCCGCTGCGGGGCGCCGCCCATTCCTCGGCCGTGATCCGGCGAGTGACACCGTCCGCCTGAACGCTCAGGGACAGACTCAGGAGGAGGGAAGTCAGCAACCTCGCGATCATGGCGTGCGAGCATAGCATTAATGCATGTTCCTGGCACCCGCGCGACGGTTGCCCGATTGACGGCACGAAGGCCGTTTCGCTATCTCCGCGCGCTTGTTTCCTGCTAGTATCGGCAGGCATTTCACCTTCTGGAATCACGACCTTGATCGAAGATTTCCCGCGCATCAAGCGCCTGCCGCCATACGTATTTGCCGGGGTGGACGAGCTCAAGGCGCAGGCACGCGCCCGGGGCGAGGACGTTATCGACTTTGGTATGGGCAATCCCGACCAGCCCACTCCGCGGCACATCGTGGACAAGCTGGTGCAGGTCGCCCAGCGCAACGATACCCATCGCTATTCCATGTCCCGTGGCATTCCGCGCTTGCGCCGGGCCGTCTGCAACTGGTACCGCACCCGCTATGGCGTGGAGCTGGACATGGATAGCGAGGCCATCGTCTCCATCGGCTCCAAGGAGGGGCTGGCCCATCTGGCCCTGGCCACGGTGGGTCCCGGGGATGCGGTGCTGGTTCCCAATCCGTCCTACCCGATCCATCCATGGGGCTTCGTCATCGCCGGGGCCGACATCCGGCACGTGCCGCTGGTGCCGGGCGGCGATTTCTTTGCCGAGCTGGAGAAGGCCATCAAGGATTCCTGGCCGCGGCCCAAGATGCTGGTGCTGAATTTTCCCGCCAACCCCACCGCCCAATGCGTGGATCTTTCGTTCTTCGAGAAAGTCATCGCCATCGCGCGCGAGCATGAGATCTGGGTGGTTCAGGACTTAGCTTACGCCGATCTGTGCTTCGACGGCTATACGGCCCCCTCCATCCTCCAGGTGCCGGGTGCCAAGGAG
>CAYWTP010000402.1:0-3045 GCA_964461215.1 uncultured Ectothiorhodospiraceae bacterium | reverse complement strand
GCGCGTGCTCTGAATGCGTTTACCAACCCGACCACCAACTCCTACAAGCGTCTGGTGCCGGGTTTCGAGGCGCCGGTGATGCTGGCCTACTCGGCTCGCAACCGTTCGGCCTCCATCCGGATCCCGTATGTGTCCAGCCCCAAGGGCCGGCGCATCGAGGTGCGCTTTCCGGACTCCGCGGCCAATCCCTACTTTGCCTTCGCGGCCATGATGATGGCGGGTCTAGACGGCATTCAGAATAAGATCCACCCCGGTGAGGCCATGGACAAGGATCTGTATGACCTGCCTCCGGAAGAAGAGAAAGCCATTCCGCAGGTATGCTTTGCCCTGGATCAGGCTCTGGATGCCCTGGACAAGGACCGTGCGTTCCTTACCGCGGGCGGTGTGTTCACGGACGACCTCATCGACGCGTATATTGGATTGAAGCTGGCGGAGGTTACGCGGCTGCGGATGACCACGCACCCGGTCGAGTTTGACATGTACTACAGTCTGTAAGCGCCCGCATCTTTATTCCCCAACCGATGCCCCCGCCTCGTGCGGGGGCTTTTTTTTGTTGTGGCCGCTGGCGATCTTGGCATATCCTGCAAGCATGCGATTCGCTGCGTTGATGTTTCTTGGCCTGCTGTCTTGGGCCTGCCAGGCGGCGGTCTACCGATGGGTGGACGCCGAGGGTACGCCGCATTTCTCGGACCAGCCACACGCCGGCGCTCAGGAGATAGAAGTGCCGCCGTTGCCGACCGTGCCGGCCCTGCGGCCCCCTCCGCCACCGGCGCCGCCCCAGGCGGCGACGCCGGTCTACAAGCACTTCGAGGTGATCAGCCCGACCACGGAGCAGGCTGTCAGGGCCAACAACGGCCGGGTCTCCGTACGCCTGGCATTGTCTCCGTCGCTGCGCCCAGGGGACCGGATCAGCCTGGTTCTCGATGGCAAGCCTCTGCCTGGTGCCAGCCACACGCTAACCTTCGAGCTGAGCAATCTGGCGCGGGGAGGGCACACGGTGCAGGGCTCGATCGTGGACGCCAACGGGCGCGCCGTCATCAGTACCACCCCTGTCACCTTCTACGTCCTGCGCGTCCGCCTGCCGCAGCCGGCTGCACCCAAGTAACCACGCCGTGCCGAGCTGCTCGGTGCCGGCGGGGAGCATTCCCGGATCGGCAGCCGGCGGTTGAATTGCGTCCTCTGCTGCCGCACCATTTGGGTGCGGCCTGCCTTGCACAGCCGGTACCGCCAACGCCATAGCCTAGGGCCGGCGCGCACAGCTCCGTAGCGGGGGACTGGTGCGGTTCTTGCTAGCTGTTGCCCATGAACCCAATGACCGGCCTCAGAGCCCGCCCGGAAGTGCTGCGGCTCATCGTCGAGAATCTGGCCACCGCGGTGCTGCTGTTCAATGGCGACCTGTATCTGCTCGCCGCCAACCCGGCAGCGGAGGCCTTGCTGGAGGTGAGCAGCAACAAGATCGTCGGCCTGCCGCCAAAGGGGATCTTCCTGGACGCGGACTACTGGGAGAGCGTCCTGCGTTGGGGTATGGAGGCCAGACGGCCTTTCACCGAGCGCGAGGTGGAGCTGCGGCTGGCGACGCTCGGCACCATTGCGGTGGACTGTACCGTGACACCTTTCTTCGAGCCGGGCGAGCGGGAAGGGCTGCTGGTGGAGCTCGTGCGGGTGGACCGGCACCGGCGGATTACGCGCGAGGAGCAGATGTTGGCGCAACACGAGACGGCCCATACCGTGGTCCGTGGGCTGGCCCACGAGATCCGCAACCCACTCGGCGGATTGCGGGGGGCCGCTCAGCTTCTGGAGCGTGAGCTGAAGGAGCCTTTCCTGAAGGAGTACACCAACGTCATCATCGGCGAGGCGGACCGCCTACAGAATCTTCTGGACCGTCTGCTGGGTCCGCGTACCGTGCCGCACCGGCGGCTTATCAACATTCATCAAGCGGTGGAGCGGGTGTGCACGCTGGTCAAGGCGGAAGCCCCGCCGGGTGTTCGGCTGCGCTGTGACTACGATCCCAGCATTCCGGATTTTCAAGCCGACCCCGACCTGATCATTCAGGCGGTGCTCAACGTCGCGCGCAACGCGGTGCAGGCGGTCGGCAGTGAGGGCAACATCGTGGTGCGCACGCGGGTACACCGGCACGTGACCATCGGCCAGAAGCATCATCGCCTGGTGGCCTGCGTTGACGTGATCGATGATGGACCGGGCATTCCACCCGACATGGTCGAAAAGGTGTTCTATCCCATGGTTTCCGGGCGACCCGGTGGCAGCGGGCTGGGGCTGTCCATCGCTCAGTCCCTGGTCCACCAGCACGGGGGAGTCATCCAATGCTCGAGCCGTCCGGGTGAAACAGTGATCAGCACTCTGCTACCTCTGGAGCTTGAAGAATGACGGGCAAGGAATCCATCTGGGTAATTGACGACGACCGCTCGATTCGCTGGGTCCTGGAAAAGGCCCTGCGTCAAGCCGGCATGGAGGTGACCAGCTTCGCCGGTGGCTCGGGCGTGCTGAACAAGCTGGAGCAGACCAGCCCGGACGTGATCGTGTGCGACATCAGGATGCCCGACATGGACGGGCTGGAGCTGCTGGGCGAGATCAACGCGCGCTACCCGGACCTGCCCGTGATCATCATGACCGCCTACTCCGACCTGGACAGCGCGGTGTCGGCTTATCAGCGGGGAGCCTTCGAGTACCTGCCCAAGCCCTTCGACGTAGATGAGGCGGTGGAGCTGGTACGCCGGGCGGTGGGGCACGCGGCGGCTAGGGAGTCCGGCGCGCCCGCCGAGCCGCGGCTGCAGGCTCGGGAGATCATCGGCTCGGCACCCTCCATGCAGGAGGTCTTTCGTGCCATCGGGCGGCTGTCGCGCTCCAGCATCACGGTCCTGATCACGGGCGAGTCCGGAACCGGCAAGGAGCTGATCGCTCGGGCGCTGCACCGCCACAGCCCTCGTGCGGACCGGCCCTTCATTGCCTTGAACACCGCAGCCATCCCCAGGGACCTGCTGGAGTCGGAGCTGTTCGGTCACGAGCGGGGTGCCTTCACCGGGGCCC
>CAYWTP010000401.1:0-3047 GCA_964461215.1 uncultured Ectothiorhodospiraceae bacterium | reverse complement strand
CCATGAACAAAACCATAGACCGATCCTAGGTATAAGGTCAAGCTCTGACCCCGTCATGCGTCATACCTATGGCGAGCTGATCGGCCTGAGCTGGGAGCACATAGTTCTCACCCGCCGTATCGCCCGCCGGCCCCACACCAAGAACGACGAAGCACGTACCGTGCCGCTGTCGACCGCGGCCGTGGCTGTCCTGAGATGACTGCCCAGCAGACTGCATGGGCGGGCGTTTCTCGACCTCACCACCGAGGCCGTCAAAGGCGCCTTCGCTCGGACGACCCGGCGGGCCGGCATCGAGGACCTGCACTTCCACGACTTGCGCCACGAGGCCACTGCACGCCTGTTCGAGCACGCGCTTAACCTAGTGGAGGCGGCGACCATCACCGGCCACAAGGATCTACACATGCTGCAACGCTACAGGCGTCTCAAGGCGGAGGAGTAGGCGAGGAAGCTCGGGTGGCACGAACAACTATATGACCCGTGTGGGCCCTAGCTGGTTGACCCAAACTGATTACCCCGACTCATAATAGACAGCTCGCGTCGCTGCGCTCAGAGATCCCGTTATTTCGTGCCGGAATACGTGCCGTTGCGCCACACGAGAAGGATTGATTCATCCGAACGACCAAGAACACCTAGAACGGACAGAACCCACAATGGACAAGCCGCTGACTCAGTATCTGGACCGCCTCAAGACCAGATTTCCCACCTTCGTTCGCTTCGGCGAAGGTAATGAGGACCTAGACGCGAGGGAGCGTAACTACAAGGTTGAGCTGGTCACCCTGTTTCGGGACGAGCTTGCCGCTTCGCTCAAGACCGTGCCGAAAGACGAGGGCAGTCAGACGCAGCTCGGCGCGAACATCATCGCCTTCTTCACCCGCAAGCTCAGCGACGGCACGCCACAGAATCTGGTTGGCTGGCGCTACACCGGCCCTCTGCTCAAGTTCACCGCCAGCGATCAGGCCCGCTTCGCCCTTCTGGTAAGCGACCTGCTGTACGGCGATGATCCGCTCGCGCAGCGGGTGGACGCGTTCGTCCCTGCGCTAGGCGCGCTCGTCGCCGACAGCGCCCAGGAGACGAGCTGGAATGCGATGTCGCGCAGTCTCACCAGCTTCCTGCTCATGCTGTCGGACCCTGACCAGCACGTCGTGATCAAGACCCGGGAGTTCAACCGTGCCCTCAAGGCCTTCGGGCAACCCGCTCTGCCCGCGCGGGCGCTTGCGGGTGAGGATTACGTGAGAATCCAGGGCTTCCTGTTCGAGCTGCGCGAGGCGATGATGCAGGCCGGGCTCACGCCGCGGGACCTGATCGACGTGCAGACCCTGATCTGGGTCGGCGATCCGCAGACCTATCAGGAGGTTCCGAGCCAGCAGCATTGGGTGCTCGGTGCTCACTGGGACGGTGATGACATGACGCAGACCTTTATCGCCCAGGGCCGCTGGGAAAATAGGTATCAGGACCGTTACCTGGATGAGGTCAAGCAGGCACGCGTGGGCGATCGGGTGGCCGTCAAGTCCACGTACACTCGAAGGCAAGGCCTGCCGTTCGACAACCACGGGCTCATCGTCTCATGCATGGACGTCAAGGCCTTGGGGACCGTCATAGAAAACCTCGGTGACGGACGCAACCTGAAGATCGAGTGGGAGGTAGACTTTGAACCGGTGACACTCTACCTGTACACATATATCGCTACCTTCGAGCGGGTTCGCGACGAGAAGGCCATCGCGTGGATCTTCTATGGGATACCGCAGCCGCTCGACGAGGTAGAGACTTTCTATCGCCACAAGGCCGAAAGCGCGGAAACTGCCCTGGGCGTGTCGGACGCCGCCAGTCAGGCCCTGATCGAAGTGAACGTAGAAGCGCCAACCAACCGTATCTATTACGGCCCGCCCGGTTGCGGCAAGACCTACCGGCTGCAGCAGGAGCTGATGCCGCGGTACCGTAGCGAGGATGGAAAGCGCTATCGTTTCGTCACCTTCCACCCGTCGATGAGCTACGAAGAGTTCGTCGAAGGTCTGCGCCCCGTCACCGACGAGACCAGCAAGGAGCTCAGCTACGAGGTCAAGCCGGGGATCTTCCGCGAGGTTTGCGCACTGGCCGACCGGGACCCGGGGCGGCGCTACGCCCTGTTCATCGACGAGATCAACCGGGCCAACATCGCCAAGGTTCTCGGGGAGCTGATCACCTTGATCGAGCCCGACAAGCGGATCCGCGCGGATGACAGAGACCATGGACTGCGGCTGATACTACCTTACTCGCGGCTCTCCTTCGGGGTACCCGCCAATCTCGATATCTACGGGACCATGAACAGTGCCGACCGCTCCATCGCACTGCTTGACACGGCCCTGCGTCGGCGCTTCCAGTTCCATGAGATCGGTCCCGATCCGGATCTGCTGCCGAACAACGTCGAGGGTATCGACCTGGCACGGCTGCTCGCGACTCTGAACGAACGCATCGAGCTACTGCTCGACCGCGATCACCGGCTCGGCCATGCCTATTTCATCGGCGTTGCGACAGTGGAGGACCTCAACGGCGTATTTTCGGAGCAGATCCTGCCCTTGCTTGCCGAGTACTTTCACGACGACTGGGGGCAGATCGCGCTGGTGCTCATCAACCGCGCGCTCGGACGCAGCGAATTCGTCACCACGCAGGAGACGAACCCCAGACAGCTTTTCGGCAAGGGCTGGGATACCCAGGCGACGCCTCGCTACGAGGCCTTCAGACGCCACCGCCTGGTGCGCGAGCTGACCCAGGCCATGTATCTGGGCCTGCTTGCTTGAGGGATCACTATCTGCTCGCACGCGAGCATCAGACCATCCGGCTCGCGCCCCACGGTCCACTGTCGCGCCTGGCCCACGCGGCCTTTCTCGCCCGGATCCCGATGATGCCCGCCGGCACCCTCACCCCGACTCACGACGGGCTGCGCACCGGCTCCCACTGTGGTCTGATCCAGGCGGGGCCCTGGACTCTGGAGATCCTGCCGAAGATCTACGCTAGCGAGGATGACAGGCCAGAGCGGGGGGCATTGGTACGCATGCTTGCCGCTTGTTTCG
>CAYWTP010000400.1:0-3060 GCA_964461215.1 uncultured Ectothiorhodospiraceae bacterium | reverse complement strand
ACGGAGTTGCTGTATGGCGCGGGTAACGGTTGAAGACTGTTTGAACGAGGTGGAGAACCGCTTCCAGCTTGTGCTGGTGGCCACCAAACGGGCCCGGCAGATCGCCATGGGCTCGCCGCCCCTGGTGGACGAGGAGAACGACAAGCCCACGGTGCTGGCTCTGCGCGAGATCGCCGAGAGCAAGGTCGGACCGACCATTCTGGACGACGTCTCGGCACGGGAGCATGCCGGCGAATCCCTGGTCAGTGAGGAAGAGCTGGTCGAGAACGTCCCCTAAGGGTCCACCCCTGCGGCCTGACGCACGTGCTGCTCCGGCCGTTGCTTGCCCCGAGTACGGCAAAGACTTGCCGGGTACTGGACACCCGGACGCGAATCCTCCGTGGTGGCTCACTGGGATCGGTATCGTCTTGTCCGGGTGCGAAGTGACGGAATATGGCGGTTAGTGCGGCAGCCGGTGTAGCCCCCCAATTCCTGGTCAGCGACCTCTGCGACCTGCTTGAGACCTATCTCGAGCCGGAGCGGGTACGCGAGGTCTATCGCGCCTATCTGTACGGTGCCGAGGCCCACGAGGGCCAGCGCCGCGCCTCCGGAGAGCCTTACATCTACCACCCGGTGGAGGTGGCTCGGACCCTGGCCGAGATGCGCCTGGACCACCAGAGCATCATCGCCGCCCTGCTCCACGACGTCATCGAAGATACCGAAGTCACAAAGGATCAGCTCGCCGCCGAGTTCAGTGAGGAGGTGGCGGAGCTGGTGGACGGCGTCAGCAAGCTCACCCAGATCACCTTCGAGAGCCGGGCCGAGGCTCAGGCCGAGAACTTCCGCAAGATGCTTCTGGCCATGACCCAGGACATCCGGGTCATCCTGGTCAAGCTCTCCGACCGTCTCCACAATATGCGCACCCTGGGCGCCCTGCCGCCGGAGAAGCGCCGGGCGATCGCCCGGGAAACCCTGGAGATCTATGCGCCCATCGCCAACCGCCTGGGCATCAACCACCTGCGCCTGGAGCTGGAGGACCTCGGGTTCGCCTCGCTATACCCCCTGCGCTACCGGGTGCTCGCCGCCGAGGTGCGCAAGGCCCGCGGTCACCGCAAGGAGATCGTTCAGAAGATCGAGGTGGCGATCCGGCGCCGCCTGCGCCAGGAGGAGTTCAACGGCGAGGTCTTCGGGCGGGAGAAGCACCTTTACAGCTTGTACAGCAAGATGCGCGACAAGACCGTGTCCTTCGCCGAGGTACTGGACGTGTATGCCTTCCGCATCATCGTGGACACGGGGGACGCCTGCTACCGGGTGCTGGGGGCAGTACACAACCTCTACAAGCCCGTGCCGGGGCGCTTCAAGGACTACATCGCCATCCCCAAGGCCAACGGCTACCAATCCTTGCACACGGTCCTGTTCGGCCCCTACGGGGTACCCATCGAGGTCCAGATCCGCACCCAGGAGATGCACGAGGTGGCCGAGGCGGGCATCGCCGCCCACTGGCTGTACAAGAGCGGCGACGGCGGCACCAACACCGCACACAAACGGGCACGGGAATGGTTGCGCGGTCTGCTGGAGATGCAGAAGAGCGCCGGCAACTCCATCGAGTTCATCGAGAACGTCAAGGTGGATCTGTTCCCGGATGAGGTCTACGTCTTTACGCCCCGGGGCGAGATCATGGAGCTGCCCCGGGGCGCCACCGCCGTGGACTTCGCCTACGCGGTGCACACGGACGTGGGCAGCACCTGTGTGGCCGCCAAGATCGACCGCCGCTACGCGCCCCTGTCCACACCCCTGGTCAACGGCCAAACCGTGGAGATCATTACCGCGCCCTGGGGCCGGCCCAATCCCAACTGGCTGAACTTCGTAGTAACGGGCAAAGCCCGCGCCAACATACGGGGTTTTCTCAAGAACCTGCAGCGGCACGAGGCCGTGGAGCTGGGACGGCGGCTGCTCAAGAACGCCCTGGCCGCGGAATCCCAGCTCCTGGAGGAAATCCCGCCAGAGCGCCTGCAGTCGGTGCTGCAGGACTTCAACCTGAGCGACCTGGACCAGCTGCTGGCCGACGTGGGCCTGGGCAGCCGCATCGCCCCCCTGGTGGCCCGTCGCCTGGTGCCTACCCAGGAGGCTGAGCGCCCCCCCAGCGAGCCCGGGCGCCCGAGCCGCCCGCTGGCCATCAGGGGCACGGAGGGGATGGTGGTGAGCTTCGCCAAATGCTGCCGCCCAATACCCGGGGATCCCATCCACGGCTTTGTAAGCGCCGGGCGCGGCATCGTCATTCACTCCCAGTCCTGCCGTAACGTCGCGGATCACCTGGAGCGGCCCGAGAAGCTGGTGGACGTGGCGTGGGACACCAGCATCGAGGGCGAGTATCCGGTGGAGGTCCGGATCGAGGTGGCCAATCAGCGGGGCGTACTCGCTACCGTGGCGGCAGCCATGTCAGACATGGGCGCCAATATCGAGAACGTCTCCATCGAGGACCGGGACGGTCTCTACACCTCCATGACTTTCCTCATCGACGTGGTCGACCGCCAGCATCTGGCCAGGGTGATCCGGCGCCTGCGCTCCATCAGCCTGGTCAACCGCATCTATCGGTCCAAATGCTAGGACACTCCAATGACCAAGACCATCATCAGCACGGACCAGGCTCCCAAGGCCATCGGTACTTACTCGCAGGCCGTACGGGTGGACGACATTGTCTACCTCTCGGGGCAGATCCCTCTGCTGCCGCAAACCATGGAGATGGCGGCCGGGCACATCCGGGAGCAGATCCACCAGGTGTTCCGCAATCTGGCGGCGGTTGCAGCAGCCGCCGGGGGTAGCCTCGCCGACGTGGTCAAGCTCAACGTGTATCTGACGGACCTGGTCCACTTTCCCGTGGTCAACGAGGTCATGGCCGAGTACTTCCAGCCGCCCTACCCGGCCCGGGCGGCAGTGGGTGTAGCCGATCTGCCCAAGGGCGCCCAGGTGGAAATGGATGCGGTCATGGTGCTGGCGGATTAAACGCTCTTGCCAAGTTCCACTTTGTCGCACTCACCTTCGCCCCGGCTTGAGAGGGGGTCCGGAGAGTCTTTCCGGGAC
>CAYWTP010000399.1:0-3077 GCA_964461215.1 uncultured Ectothiorhodospiraceae bacterium | reverse complement strand
TCGCCCATCTCGCCCTCGATCTCGGCCTTGGGCGTGAGCGCCGCCACCGAGTCGATGACCACGACGTCCACCGCCCCGGAACGCACCAGCATGTCCGCGATCTCCAGTGCCTGCTCGCCGGTGTCGGGCTGGGACACCAGCAGGCTATCCACGTCTACGCCGATCTTTTGAGCATAAATGGGATCCAATGCATGCTCGGCATCCACGAACGCGGCGGTCCCGCCCTGGCGCTGGATCTGGGCCACCACTTGCAGCGTCAGCGTGGTCTTGCCCGACGACTCCGGACCATAGATCTCCACCACCCGGCCCCTGGGCAGGCCACCGATACCCAGGGCGACGTCCAGCCCGAGCGAGCCCGTGGAAACCACGTCGATATCCCGCACCGCCCGGGTATCACCCATGCGCATGATCGCGCCTTTGCCGAACTGCTTCTCGATCTGCGACAGTGCCGCGCTGAGCGCCCGTTTTCTGTTGTCGTCCATCATCTGCTACCCCGTGTTCCGGAAAGACCATTTCCCAGCCTGCGACGCCGCCCACTGAGACAGACGGGCTATCCGACCCGAGAACGAGGATGTTGGGATTGGCACGCCGCCCCCGCCGTCGGAGTGCGCCCACTGGGGGGGACCCTTGCTGCGGCAACCGTAGCCGGAATTATCACATAGTTGTGATGGACGGCCTAGCCCGCATATCTCACCAGGTATCGCGGGCCTGGCGCCGCACAGGTGCGCATGGAGGCCGCTCTGGAGCGAAATTCATAGCCGTAGCTATGGGTGAGTGAAGAGCAAGTCCAGGCGTGGCTGGGCAAGCCAGGGACGTGATAGGTACCGGGCCGAAGACACGGTGTCATTCATGCCGCCCAGCCCGAATCCGATATTCCGCAGCCAGCCCATTGACCTGCGTCGGCGCGGTGCCGACCTGGTGAGATATGCGGGCTAACCCGCAGCGCTCACCAGCCGGTACGATCCTGGCCCCGCGCAGCCGCATTGACTCAAGCCAGCGGCCAGGAGCGCAGAACCTGATACTGCGCGCCGCTTGGGAGGGTCTTCGACTCCACCAGGCTGAAGGTGCTCACGGGCCAGTGGATGGGGTCGATGTCCACCGCGGGGCCCCACGCCCTGACCTTGCGCGCCAAAGTAGCGTGGGCACGAAACGGCCTGGCATCAAGCGCAAAGCCGCAATCGCGACAGCCGCGGTGCAGCTCCGTGACCAGCACGGACAAGGCCTGAGGGATGCGGGAGGCGCCCGCCCACACCACTTTGGGCCGTGGCCACCAGCCTACCCGATCCAGCTCCAGGGTAAACCCGGACGCGCAGACCCGCATGGCCGCGGCCTCCACACACTCCCGCGCCTGCGGAGCGGCCGCACCCAGAAAGACCAGAGTGATGTGCAGGTTCTCCACCGGGACCCGCCGGCCTGACTTGCTCAGATGCTTCCTGAGCAGCCGGTCTAGGGCCAGGCGTACCTCCCCGGTAGGCCAGAGGGCAAGGAACAGACGCTGAACCGCTAGCTCGGACAAGCTGACTCTTGAGCCGAAGTGGGGTCGCTGGAGATCCGCCAGGGGCTACTGCTGCACCGCCTCGATGATGCCATGCAGGGCCGCCATCACGGCCTGCTGGCGTACCATCTCCCGGTCCCCGGCAAAGTGGGTGGAGCGGCTTTGGGTCGGCTTACCGCGGACCGCCCAGGCCAGCCACACGGTGCCTACGGGCTTGTCGGGAGTTCCCCCTTCCGGGCCCGCGATGCCGCTGATCGCCACGCTGACGTGGGCCGAGCTGTGGGACAGGGCGCCCGCGGCCATCTCGCACACCACGGCCTGGCTCACCGCACCATGCTCCTGCAATGCGTGGGGGCTGACGTCCAGCATCTCCTGCTTGGCGGCGCTGGAGTAGACCACGAAGCCCCGGTCGAACCATTGGGAGCTGCCTGGAACAGAGGTGACGACCTGGGCCACCCAGCCACCGGTACAGGACTCGGCCGTGGCCAGCAGCAGGCCCCGCTCTTGTAGTATCTTCCCCACGCGAGCCGCTACGCGGTGCGCCACGTCCATCGCGGTCTTTCCTCGGATTGCGCCGACTAGCGGTAACGCCCCATCCACGGAACGCCGGCAGCGCGGTTCGGGGCGGTCGATAAGCTATGTTGATAAGCGCATTCTGTCAAGTTATTGACTTGGGGGTCAAAGCGGCCACCCGCCGTTAAGGGTCGCACGGGCCCGCCGAAGACCCCCCGGTGTCAGGCCGGAAGAGATCCGGCGCGACTTGAAGAAGGCCTGTAGCCGCGCCGCCGACTCTGCGGCCAGAAGGCCGCCCTGGATGAGAACGCGGTGGTTGAGCCGATCGGTGCCGAGGATCTCGAAGACGCTGCCGGCAGCCCCGGCCTTGGGATCGCCGGCGGCGTACACCACGCGGGTAACGCGGGCGTGAATGATGGCACCGGCACACATCGCGCAAGGCTCCAGGGTCACGTAGAGGGTGGTACCGGGAAGACGGTAATTGCCGAGCCGCCGGGCGGCGTCACGCAGGGCCTGGATCTCGGCATGAGCCGTGGGATCGCGTAAGCCGATCGGCGCATTCCAGCCTTCACCGACGAGCGTGCCATCGAGCACCACCACGGCACCCACCGGCACCTCACCCGCCGCAGAGGCCCGATCGGCCAGCGCCAAGGCACGGTGCATCCAGTGTTCGTCCGTTACTCCCACTCAATCGTCGCCGGCGGCTTGCTGGAAATGTCGTAGGCCACCCGCGAGATTCCATCCACCTCGTTGATGATGCGGTTAGAGACGTGGCTCAGGAATTCGAAGGGCAGATGGGCCCAGCGGGCGGTCATGAAGTCCACCGTCTCCACGGCCCGCAGCGCCACCACATAGTCATAGCGCCGGCTGTCGCCCATGACCCCGACGGAGCGCACCGGCAGAAATACCGCGAAGGCCTGGCTGACCCGGTCATAGAGGTCCGCGTTGCGCAGCTCCTCGATGAAGATGGCATCGGCGCGGCGCAGCAGATCCGCGTACTCCTTTCTCACCTGACCCAGAATGCGGACGCCCAGGCCGGGTCCCGGGAAGGGGTGCCGATAGACCATGT
>CAYWTP010000398.1:0-3099 GCA_964461215.1 uncultured Ectothiorhodospiraceae bacterium | reverse complement strand
CGAAGGCCAGGGATGTGGTGCTTCTGAAGCTAGGCGCGCAGAGATTGCTCGCCGAGCGTCTGTCGGCCGACCCAGCCGCGTTCCTCATAGCCGCGCCGGTGGCCCCACCGGACCGTGCACTCGCGGTGCTGGACCGGGAGATGGCGGCCCTGGACGGCTGCGCGAGCACCAGCGCCCTGATGGGGGCGGAGGGCGCCGCCGCATCGGCCTGGTACGCCTGGCTCGCCGCATGGGTCCCCGAGCATTGGCGCTTCAAGGGCCGTAACCGCCGTCCGCCGCGGGACCCCCTCAACAGCCTGCTGTCACTGGGCTACACGCTGGCCATGGGCGAGGCGCGGCACGTCATCGAGACCACCGGCATGGATCCGGCACTGGGCTTCCTGCATGGCGTCGTCCCGGGACGCGACTCCCTGATGCTGGACGCCGTGGAGCCGTTGCGGCCGGCGGTAGACGCCTTTTCTTTGGGCTTGCTGGACAGTCTTCTAACGCCCAAGGACTTTCACTACAGCAGCCAGGATGGCTGCCGGCTGAACAAGGAGGCGCGGTCACTGTACTACCGGGCCTGGGCCGGTCAGAGGCTGTCGTGGCCCAGCCTGACCCCCGAGGAAACGAACAGCCAGGACCGGCCGGATGAGGAGCAGGCAATCAGCGATCAGACGCTCGCCGGCGCTGCACGCCGCGTGCTGCACCGGCTGCGCGCGATGCTGCCGCCGCTGCCGGAGGCAGAGGAGGATGGGTGAGCTGCTGGACGCCGCACTGACTCCGGAGTCCGTCAACCGGGCCTGGCGGGCGGTGCGTGCGGACAAGGTCCGCTGGACCCGGGGTATGCCACGGGAGGAGCTGGAGCGCAATTTCGCCTCCCACCTGATGACGCTCGTCGACGAGCTGCGCAGCGGCCGCTACCGCCCTGCGGCCATGCGCCAGTTCACGATTGCCAAGGCCGACGGCGGCCGGCGGGTGCTGTCCTCACTCAGCCTGCGGGACAAGCTCGCACAACGGGCGGCGCTCTTTGTCCTGGAGCCCATCGGCGAGGGTCTTTTCCACCACGACAGCTTCGGCTATCGCCCCGGGCGGAGCGTGGACATGGCCCTGGAGCGGGTGCGCGAGCGGATCCAGTGCGGCCTGTCCTGGCTGGTGGACGCCGACATCCGTGCATTTTTCGACAATATTCCGCACCGGCCGCTACGCAAGATCGTTGCACGGCACGTTCCCGATCGGGAGCTGCTGCACTTGATCGATCTCTGGCTGGAAGCTGGGACCTACCAGCGGGGCATTCTCTCCGGAGCGCGCGGGATCCCTCAGGGGGCTGTGATCTCGCCCTTCCTGTGCAACGTGTACCTGCACCAGCTCGACCGCGCACTGACGCGGCGCAACGTTCCCTTCGTGCGATACGCCGACGACTTTCTGCTCTTCGCGCCGGATCAAGCCACCGCCGAGAAGGTGATGGGATTTGCGCGCGAACGGCTGGAGGAGCTGGACCTGGAGCTGCACCCGGACAAAAGTCGCGTCGTGCTCGCCGGCCCGGACGTAGTGTTCCTGGGCAAGCCGCTACCCAGGCCGGAGAAGGCGCAGAAGAATGGGCGCAAGGCAGCGCTGCGGGCTATACTAGGCAGGCGCCCGGGCCGTAGATCGGGCGGGAGCGGAGCAAAGTCGGGATAGCAGAAATGGTGTCTAAAAACGCGCTCGTAACCTCTTCTTTCGATATGGGTTTCTTGAAGGCGAGGGGTACGAACGCAGACCTGATGAAGAAGGGGTGAGCCGGATCAAGGCGGACATCCGGTGAATGTCCGTCCCGGCGAACGACCGGACAGGAGGTCCGGGCTGGGGGTGGCAGGGGCTGCGGCGTTGCGCCAGGGAGAGGCGGGCACGGTACGAACGCAGACCTGAAATACAGGGAGGGACGTGATAGACGACAGCTTTGAGTTTGCAGTCCCAGCTTGCCTACGTCGAAGACGATCACGGTCTCGCCACGGCGGATTGTCCTGGCTGATGAGAAGCTCCGCCAGCCGGGTCTTGCCCACCCGCGTGGTGCCTAGCACCGGAGTGTGGCCGACGCGCTCGGAAAGTTCGGACCACGCTGCGTGCTCGTCCTCCAGACCAACGCCGTGCAGAGCTGCGCCGCCACCGACGGCGCGCAGCGGACGCAGTGGATTCCGTCCCCACCGCCATTCACTGCGGTCGAAGGTGTAGGTGCGGGAGCCCCCGTGTGCGTGATTTCCGTGCCCGATCAGATAGTCCGCAAAATCCGCAGAGCCTTGCTCGAACTCCCCTAATGCGCCCCACGCCAGCGCTGGGTCCTCCACAGCGAGTTCGGCCGTGGCAAGGATCTGGCGCAGCACCGACAAGATGATGGCTTTCTCGTACCCATAGGCGCCGCTCAAGACCCATGCCATCTCCGCGAGGACCGGCGTGCTGACTTAGCCTGGCGCTTCGGGTGTGCAGCGTCCCTCGATGAGTTGTGCCGCTGAGGCGGCCTGCGGGAGATCGTCCTGGACCACACAGCGGACGAGGACATTCGTGTCCAGGCCGGTCATGGCTAGCCTGCCGCTCTCACGATGGCTGCCTCCATGTCATCGAGGCTGACGACCCGCGTCGGCTTTGGCACCATCCCTTTGAGCCGGGTCACGCAGGCCGCAACCGGAACCACCCGCAGGTTACCCGCCTCATCCAGCAGGAACTCGATCTTGTCCCGGGCCGTCTGTCTGCTGGCACCCACTGCGGTCATGCCGGCGGCTTCTGCGGCCGGCCCCTTGCGGGCCAGGCGCGTGGGCGGGTTGGCCGGAAAATGTTCTCCTGCAGGTAGGGCCGCATCTGTGCGCCAACTGACATAGACCGATCAAGAAGATATAATGAACTTCCGGGCGTATGTGAGGCCTCCGGCGGGGTCGCCTCGGAAAAGTCCTTTGCTCGTAGGCCGGGAAGGAGGGTCTGAATATGGCTATTTCTCATGTCCCCCCCCTCGAACATGATCCCCACCAGAATCATCTGCTGGCCGCCCTGCCGGCCGAAGAGCGCGCGCGCCTGTTTCCCAGCCTGGAACTTGTTCCGATGCCGCTGGGGCATGCCGTGTGCGAGGCCGGCATTCCGATGCGCTACGTC
>CAYWTP010000397.1:0-3116 GCA_964461215.1 uncultured Ectothiorhodospiraceae bacterium | reverse complement strand
AGACCGCTCCTACGGGCGATGGTGTGGGAGCGCCGTCCTCCGGCGCGATATGCGGGGCGCCATCGCGGTCAGGGGACCGCTCCTACAGGGGGTGGTGTAGGAGCGCCGTCCTCCGGCGCGATATGCGGTTTCGCTGGGTGGAGGCACCGACCGGCGCCGAGCTTGCCCGGCTGGCCGCTCTGGTGCCACAGCCCCATGCCAATCTGACAGGTTTTGCTCGTATTGTTCCTGATACTCGCGCGCCTCGCGGGCCATTTGGACGGGCCTAATAGCATTCCCATAAATCTATCATGGTGTATTTTTCCCCCAACAGCGAGCACTGCGCGCCTGTGACGCCGGCCAAGCCCAGCGCCCGAAGCGCGTATTCGGCATCGCCATCGAGGCCTGCCGGGCGCCGCCACAGGCGGGCTTGTTCGAGTGGTAGGCCGGCAATGCGGTGAGCGATACCGGTGGCCGCGACACCGAGCTGTGCGGCAGGGCCGCGGCGGATTGACTTGTGCAGCCACAACGAGTCGACATTGTCGACCGGCGCACCTAAACTGTGCATTGGGCGCAAGAATTAAGAAAAAATAAGCGCTTGTCACCTCAGGAGGAGCGGTGTTGTGAGTGTTCGCAACCTGGAGAAGATCTTCAAGCCCCAGCGCATCGCGCTTCTCGGGGCTGGCGGAGCCTGCGGGCACCTGGGTCTGTGCGTGCTGCGCAACCTGCTCGGATCGGGCTTCCAGGGCGTGGTCTACGTGGTGGACCCGGAACGGGAGTCCATCGAAGGAGTGCCTACCTACCCGGACCTGGCGGGGTTGCCCCGAATCCCCGACCTGGCCGTTATCTGCAACCCGGCAGAGGCAGTACCCGACCTGGTGCAGGCCTGTGGCGAGGCCGGGATCCGGGGGATCGCCATTCTCTCGGGTGGATTCCGGGAGAGCAGCGAGGCGGGCCGGGCCCTGGAGGCCCGGATCGACACCGTGCGCCGGCGCTTCGAGCACATGCGCATTCTCGGTCCCAACTCCCTGGGCGTGATCCGCCCCGGGTCCGGGCTCAACGCCAGCCATGCCGTGACCCTGCCCAAACCCGGCCGGCTGGCCTTCATCTCGGAGTCCCGCGCCCTGTGCAACTCGGTCATGGACTGGGCCGCCGAGGAGGGCATCGGCTTCTCCTGCTTCGTGTCCATCGGCAATATGCTCGACGTGAGCTTCGGCGACCTGATCGACTATCTGGGCAACGACCCCGAGACCCGCGCCATTATCCTGTACGTGCACACCATCGAGCACGCCCGGCGCTTCATGTCGGCGGCCCGGGCTTTCGCCCGAGCCAAGCCCATCGTCGTCTACAAGGCCGGGCGCTATGAGGAATCGGCCCAGATGGCGGCCTCCCACACCGGCGGTCTGGTGGCCGAGGACGCGGTCTACGCCGCGGCCTTCGAGCGGGCGGGCGTGGTGCGGGTCACCGAGCTCGACGACATCTTCGCAGTGGCCGATCTGCTGGCCTCCCAGCGCCTGCCCAAGGGACCCCGGCTGGCCATAGTCAGCAATGCCGGCGGTCCGGCCATTATCGCGAGCGACGCCCTGCTGAGCCGCGACGGCGTGCTGGCGTCCCTGAGCGGCACAACCGCGGACCGACTGCGCGAGGTTCTCCCGCCCGTGGGCATGCACGGCAATCCGGTGGATCTGCTCGACGGGGCTCCCCCCGAGCGCTTCGCCGCTGCCCTGCCGCCGGTGCTCGCCGACGACGGCGTGGACGCGGCCCTGGTGATCTTCGCCACCCAGAGCGGCAGCGATCCCTGCGCCACCGCCCAGGCAGTGGCCGCCGCGGCCCACGGCTCCACCAAGCCGGTGCTGGCGGCGTGGATGGGAGGGGGCCAGGTACGCGAGGGCACTCGGATCCTCAATGCCTCGGGCATACCGACCCATGCCACGCCGGAGCAGGCCGTCCGGGCCTTCATGCATCTAGTGTCTTATGCCCGCAACCTGGTGACCCTGTACGAGACTCCACGGGAGATTCCCGTGGCTTTCACCCTGAACCGGCGCAAGCTACGCAAGCGTCTGCAGCCCCTGCTCAGGGACCGGCTCGAGTGTCTGACGGAGAACCAGGCCAAGGCGATTCTCAAGGCTTACGAGATCCCCGTCTGCGACGGCTGTCTGGCTCGCTCCGCAGAGGAGGCGGTGCAGGCGGCTTCGCGCATTGGCTACCCCGTGGTGCTGAAGGTCCTGTCGCCCCAGATCCAGCATCGCACGGAGGTGCGCGGGGTCATGCTGGATCTGACCGGGCCCGAGGAGGTCCGGAGTGCGTTCGACGGCATCCTCAGTCGGGCACGCCAGCACGATGCGCAAGCGCTGCTGTACGGCGTGAGCGTGCAGCCGATGATCAACGTCCACCAGGGCGTGGAGATGATTCTGGGCGCCAAGAAGGACCCGACCTTCGGCGCCGTGATCATGATCGGCATGGGAGGCGCAGCGGCGGGTGTGTACCGGGACAACGCCCTGGGCCTGCCACCCCTGAACGAGCGCCTGGCGCGGCGCATGCTGGAGTCACTGACCCTGTGGCCGGTGTTGCAGGGTTACAGGGGCAAGCCCTCGGTCAATCTGGACCGGCTGATCGAGGTGATGATCCGCTTCTCGCTGCTCATCGCCGACTATCCGGAGATCCAGGAGTTTGACATCAACCCGCTGCTGGTCACCACCGAAGGCGTGGTCGCGCTGGATGCCTCTCTGGTGCTGGACGAGCGCATGCCGCCGCGCACCCGCGAGCCCTATCCGCACTTGGCTATCCGGCCGTATCCGGAGGAGTATGTGCGTCATGTAACGCTTGGCGACGGCACCCCCGTCACTCTGCGCTCGGTCCGCGCCGAGGACGAGCCCCTGTGGCACAGGCTTATCGCCAAGTCGTCTCCGGAGTCCATACGCTTCCGCTTCCGCGCGCTGTTCAAGCAGGCGACGCACCAGATGGCAGTGGAGCACTGTGTCATCGACTATGAACGCCAGATAGCCATCGTCGCCGAGATATGTGTGGACGCAGAGCGCGAGCTGGTCGGCGTCGCTCAGCTCGAGGCGGACACGGATCACGAGACCGCCGAGTACGCCGTGCTGGTGCCTGACCCCTGGCAGGGGCGAAAGCTGGGC
>CAYWTP010000396.1:0-3118 GCA_964461215.1 uncultured Ectothiorhodospiraceae bacterium | reverse complement strand
GCCCTGCGTGTCGCCGTCTGCCTGCCCGGGAGGCGGCGCTGGCTCCTCGCCGCTCAGCCAGCCGAAGAGACGTTTCATGAGAGGTTTGCGCTGCGCTGAACTCGACTGCGCGGCCGCCGCTGGGGAAGCCGACCGGGGTGGCGGAACAAGAGCGCTCGGGACAGTCGGCCGTGTGGGTGCCGACGCTACTCGTGTTTCCGGCTCGCCCGCAACCACCTGCGGGACCGAGCCCATGGCTGGGGACTGCTTGCCGGTTGCCGGCGGCTCCGCCGTGGCGGACACCGGGGTGCCTACCGCAGTAGACGGCGCGCGAGCCGCGCGGAGTGTTGGCGCGCCCCGGTGCACCTGCTCATCGGCCTGCCCAGTGGCCTCGGCACTCGGGACGGGCGATGCCACCGGGGTCGCCATCCCCACCGCCGGCTCGGGCGCGGCGGCCAACCTGACTGGCTGCCCCTGCCCTGCTTCGGCGGAAGAGCGGCCCGGCGCCGTGCCGGATACGGTGTCCTGCTTTGTGGCGCCGGTCTTGTCCTGCGCTTCTGTGCCCCCCCCAAGCCATCCCGTCAGGCGTTTGAAGAACGGCTTGGCGGCTGGCTGTTCCGGCCCGGATGAGGCGTTTTCGGGCGCCGGGGCCGGCTGCGAGGCAGCCGCGCGGGGCTCGACGCCGGACGACGTTTCAACGCTCGGGCCGATAGGGGGTGTGGCGGTGGCATGTGCCGACTTTGCCGCCTGCGATTCCACCGAAGACTCGCCGGGCTCCGGGCTGGAATCAGCGGCGGGGGCGGGCCAGCTATTCAGCACCGGGCCCACGCCGATACTACGACCTGGCGCGGATGCGGCGTGCGAGCTGCTTACCCTGGACCCGATTGACGCCGGGCCACCGAGCGGCTCCGGCGACGGAGCCTGGAGCGCTACATCAGTGGCCGCCGGTACCGGCGGCTCCTGGTATGGGGCCGGAGGCACTTCACCGGAAAGCACCAAGCCCTTTGGGATCAGGGACCCCTCGGCCGAAAGCACCCCCGGCGTAGAAGGCGGTGTGGATGGCGCTTGCACAGTGGCCCGGGTTCCTGGCGGCGCGGGAACACTTCGGGACGAGATTGGCGTCCGGGGCGTCGGCCCAAGGCCGGACGGCAGGGGTCCAGGCAAAGTGCCGTCCGGCGCCTTCGACTTGGCCACCGGCGCGCGCGGGGGCGCAACCGATCCGGAACCGGCCTTCACGTCGCCGACCAGATCGGTGGAAAATAGATCCGAGCCGTAAAGCTGGTCCTTGCCTATGTGACGAAAGGTTAAGCTAGCCGCGTCGGGTACGCTGCGCCTGAGGGCGGCGTAGGCGCCCTGGCGATCAGCCCCGGCGGCATCCATCCGGGCCAGCAGGTCCTGCAGGTTGGGCACCGGACTGGGGCTGGAGAACGCAAATACCGACTCCCTCCCTTCTCTATCATCCAGCTCAAAGTAAAGCTGTGGTCCTGGGATTACGTACAGCTTGCCGCTGCGCACCCGCTGTCCTGCCGGATCCCCCGGCGGCGGAAACAGCAGGGTTGCCTTGTTTGAACTGCCCATCAGGATCACGTAGACATGGCTCTGCGTGGTGGCCTGGAACCGCACCTGAACCCCATCACCCGAACGCAGCACGGCTCCATTGCGCACCTGAAAATCAGTCAGGCTTCCGTCGGCCCGGCGGTGACGGCCCATGACCCGCAGCGACAAATCGGACGCTGGTGCCGTTGCCGGTTCTTCGGCGCGGGCTTTAACAGGACAGATGCAAAGCAAGATGGCCGAGATCAGAACAAGGAAGGCTGGCCCGGGATACCAGCGGCCCTGGGCTCCGCAAAGGAGTTGTTTACGCATCTCACGCTTTATAATCGTCATTGGGGGTCGGCGCAACTGCGGAGGGGTTCAAAGAACCCGAGGGTCGCGACGTGCCACGCTTCCCGTCGACTTGGCAACGCCGTACCATTACCCCACGGTGAGGAGCATGGCAGCCGACGGCGAGAAGAGAGCGATTCGCCACGGGTGGTGTCAAGGGTGCCCTGCGCCGTTCGCCAAGCTGGCCCCCGGGCGTCGGCTCCGGCCATCAACGGGGAGGAGCTGGATGGTGCGGGGTACTGCGAACCCGAATGAATGGACAATCAGATGTTTACGAAGATCTTCGGCAAGCCGTTGAGACTCGAAGTGGACGGCAAGACCGTCAGCTTCACATCTCTGGACGATTTCGAGTTCGCCTTGGGCGGGCGAACAGAGGTTCCATGGCGCCGGATCATGGGGTCCTTGAAGCTCTCGGACGATGAGCTGACAAGCGAAGCCGAAGGAATCAAGAAGGTGGAGAGGCGTTTTGTCGACGCCATATCCAGCTCCATCGAAGATCAGACGAGCATCGGCCGACATTTTCGGGAGATGGACATCAAGCTCTTCTCCCAAGATCACCAGTGGCGCTCGATCATCGCGGCACTGACAAAGCAGGATCCTGAGTACGACGAGTACAAGAAAGTGGCGCTGGTGAAATACATGCAATACCTTAGTGCACGCCAGGAAGTGGCTCAGAGCGTTTACGGTGATCGGATCCGGCGCGGCGGCCGAGCCAGCGATGCAGACAGCGACCAGGACTCCGCGCCCGGCGCCGAGCTGCGAGAGACTGTCATCTTCGACTTCAGTCCTGGGGTTGCCTCTGCGGCAAAGGCGGAGCACGCATTCGCACGGTTGCCCAAAGGAGAGGCGGTGGACATACCTCTGAGCCCGGGGCAGGAAATCGGCGTAATGCTGTCGAAGCAGCGTTTCAGGCTGGTCTGTGGCAAGCAATGCTACCTGGTCGATGACAACGGCGCAGACTACCTCCTGAGGGAAGGCCGTAACTGCGTCGGCAGAGACGAGAAGAGTGAAGTTGTAGTGAACGCCTCCTATCGTGACGTATCCCGTAAGCACCTCATCATTGAGCTGTCGGGGCGCAATCTAGCGCGGCTCACGGACCTGTCGTCCCACGGAACCTTCGTTCCCTCCAGCTACCTCGACCAGACAATAGCCGAAGACTAGTCTTCGCGTCGGGTGATTTCGGTCCCGAGGAGGACCCCACCTCCATGCTACGCTAGGCGTGCCGTAAAGCGGCCGACCCATGCCCAGAAAAAAA